>NZ_JAFBBQ010000001.1:2733430-3066861 GCF_016907255.1 Microbacterium keratanolyticum | reverse complement strand
CCGATGGAGTTTGTGGTCGGATTGCCGATCAACATGCGGGGAGAAGACACCGAATCGACCGCTGATGCGCGACGTTTCGCACGGGAACTCAGCCGAGCTTCAGGTCGACCGGCCATTCTGGTGGACGAGCGATTGAGTACGGTGACGGCGCACGCTGCATTACGTTCGTCGGGTCGCACTCAGCGGGGCTCCCGTGGCATTGTGGATCAGGTCGCCGCGGTGGTGCTGCTGCAGCACGCGATCGACACCGAGAAACGCACCGGCAACCCGGCCGGTCCGGAGGTTTCGCTCGACGAGGAGTCCGCCTGAACATGCCCGACCGTTCTGCCGCGCCGTCTGACGACAGCAAAGACCCGATCGCTGATCTTTTTGAGAACCTGCCAGATCCGGTCACGCAGCAGGCGAAGAGTGCACTTCCCGATGCCCCAACGGCAGCGGCTGCGCGGGCTGCTTCGGAAGGGCGCGACAGCGAGGACGCACCCGTCCCCGGATCCCGTCGGGCAGCGCGAGAGGCGGCGGCGCGTGACACCGGCGCACAGGAGATCGTGGCTCCGGCTCCCTCCAGCGCGCACACGGATCGTGTCGAGGCCTCGCCGACGAGCACTCCCGAGGCGGTCGCGTGGCCTCTGGCCTCGGAACCGGGTCCTTCGGCTTCGAGTGATGCGGCGCCATCCGGCGCGACGCTCGACGACCTCTTCCACCGCGAAGGCACCACGCCGACGAGCACGGAGCCGCGTCGTCGCTCGCGCAAGAAGGGCTGTCTGATCGCGCTGATCATCCTGCTCGTGCTGCTCGGCGGCGCCGTCGCAGGTGGCGTCGCGGTGTGGAACGTCTACGGCGATCGCATCAGCGAGGTCATGGGCTGGGGTGAGCCCAAAGACTACGAGGAGGGCATCGCGACGGGGGAGACCCTCGTGACGATCTCCAGCGGTGACACAGGGAGCGAGGTGTCCGCGGCCCTGTACCGCGCAGGCGTGACGAAGACTTCAGACGTCTTCTACGACATGCTCGTGAAGGAGAACATCGCGAAGACGTTCTACCCGGGGGTGTACCGACTGCAGACGAAGATGACGGCTGCCGCGGCCCTGGCTGCGCTTGACGATCCCGCGAACAAGCTGGAGAACTCCGCGCTCATCCGGGAGGGGCTCTCGATCGCGGCCATCCTCCCGATCCTCTCCGAGAGCCTGGACATCCCGATGGCGGATCTCGAAGCAGCTGTCGCAGACCCGAGCGTCTACGGCGTGACCGCGCCGACGCTCGAAGGCTGGCTGTTCCCGGCACTGTACGACACCTTCGAAGCTGGCACGCCGGCGACGGAGGTCATCGCCGCGATGGTCGAGCGCACGCGCGAATCGCTGGCAGCAGCCGGTGTCCCCGCCGGTGACGAGCAGCGCATCCTCACAATCGCCTCGATCATCCAGCGCGAAGCCCGGTACGAAGAGGACTTCTACAAGGTCTCCCGAGTGATCCAGAACCGGCTCGGCCCCGACAACGCCGAGACTGGCGGCCGCCTCGAGATGGACTCGACCGTGCAGTACGGCTACGGCCAGCTGCACCAGGGGGAAGCGAGCACGTCGGAGGAGGCTCGCAACGACGACAACGGCTGGAACACGTACATGTATCCCGGACTCCCTGTGGGGCCGATCGCGAGCGCCGGCGACCTCGCCATCGACGCGGCGATGCACCCGGTCGACGGGCCATGGTTCTACTTCGTGACCGTCAACATGGACACGGGCGAGACGATCTTCACGAACACCTACGACGAGCACCTCGTGTATGTCGAGCAGATGCAGCAGTGGTGTTCTGAGAACCCCGATTCCGGGTGCTGACGCCGTGACCGAGGTGGCCATCGAGACAGCGACGCGCCTGGCAGTCTGGGGCGACCCCGTTTCGCACAGCCGTTCCCCTCAGCTGCACAGCGCCGCGTATCGCGCGCTCGGTCTGGACTGGTCGTACACGCGTCGTCAGGTGGCGGCGGAGGCGTTCTCTGCGGCGATCACCGGACTGGACGGCTCCTGGCGAGGGCTCTCGCTGACGATGCCGCTGAAGGAGGAAGCGTTCCGCTGGGCCCACACGCGTGACCGCGCGGCAACGCTCACGGGTGCTGTCAACACCCTGCTGGTGAACGGCCCGCTGCGCGGACACGGCTTCAACACGGACATCGCCGGACTCGTTGCGGCGCTGCGTGAAGGCGGTCTGCAGGAGAGTCCGCGCGCGCGCATCCTCGGCGCGGGGGCCACCGCAGCATCCGCCATCCTCGCCCTCGCCGAACTCGGTGCGACGCGGATCGATGTCGTCGCGCGACGCCCCGAGGCAGTGACGTCGCTGCGCGCACTCGGCGAGGAGATCGGGGTCGCGGTCGACGGATCCGCATTCGACGCGTCACATTCGACGGTCGATGTGACGATCGCGACACTGCCCAGTGGCATCCGTCTGGAGCCTGCGATCTCGCGTGCGCTCGGCGACGCGGGCGGTGCACTGTTCGATGCGGCGTACGCGCCCTGGCCCTCGGCACTTGCGGAGCAGTGGACAGACGCGCCGCGACTCTCCGGCATCGGGATGCTGCTGCATCAGGCGGTCGTGCAGGTGCGCATCTTCCTGCACGGAGACCCCCTCGCTATCCTGGATGACGAAGAAACGGTCGTGGCCGAAATGCGCGCGGCCGTCATGGGAGACTAGAGGAATGCTCCGCGTGCTCACGGCCGGCGAATCGCACGGTCCCGAACTCATTGCCGTCATGGAAGGACTCCCGGCGGGAGTCCCGCTGTCCTCGGAGGCGATTCAGGCCGACCTGGCTCGGCGCAAGCTCGGCGATGGCCGCGGATCGCGGATGAAGTTCGAGGCTGATGCCCTCACGATCTCCGGCGGCGTCCGCCATGGTCGCAGCCTGGGCAGCCCGATCGCGCTGCGCATCGGCAACACCGAATGGCCTAAGTGGATCGAGGTCATGAACCCCGAGCCGGTCGAGTTGACCGATCGCTCGCGCGGTCGCAGCGCGCCCCTGACGCGCCCGCGTCCTGGTCACGCTGACCTCGTGGGCATGCAGAAGTACGGCTTCGACGAGGCCCGACCCATTCTCGAGCGTGCGAGCGCCCGCGAGACCGCGGCCCGCGTCGCACTCGGCGCACTGGCTCGCGCGTTCCTCGGCGAGCTCGGCATTCGGCTGGTCAGCCACACGCTCTCGATCGGGCCGGTGCGCGTTCCGGACGGTTCCCCGCTTCCGGGTCCCGACGACGTCGCAACTCTCGACGCCGATCCGCTGCGCTGCTTCGACCCCGCGACCTCGGCGCTGATGGTCGAAGAGGTGGCCTCGGCCCGCAAGGACGGCGACACACTCGGCGGCATCGTCGAGGTTCTCGCCTACGGCCTCCCGCCCGGACTCGGATCGCATGTGCACTGGGACCGTCGACTCGACGCACGTCTTGCCTACGCGCTCATGAGCATCCAGGCGATCAAGGGCGTCGAGGTCGGCGACGGCTTCGAGACCACGCGCCGCCGTGGATCGGCTGCGCACGATGAGCTCTTCGTCGCCGAGAACGGCATCACTCGCGGGTCCGACCGCGCCGGCGGAACCGAGGGCGGCATGTCCACGGGCACCGTGCTGCGGGTCCGTGCCGGCATGAAGCCCATCGCGACCGTTCCCCACGCTCTGCGCACGATCGATGTCACCTCCGGCGAGGCGGCATCCGCGCACCACCAGCGCTCCGATGTCTGCGCGGTTCCGGCTGCCGGTGTCGTGGCCGAGGCGATGGTGGCGATTGAGCTGGCCAACTCGGTGCTGGAGAAGTTCGGGGGAGACAGCGTCGCAGAGACTCGTCGCAACTTCGACGCCTACCTCGCGGCGATCCCGGCCGAGCTGCGCACGGCATCCGCGTCGGACGAGGCGCTGATCCTGCACGATGAGCTCGCCTGATCCTGCCGAGTCGACGCCATCCACCACGGGTGACGTGCTTGTTCTCGTGGGCCCGATGGGCGCCGGGAAGACGAGCGTCGGTCGTCGTGTCGCGAAGGCGCTGGGTCTGCGTTTCGTCGACACGGACAAGGTGATCGCGGCTGCGCACGGTGCGATCCCGGAGATCTTCGCGACGCACGGTGAGGCGCAGTTCCGGGCGTGGGAGGCGGAGGCTGTCGCGGAGGCGGTCACGCGGGGCGGCGTCGTGTCGCTCGGCGGTGGCGCGGTCGTGACCCCTGCGACGCGGGACCTGCTGCGCACGGTGCCCGTCGCGCACTTGACCGTCAGCACCGAAGCGGTCGCCGCCCGCATCGCGGACACCACACGGCCACTCCTGGCCGGAGACGACCCTGTCGCCGAGTGGTCGCGCATCGCCGATGCCCGACGCGGCTGGTACGACGAGGTCGCCGATGAGACTTTCGACACATCCCGCACGCCGATGCAGCGCGTTGCGGAGCAGGTCGTGAACTGGATGAGAGGACGCGAATGAGCGCGCAGACTTCGACCTTCACCGTGAAGACGGCAGGCGCTGCCCCCTATGAGATCGTCGTGGGACGCAGCATCCTGGACCGCGTCTCCGGGGCACTCGACCCCGCCGTGCGCAAAGTCCTCGTCGTGCACCCGCCGACGCTCGCCGACCGTGCGGCTGAACTGCGTGATCGACTCGTCTCGGATACGAGCAACGGTCCTCGCGAGGTCCTGCTCGCGGAGATCCCGGACGCGGAGTCCGGAAAACGCATCGAGGTCGCGGCGTTCTGCTGGCAGATCATGGGGCAGTCCGACTTCACCCGTACCGACGCGGTGATCGGTTACGGCGGCGGTGCGGTGACCGATGTCGCCGGCTTCGTCGCGGCCACATGGCTGCGGGGCATCCAGGTCGTGCAGGTGCCGACCACGGTGCTCGGTCTCGTCGATGCCGCGATCGGCGGCAAAACCGGCATCAACACGAACGAGGGCAAGAATCTCGTCGGTGCCTTCTGGGCCCCGCGTGCCGTCATCGGCGATCTCGACGAGTTCGGGAGCCTCAGCGCGAACGAGGCGACGGCGGGCTATGCCGAAGTCGTGAAGGCGGGCTTCATCTGGGCGCCGGAGATTCTGGACATCATCGAAGCAGACCCCGCACGCGCCGTGGACACGACCACGCAGGAGTTCCGTCGCACGATCGAACTCGCGATCGACATGAAGGCGCAGGTCGTCTCGAATGACTTCCGTGAGGCGGGTCAGCGCGAGATCCTCAACTACGGTCACACGCTGGGGCATGCGATCGAGCACGCGGAGCGCTACCGCTGGCGTCACGGCGCAGCGATCTCGATCGGCATGATGTTCGCGGCAGAGCTCTCGCGTCTCGCGGGCCGGCTTCCGGATGCGGCCGTGCAGCGTCACCGCGACGTACTCGAGTCGCTGGGGCTGCCGACGAGCTATCGCAGCGGCGCGTGGGCGACGCTCCTGTCGACGATGCAGCGTGACAAGAAGAGCCGCGGCGGCATGCTGCGTTTCATCGTCCTCGATGACATCGCGAAGCCGACCGTTCTGCAGGCTCCGGATGAGTCGCTGCTGTTCGCGGCCTATCAGGAGGTCGGTGCATGAGCACCGTGGTGCGCCGGATTCGGGCTGACGAATGGTCCGCCGTGCGCGCCCTGCGCCTGGAGGCCCTGCGCGATCCTGCAGCAGATGTGGCCTTTCTCGAGACGTGGGAGAACGCCTCGCTCCAGCCCGACGAGTTCTGGCAGGAGCGCGCCAGCAACTCGGCGTCGGGAGATGCCGCCGCGCAGTTCATCGCGGAGGATGGAGAAGGCTGGGTCGGCTCGGTGACGGTCCTGCGTGCCGCTGCCGGAAGCATTGATTACCACGGCGATGTGCTCGCGGAATCACGCAGCAACGTCGTGGGTGTGTACGTCCGGCCCTCTCACCGTGGTGACGGGCTCATCGATCAGCTGCTGGATGCCGCCGCCTCCTGGTCGGCGAGCCACGGAGACACCCGCCTGCACCTGGGCGTCCACGTCGACAACGCGCGCGCTCAGCGCGCCTATCAGCGATCCGGATTCCTGCCGACGGGCGTCACGATGACGACATCCATCGGCGACGAGATCGAGATGGCACGGGAGCTGACGGATCGCCCGGGGCGCCGGATCCTGCTGGTCAACGGTCCGAACCTGAATCTGCTCGGCACGCGAGAGCCAGAGGTCTACGGCACTGCGACGCTCGCGGATGTCGAGCGTCTGGTCGCCGAGCAAGCCGCAGCTCTCGGCTACGCGGTGCGTGCCATGCAGAGCAATCACGAGGGCGCGCTGATCGACGCGATTCACGCGGCGCGCCAGGACTGCGCGGCCGTCGTCATCAATCCCGGTGGCCTCACGCACACGTCGGTGGCGCTGCGCGATGCGCTGACCGGGATCGCCCTGCCGTTCGCCGAGGTGCACATCTCCGACGTCTACGCGCGGGAGGAGTTCCGGCATCATTCGTACCTGACCGATGTCGCTGCCGTGCACGTCGTCGGACAGGGGATCGACGGCTACGCGCAGGCCGTGCGGCAGCTGGCAGCACTCATCCCGTAGAATTGACCGTCGGGCTCCGATCCTGACGCTTCGGTGCGACCGCCTTGCGCGGTGACATCCGCGGATCGGCCCACTCATACTTCGACACGAAACGGATTCACGCGCATGGCATCGACCGCAGACATCAAGAACGGCGTCGTCCTCAGCATCGACGGACAGCTCTGGAGCGTCATCGAGTTCCAGCACGTCAAGCCGGGCAAGGGTGGCGCGTTCGTGCGCACCAAGCTCAAGAACGTCGTGTCGGGCAAGACCGTCGACCGGACCTACAACGCGGGCACGAAGATCGAGATCGAGAACGTCGACCGTCGTGACTTCACCTACCTGTACACCGACGGCGACAGCTTCGTGTTCATGGACATGGATGACTACGACCAGCTGACCGTGGGCGCCGCGACCGTGGGCGACGCGAAGAACTTCCTGCTCGAGAACCAGCAGGTCACCATCGCGCTCAACAAGGGCAACCCGCTCTACATCGATCTTCCGGCGTCCGTGATCCTCGAGGTCACCTACACCGAGCCGGGCCTTCAGGGCGACCGCTCGTCTGCAGGCACCAAGCCCGCGACGGTCGAGACCGGCTACGAGATCCAGGTTCCGCTCTTCATCGAAGCGGGTACCAAGGTCAAGGTCGACACTCGCACGGGCGACTACCTTGGTCGCGAGAAGTAAGGCGTGAGCGCCCGGACGAAGGCGCGCAAGCGCGCTCTTGACATTCTTTTCTCCTCGGATGTGCGCGGCGATGCGCTGACGACAACGCTCGCCGCCGAGGCGAAGCGCGCGGCGGGCGAGCCTGCCCGTGAGGCTTCCTGGGGCTACGCCCGCGAGATCGTCGACGGCATCGTCGACCACGGCGAAGAGATCGATGAGCAGATCACGACGCACAGTCGCGACTGGAAGATCGAGCGGATGCCCGCGGTCGACCGTGCTCTGCTGCGCATCGGCGTGTGGGAGATCCTGCACAACCCCGAGGTGCCGACGGCCGTTGCGATCGATGAAGCCGTCGAACTCGCCAAGGAGTTCTCGACGGATGACTCCGGCGCGTTCGTGCACGGCGTGCTTGCGCGCGTCGCTCGCGCGAACTGACGACATTCGCGTCGGCTGACGCGAATGTCGGTGGTGTGGAGGAGGATCGTCCGCGATGTCGACGACTCCTGACTCCGCAGCATCCGCGCCTCTTTCCTGGCGTGCCCTGACGCCGTCCGCACGCGCATCGACCACGCCGTTGGCGCTCGGGATCGAGTTGCGCCGTCGCGACGCTTCGCGTCATCACTGGTCGGCTCCGCGCGCCACGTCGGCGACCGTGCGTGACCTTGCGCGAGATCCCGGGGAGCTGCTGCTCGCTGTTCGTCCGCTGCGCCAGAGTCAGTCCACGGGGGCGTGGGTGCAGGCGGATGCGTCGTGGGATGCTGTGCGGCGTCCGAACACGCAGTTCGACCCGGCCCAGTCGCGCTGGTTCGGCGATCTGCTGAGTCTCGCTCGCGACTCGCTGCTGTCGGGACTCTCCGGAGACTGGCTGGCGCTGGATCCGGTCGAGTCGCGCCTGCTGTGGCCGCACCTGAGGGATGCCGCCTCGCACGGAGTGCCTTTCGTGTCCACACAACGCGACGTCGCGCTGGTGTTCGCGGGCCACGTCGAGGTCACCGCTGTCGCCGATCGGGACCCCCGAAACCTGCTGAGCCTGCGCGCCGAAGCCGCGTTCGATGGGGAACGAGCGGGTGGGCGCTTCCTGCGTACGGTCGGCCACACGGGTGTCTACGCGTATGACGTGCAGGGTGCGACGGCGACGTTGTATCTGGGGGAGTCCATGCTGCCCGAGGCGCTGCACCGCCTGATCGGGGCGGTGGCCGTCCACGTGCCCGAGGCAGAGGAGGCAGACTTCGTGCGCGAGCTCTCGCCGGGTCTCCGACGCGCCGGAGTCCTCCGCGCAGGTCTTGGCGTGACGTTCCCAGATCTGCCCGTGCCCACGGCCGCTCTGGCCGTGCGGTTCCTGCCCGGAGACCGCGTGACCTATGCCTGGCAGTGGCGGTACGAGGGATACGGGCGATTCCCCTTCGCCGCCGGTGACGATCCTGTGCGCGACGGGGCGGCTGAGACGGCCGCGCGGCCGGAGATCGAAGCGGCGTGGGCGGACGTGGCAGGCACCGCCTTCATCGAGACGGACTCCCTTCACGACGTGGATGCCGCGGAGTTCGTAGCCCACATCGCTCCCGCGCTGGAGGAGCGGGGTGTCGATGTGTCGTACCACGGGGAGCGCCGCAACTATCACGAGCTGGCCGGTGACCCGGAGATCCGCATCACCACGGTGGAGAGTACGGACCCCGACTGGTTCGATCTGGGGGTGATCGTGACGATCGAGGGGCGGACGATCCCGTTCCGCCCTCTCTTCACGGCTCTGAGCAAGGGCCAGAAGAAGATGAAGCTCTCGGACGGAGGCTACTTCTCGCTGGCCCACCCCGCATTGCAGCGTCTGAAAGATCTCATCGACGAGTGCACGGAGCTCGCCGAATGGGAGACCGGACCGCGAATCTCCCGGTATCAGGTCGCGCTCTGGGACGATTTTGAAGACCTCGCCGATGAGGCAGAGCCGGCCATCACTTGGCGGGCGACGGCGGAAGGTCTTCGCAACGCGCACGCGGTGCCTGCTGTCGCGGTTCCGCAGGGATTGCGAGCGACGCTGCGCCCGTACCAACAGCACGGCCTGGACTGGCTCGCCTTTCTCTGGGCGCACAAACTCGGCGGGATCCTTGCCGACGACATGGGCCTCGGCAAGACCGTGCAGATCCTCGCCCTGCTTCAGCACGCGCGCGAGTCGGGCGAGCGGCGTCCGTTCCTCATCGTCGCTCCGACGTCGGTGACGGACACCTGGGTGCGCGAAGCGCGTCGCTTCGTCCCCGACCTCCGTCTGGGCGTCGTCGCACGGCGACCCCGTTCGGCGGCGACGATCGCCCGGCTGGCCGCGCAGCACGACGTGCTCGTGACCTCCTACACGGTGCTGCGCCTCGGCGAGGACGCCTTCGCCGAGGCGCAGTGGGCGGGCCTGATCCTGGATGAGGCCCACGCCGTCAAGAATGCGGCGACGCTGCAGCACCTCGCGGCAGCGCGCATCCGCGCAGATGTGACGTTCGCGGTGACCGGAACCCCGATGGAGAACAGCCTCACAGATCTCTGGGCCCTCCTGTCCCTGGTGGCACCCGGGCTGTTCGCCTCCGCCCAGCGTTTCCGCCGCGACTACGTCCAGCCGATCGAACGCGGCAAGGTCGCCGAGAACGCCGAGAACGGTGCCCATCGCGCGCATCAGCTGGAGCGATTGCGGCGTCGCATCCGACCCCTGGTCCTCCGACGTACGAAAGACGAAGTCGCTCCCGACCTTCCTCCCAAGCAGGAACAGGTGCTGCGGGTCGACCTCAGTCCTGCACACCGCGCTCTGTACGACGTCGTGCTGCAGCGCGAGCGGCAGAAGATCCTGGGGTTGCTCCGCGATCTCGATCGCAATCGATTCATCGTGTTCCGCTCTCTCACGCTCCTGCGCATGCTCAGCCTGTCACCGGGGCTCATCGATGAGACCGATGCGCGGATCGGCTCCCGCAAGATCGACGTCCTCCTGGAGCGCATCACGGAGATGCAGGCCGAAGGGCACCGCGCGCTCGTGTTCAGCCAGTTCACGTCGTATCTGGCGCTCGTCGCACGTCGGCTCGAGAAAGAGGGAATCCCGTACGCCTATCTCGACGGCGCGACACGGCAGCGACCTGCGGTCATCGAAGGTTTCCGCTCGGGGGAGCAGCCGGTGTTCCTCATCAGCCTGAAAGCCGGTGGGGTGGGGCTCACCCTGACCGAGGCGGACTATGTCTTCCTGCTCGATCCGTGGTGGAACCCCGCGGCCGAGGCGCAGGCCATCGACCGCACGCACCGCATCGGGCAGGACAACACCGTCCTCGTGTACCGCTTGATCGCCACCGACACGATCGAAGAGAAGGTGCTCGCGCTGCAGCAGCGAAAGGCGCGCCTGATCACCGCCGTCATGGATGACGAGAACCTGTTCGCGCAGACGCTGACCGCGGACGACATCCGCGGGCTGCTGGACTAGGGCGAGCGCATTCTCACGGCTCGTCGCAGGAGAGCCACAGCAGGCCGCAGGTAGACTCGTGGACGCTCAATCAGGAGGAGAAGCAATGCGGATCACGGCGCTCGGCCACGCGGGGATGTTCATCGAGACCCGAGGCGGAACCATTCTCTGCGACCCCGTTCTCGGCCCCTCCTTCTTCGGGTCATGGTTCCCCTTCCCCGACAACCGCGGTCTCGACTGGGAGCGCTTCGGCAAGGCGGACTTCCTCTACATCTCGCACCGCCACCGTGACCACTTCGATCCCGCACTCCTGGAGCGCTACGTGTCGAAGGACATCGAGGTGCTGCTTCCGGAGTACCCCGTCGACGACCTCGAGCAGGACATCCGCGCGCTCGGCTATAACAACATCACCTACGCGCCCGCGGGCGAGGTGATCGAGCGCGGCGAGCTGAAGATCATGGTGACGCCCCTGCGTGCGCCCAGCGACGGCCCGATCGGCGACTCCTCCCTGAGCGTCGACGACGGTACGGGATCGATGCTGAACCAGAACGACTCGCACCCGCTCGACCTGGAGGCGCTGCTCGATTTCGGCACACCCGACGCCTACTTCACGCAGACCTCCGGGGCGATCTGGTGGCCGATGGTCTACGACCTGCCGCTGGACGCGAAGCAGAACTTCGCTCGACTCAAGCGCGAGGCGCAGAACAAGCGCGCGATGTTCTACATCGAGAAGGTCGGCGCTCCGCACGTGTTCCCGATGGCCGGTCCGCCGATGTTCCTGCGCGACGACCTGTTCGACTTCAACGGCTTCGGCAAGAACGGCGAGTCGATCTTCACCGATTCGAAGCAGTTCCTCGAGCACATGGAGGAGCAGGCACCCGGCAAGTACCAGGGACACCTGTTCGTACCGGGAACGGTCGTCGACATCATCGACGGTGAGGTGACCACCTCGCAGTCGCTGTACACCGACGACGAGATCGCCCACATGTTCGACAACAAGTGGGACTATCTCGAATCGCAGCGCACCACGCGTCAGCAGGAGATCCAGGACGAGATCGCCACACGGGCCGACGTCATCCCGCCGGCAGAGATGCTCGCAGCGATCAAGGCGTGGTGGGAGCCGCTGCTGAAGAAGTCGCGCACGATCCGCCTCGGTGTCGGCGGCAACGTGCGCTTCCGCATCGGCGACCTCGACATGGTCGTGGATTTCCCGCGCGCCAAGGTGCGCGAGTACGACGGTGAAGAGTGCATCTACTGGTACACGATCCCCGCCGACCTCGTCTCCACGAACATCCGCGACCACGAGATCGACTGGTCGAACTCGATCTTCCTCTCGATGCAGTTCTCGGTCGGTCGCAGCGGCAAGTTCAACGAGTTCCTGACGACTTTCCTCAAGTGCCTCTCGGTGGATCGCATAGAGTACGTCGAGAACTGGTACTCCGAGCAGACGGACCAGACCGAAGACGCGGAGATCGGCGACTGGGTCGTGCAGCGTCGGTGCCCGCACCTGCGCGCTGACCTCACGAAGACCGGCAAGGTCGATGAGGACGGCATTCTCACGTGCAGCATGCACGACTGGAAGTGGGACCTGAAGACGGGCAAGTGCCTCTCGACCACGGGTCACGCGATCCGAGCGACGAAGGTCGACGAGGTGACGGACGCGGCGATGCGTCTCGGCGTATAGCTAGAATGGGGTCATCACCACCTTTAACACCGTCCTGAGAGGCGGAG
Organism: Microbacterium keratanolyticum; assembly: GCF_016907255.1. NCBI lineage: Bacteria > Bacillati > Actinomycetota > Actinomycetes > Micrococcales > Microbacteriaceae > Microbacterium > Microbacterium keratanolyticum. Next base: position 3,054,563 of record NZ_JAFBBQ010000001.1, on the reverse strand, counting down.
AAGGGAAGTGGCCATTGTCTGCACGCATCGTGCTGCAAGAAGCCGATATCGCGCGCGCCCTGACGCGCATCGCCCACGAGATCCTCGAATCCAATCGCGGCGCGAGCGACTTGATCCTGCTGGGCATTCCGACCCGCGGCGTCGCTCTCGCGAATCGCCTCGCGGGGCTCATCGGCTCCATCGCTCAGACAGGGGTTCCGGTCGGCGCCCTCGACGTCACGCTCTTCCGTGACGATCTTGCGAAGCATCCGACGCGCTCTCCGCAGCCGACCGACATCCCGGCGGGAGGCATCGACGGCAAGACCGTGGTGCTGGTCGACGACGTGCTCTTCTCCGGGCGCAGCATCCGCGCGGCGCTCGACGCACTGCAGTCGATCGGACGTCCGTCCGTCGTGCGGCTTGCGATCCTCGTCGATCGCGGTCACCGCGAACTGCCCATCCGGCCCGATTTCATCGGCAAGAACATCCCGTCCTCTCGGCAGGAGCGCGTCAACGTGCGCCTCACCGAGAACGACGGCATAGACGAGGTGGCGATCGAAGGATGAGACACCTGCTCGACACCCAGACGCTCGCACGCGCCGAGGCGCTGCGCATCCTCGACGTCGCCGAGGACATGGCCGACACGCAGTCGCGCGAGATCAAGAAGCTTCCGACGCTGCGCGGAAAGACGGTCGTCAACCTCTTCTTCGAGGACTCGACACGGACCCGCATCTCCTTCGAAGCCGCCGCGAAGCGACTGTCCGCAGACGTCATCAACTTCGCCGCGAAGGGATCGAGCGTCTCTAAAGGCGAGAGCCTCAAAGACACGGCGCAGACTCTCGAGGCGATGGGAGCGGATGCTGTCGTCATCCGGCACCCCGCGTCCGGGGCGCCGCGCACGCTGGCGACCAGCGGGTGGATCAGTGCCGGCGTCGTCAATGCCGGCGACGGCACGCACGAGCATCCGACGCAGGCTCTTCTCGACGCCTTCACGATCCGCAAGCGCCGCTTCGGCGCCGACAGTCGTGGTCGTGACCTCACGGGCATCCGCATCGTGATCGTGGGTGATGTGCTGCACTCTCGGGTGGCGCGCTCCAACGTGTGGCTCCTCGCGGCGCTCGGCGCCCACGTCACGCTCGTGACGCCTCCGACCCTCATTCCGCAGGATGTCTCGAACTGGCCCGTTCGCGTTCTGTACGACCTCGACGAGGCGCTGGCGGAGGACCCGGACGCGGTCATGATGCTGCGGATCCAGCTGGAGCGCATGCACGCGGCGTTTTTCCCGAGTGAGCGGGAGTATTCCCGCCGTTGGGGCCTCGACCCGGTACGACTTGCACGGCTCACGGGCGATAGCATTGTGTTGCACCCGGGGCCGATGAACCGGGGTCTGGAGATCTCCGCCGAAGCGGCAGATTCCCCCCGCTCCACGGTGCTCGAACAGGTCACGAACGGTGTTTCCGTGCGCATGGCCGTGCTGTACCTGCTGCTGGCAGGAGAACGAAACGAAGACGAGATGGGAAGCCCGAACGCATGACTGAGACACTCGTCTTCCGCGGAGCGCAGCTCCTCGGCACGCAGAGCGCCGACATCCTCGTGCGCGACGGTGTCATCGCCGAGATCGGGTCGGGAGTCTCCGCCGCGGGCGCACGCGTGCTCGATGTGGAAGGCCTCGTCGCTCTGCCCGGGCTGGTCGACCTGCACACGCACCTGCGCGAGCCCGGCTACGAGGCATCCGAGACGATCCTCTCCGGCACCCGCGCGGCTGCCGCCGGCGGTTTCACCGCCGTGTTCGCCATGCCGAACACGTCACCGGTTGCCGACTCGGCCGGCGTTGTCGAGCAGGAGCTCGCGCTGGGCGAGGCAGCCGGATACGCCACCGTCCAGCCGATCGGCGCGGTCACGGTGGGCCAGAAGGGTGAGCGTCTCGCCGAGCTCGGTGCCATGGCGACCTCACGCGCGAACGTCCGCGTCTTCAGCGACGACGGATTCTGTGTCTGGGACTCGCTGATCATGCGCCGCGCTCTTGAGTACGTGAAGTCCTTCGGGGGAGTGATCGCCCAGCACGCGCAGGATCCGCGCCTGACTGAGGGCGCGCAGATGAACGAGGGCGCCGTCTCGGCAGAGCTCGGCCTCGCCGGATGGCCAGCCGTGGCCGAGGAGTCGATCATCGCCCGCGACGTGCTTCTTGCCGAGCACGTCGGCTCTCGCCTGCACGTCTGCCACCTCTCCACCGCCGGATCCGTCGACCTGATCCGCTGGGCCAAGAAGCGGGGCATCGCGGTCACCGCCGAGGTGACGCCGCACCACCTGCTGCTGACGGACGAGCTGGCCCGCGATTACGACGCGCGATTCAAGGTCAACCCGCCGCTTCGTCGCGAAGAAGACGTGCTCGCCGTCCGCGAGGGCCTCGCGGACGGCACGATCGACATCGTCGCGACCGATCATGCCCCGCACCCCAGCGAGAGCAAGTCCTGCGAATGGCAGGCTGCAGCGAACGGCATGGTCGGGCTCGAGAGCGCATTGCGGGTCGTGCACCAGTCGATGGTCGAGACCGGCCTCCTGGGCTGGTCGGATGTGGCCCGCGTCATGAGTGCAGCTCCTGCGCGCATCGGCTCGCTGGCCGGACACGGCACCCCGCTCGAAGTCGGTCAGCCCGCAGAGTTCACGCTTTACGACGCGAGCGTGCGCGGCACGTTCACGCAGGACGACCTCCGAGGTCGCAGCGTGAACTCGCCGTACCTCGGTCGTGATCTGCCGGGTCGGGTGGAGTGGACCGTGCACCGCGGGTACGCCACGCTCGCGAACGGCGCTGTCGTCGAGGAGCTTGCACGATGAGTTACGAAGCCGCCGTCGCCGTCATGATCGGCGCCGCTGTGTTGGTTCTCGGTGCGATGCTCTTCGCATGGCGTCGACGCCTCCGCCGTGATTCCGGGCTGCACGCGCCGCTCGGTGTGCCCGAGCATGCGGATGTCCTCAGCCGGCACGAGGTTCTCTATGTCGCGACCACCCGCCATGACCAGCCGCTGGAGCGCCTCACCATCCGGCCCCTGGCGTACCGCGCGCGCGGCGAAGCCGTCATCACCGATCGCGGCCTCGCCCTGAGCCTGGACGGCTCGCCCACCGTGTTCCTCGCATCCAACCGCCTCGTCGCGGTCGACCGTGCCACTGTCGCGATCGACCGAGTCGTCGAGCCCGGCGGACTGGTGCGCGTCGTCTGGCAGGTGGACGAGTCCACTCGCGTCGACAGCTACTTGCGGGTCGTCTCCGGCGACCCGACCCACGTGATCACTGAACTCCAGCGCCTGTGCGCTGCACCCGAGACGGGAGCATCCTCATGACCGCCACCACCACCACGGCCTCGAGCCTTCCGGATCCTGCTGTCCTGGTCCTCGAAGACGGCAGCCGCTTCCGCGGTCACGCATACGGCGCCCGAGGCACGACGATCGGAGAGGTCGTCTTCGCCACCGGCATGACCGGCTATCAGGAGACGATCACCGACCCGTCCTACGCCGGGCAGATCGTCCTGCAGACCGCACCGCACATCGGCAACACGGGCGTCAACGAGGAAGACAACGAGTCTCGTCGCATCTGGGTCGAGGGCTACATCGTGCGCGACCCCTCGCGCATCGTGTCGAACTGGCGCGCCACCGACTCACTCGAGAACGTGCTGCAGCGCGACAACATCGTCGGCATCAGCGGCATCGACACGCGTGCGGTCACCCGACGCCTCCGTTCGGTGGGAAGCCTCCGCGGGGCGATCTTCTCGGGAGATGCCGAAGGCATCGACGCCGATGAGCAGCTGCGCATCGTCACCGAGGCCCCGCTCATGTCCGGTCAGAACCTGTCCGGACAGGTCTCCGTGGAGGTCCCGACCCTCACGCCCGCCGTCGGCGAGCGCATCGGCAACCTCGCTGTCATCGACCTCGGCGTCAAGCAGGCGACGGTGAACAACCTCGCGGCGCGCGGTTTCGACGTGCACGTTCTGCCGCAGACCTCGACGTTCGACGAGATCCAGGCCGTCGAACCGGTCGCGGTGTTCTACTCGAACGGCCCCGGTGACCCCTCCGCCTCCGAGCGTCACGTCGCGCTGCTGCGTGAAGTGCTCGACGCGAACCTGCCGTTCTTCGGCATCTGCTTCGGAAACCAGCTGCTCGGTCGCGCACTCGGGCTCGGCACCTACAAGCTGCCCTTCGGACACCGCGGCATCAACCAGCCGGTGCTGGATCGCGCGACCGGACGCGTCGAGATCACGGCCCACAACCACGGCTTCGCCGTGGAGGCTCCGCTGGAGGGGACCTTCGACAGCCCGAACGGCTACGGCAAGGTCGAGGTCAGCCACATCGGCCTGAACGACAACGTCGTCGAGGGGCTTCGCGCTCTCGACATCCCCGCGTTCTCGGTGCAGTACCACCCGGAGGCTGCCTCGGGTCCCCGCGACGCCAACTATCTTTTCGACCGTTTCCGCGATCTCGTCGTCGCGCACATCTCCCAGAAGGACGCGAAGTAATGCCCAAGCGCGACGATATCAAGTCTGTTCTCGTCATCGGCTCCGGCCCGATCGTCATCGGTCAGGCCGTCGAGTTCGACTACTCCGGCACCCAGGCGTGTCGCGTGCTTCGCGAGGAGGGCGTGCGCGTCATCCTGGTGAACTCGAACCCCGCGACCATCATGACCGACCCGGACTTCGCCGACGCGACCTACGTCGAGCCGATCACCCCAGAGGTCATCGAGACGATCATCGCCAAGGAGAAGCCCGACGCGATCCTCCCGACCCTCGGTGGCCAGACGGCGCTCAACGCCGCGATGGCACTGCACGAGCGGGGCATCCTCGACAAGTACGACGTCGAGCTCATCGGCGCGCGCGTCGACGCCATCAAAAAGGGTGAAGATCGCCAGATCTTCAAGGAGCTCGTCCTCGAGGCCGGCGCAGACGTGGCGGCCTCGGTCATCGCGCACTCCATGGACGATCTGCTCGCAGGCGCCGAGAAGCTCGGCTACCCGCTTGTCGTCCGCCCCAGCTTCACGATGGGCGGCCTGGGCTCCGGCTTCGCCTACAACGAAGAGGACCTGCGTCGCATCGGCGGTGCGGGCCTGCACGACTCTCCGACGAACGAGGTGCTCCTGGAGGAGTCGATTCTCGGCTGGAAGGAGTACGAGCTCGAGCTCATGCGCGACACGGCCGACAACACGGTCGTCGTCTGCTCCATCGAGAACGTCGACCCGGTCGGCGTGCACACGGGTGACTCCATCACGGTCGCACCCGCGCTGACGCTGACGGATCGCGAGTTCCAGAAGCTCCGTGACATCGGCATCGACATCATCCGCGCCGTCGGCGTGGACACCGGCGGCTGCAACATCCAGTTCGCGATCAACCCGGTCGACGGCCGCATCATCGTCATCGAGATGAACCCGCGCGTCTCGCGTTCCAGCGCCCTCGCATCGAAGGCGACGGGCTTCCCGATCGCGAAGCTCGCGGCCAAGCTGGCGCTCGGCTACCGCCTGGACGAGGTCACGAACGACATCACGGGCGTGACGCCGGCGAGCTTCGAGCCGACGCTCGACTACGTCGTCGTCAAGGTCCCGCGCTTCGCCTTCGAGAAGTTCCCGGCCGCGGACGCGACGCTGACGACGACCATGAAGTCGGTCGGCGAGGCGATGGCCATCGGCCGCAACTACACGACCGCACTGCAGAAGGCGCTCCGTTCGCTGGAGAAGCGCGGTTCGAGCTTCCACTGGGGGCCGGAGGAGCGCTCCGTCGAAGAGCTGCTCGAGATCTCGAAGACGCCGACCGACGGTCGCATCGTGACGCTGCAGCAGGCGCTGCGCAAGGGGGCGACGATCGAGCAGGCCTTCGAGGCGACCGCGATCGACCCGTGGTTCCTCGACCAGATGATCCTGATCAACGAGGTCGCCGACATCATTGCCTCGGCAGAGGAGCTGGATGCCGCGACGCTGCGCCACGCGAAGGAGCACGGCTTCTCGGACGTGCAGATCGCCGAGCTGCGCGGACTCGACGAGACCGAGGTGCGGGAGGTGCGTCGTGCACTCGCGGTGCGCCCCGTCTACAAGACGGTCGACACCTGCGCCGGTGAGTTCCCGGCCCTGACGCCGTACCACTACTCGAGCTACGACAGCGAGACCGAGGTCGAACCCTCCGACCGCAAGAAGGTCGTCATCATCGGCTCGGGCCCGAACCGCATCGGTCAGGGTGTCGAGTTCGACTACTCCTGCGTGCACGCGTCGTTCGCGCTGTCGGATGCCGGCTTCGAGACCGTCATGGTCAACTGCAACCCGGAGACGGTGTCCACCGACTACGACACCTCCGACCGCCTGTACTTCGAGCCTCTGACGCTGGAGGACGTGCTGGAGGTGCTCGACGCGGAAGCGGCGAGCGGTGAGATCCTCGGTGTCGTCTGCCAGCTCGGCGGCCAGACGCCGCTCGGCCTCGCGAAGGGGATCGAGGCTGCCGGCTACACGATTCTCGGCACGAGCCCGGAGGCGATCGATCTCGCCGAGGAGCGCGAGCTCTTCTCGCGTCTGCTCGACGACGCCGGCCTCGTCGCGCCGCGCAACGGCACGGCGATCGACGTCGAAGGCGCCGTCGCCATCGCGGAGGAGATCGGCTACCCGGTGCTCGTCCGCCCGTCGTTCGTCCTCGGCGGACGCGGCATGGAGATCGTCTACAGCACGGAGTCGCTGCGCGACTACTTCGTGCGCACGGCGGGTGAGGTCGTGATCGAAGAGGGCAAGCCCCTTCTGGTCGACCGCTTCCTCGACGACGCGATCGAGCTGGATGTCGACGCCCTGTACGACGGCCAGGAACTGTACATCGGCGGCGTCATGGAGCACCTCGAAGAGGCCGGCATCCACTCCGGCGACTCGAGCTGCACGCTGCCGCCTGTCTCGCTCGGTCGTTCGGACGTCGATCGGGTGCGTACGGCGACGCTGGCGATCGCTGAGGGTGTGGGCGTCCGCGGTCTGCTGAACGTGCAGTTCGCGATCAGCGCGGGCGTGCTCTACGTGATCGAGGCGAACCCGCGCGCGAGTCGCACGGTGCCGTTCGTGTCCAAGGCTCTCGGTATCCCGATGGCGAAGGCCGCGAGTCGCATCATGGTCGGTGCGACGATCGCCGAGCTGCGCGCAGAGGGACTGCTTCCCGAGGTCGATGGCTCGCGGGTCCCGCTGGGATCTCCGGTCGCCGTGAAGGAGGCTGTGCTTCCCTTCAAGCGCTTCCGCACCGCAGACGGCAAGACCGTCGATTCCGTGCTCGGCCCGGAGATGCGCTCGACCGGTGAGGTCATGGGCATTGACAAGGACTTCCCGACGGCGTTCGCGAAGAGCCAGGCTGCGGCCTACGGCGGCATGCCGACGTCGGGCACGGTGTTCATCTCGGTCGCCGATGCGGACAAGCGCGCGGTCATCCTGCCCGCGCACCGCCTGCAGCAGCTCGGGTTCACGATCGTTGCGACAGAAGGCACGGCCGAGATCCTCTCGCGTAACGGCATCGAGGTGACGGTCGTCGAGAAGTACAGCGCGACCCAGGAGTCGGGTGCGCAGAACATCGTCGACCTCATCAACGATGGCCAGATCGACATCATCGTGAACACCCCGAGCGGTGGCGCGACGCGCGCCGACGGCTACGAGATTCGCGCCGCGGCGGTCGCCGCCGACAAGGCTCTCTTCACGACGATGGCTGTTCTGGGAGCCGCGGTGAGCGGTATGGATGCGGCCGATCAGGGCTTCGCCGTACGCAGCCTGCAGGAGTACGCGGCCGACCGACTGGCCCGTCTGTGACTCAGCGCTTTGGAGAGCGGGTGCGTGCGGCGATCTCGTCGTACGGCCCGCTCTGCGTGGGAATCGACCCGCATGCGCACCTGCTGAGCGAGTGGGGGCTGGAGGCCTCGGCCTCCGGCGTCCGCGAGTTCGGCTTGCGCGTCGTGGATGCTGCCGCGAGTCGCGCCGGGATCGTCAAGCCGCAGGTGTCGTTCTTCGAGAGGTTCGGTTCGGCGGGCATCGCCGCGCTGGAGGATGTCCTCGCTGCCGCCCGCGCCGCGGGTCTCGTGGTGATCGCGGATGCGAAGCGCGGCGACATCGGTTCGACCATGGATGCCTACGCGGAGGCATGGCTCACGCCCGGGAGCCCCCTGGAGGCGGACGCACTGACCGTGAACCCGTATCTGGGTGTCGGAGCGCTGGATGGCGCGCTGCGCCTCGCGGACAAGCACGGCAAGGGGCTCTTCGTGCTCGCGGCGACGAGCAATCCCGAGGCGCTGCCCGTGCAGACGGCGCAGACGCACGAGGGCGCGACAGTGGCGGGTGCCATCATCTCCGCGGTTTCCGCTCACAATGCGGCGGTCACGCCCGCAGGGGAGTGGGCGTCTCATGGGTTCGTGATCGGTGCGACGGTTGACCGTTCTGTGCTCGGAGTACCCGAGACGCTGAGTCCTGTCGCGCCGATCCTGGCGCCGGGCTTCGGCTTCCAGGGTGCGCAGATCGCCGACCGTGATGTGCTGTTCGGCGCGCTGGCTCCCTCTGTCATCGCGAGTGAGAGCCGGAGTGTCCTGTCCGCGGGTCCTGCGGGACTCGCCGCAGCGATCGATGAGCGTCGAGCTCTCCTCGGAGGTGCACAGGATGGCTGAGTCCGTTCCCCCGCAGGACGTCGACCGGGTCGCGGCCGCGCGCCGTGCCGTCGAGCGTCGACGGGCGCGTGCCTCGATCAAGCGCGACCTCGCGATGCGTGTCGTGTCCGGCCAGGAGGTGCTGCGCCGCGCGGCGGAAGACCCGACCTCGGCCGCGGGAACGCTCCGCGTACCTGACTTCCTGACCGCGCTTCCCGCGATCGGTGCGGGTAAGCGTGATCGCATCCTCGAGGCCCTGCAGATCTCGCCGGTCAAGCGTCTCGGCGGGCTGGGAGTCCGCCAGCGCGCGGTGCTCCGCGAATGGCTGGACGAGCGCTTCCCGCAGTCCGAGCCGCGTGCCGGACGCAGCCGCCTCCTCGTTCTGGCGGGCCCGACGGCCGTCGGCAAGGGCACTGTGGCGACGCACATCCGAGAGACGCATCCCGAGATCCACCTGTCGGTGTCGGCGACGACGCGTGCTCCGCGTCCGGGTGAGATCGACGGTGTGCACTACTACTTCGTCGACGAGGCTCGGTTCGATCAGATGATCGCCGATGACGAGCTGCTCGAATATGCGACGGTGCACAACCGGTTCCGCTACGGCACTCCACGCGCGCCGATCGAGAAGGCGCTGGCGGAGGGCAAGACGGTGCTGCTCGAGATCGATCTGCAGGGCGCACGTCAGGTGCGCGCCGCGGATGCCTCGGCGACGCTGGTCTTCCTGCTGCCGCCCTCATGGGATGAGCTCGTGCAGCGTCTCGTGGGCCGCGGCACCGAGGACGAGGCCGAGAGGGCTCGTCGCCTGCGCACCGCGAAGGTCGAACTGGCGGCGCAGAACGAGTTCGATTACCGCATTGTGAACCAGGACGTCGCCACAGCGGCGCGCGAGGTCGTAGAATTGTCTGAGGCTGCGGCGCGTTAGCGCCATCCGGTGTGCCTGCGCACACCGTTCGCCTGAATCTTTTGCGACGACGTGTCGCCGAATTAGGAGGTCCACATGGCCGGTAGCAACCAGGGCATCATCGATCCGCCGATCGACAACCTGCTCGATCGTGTCAGCTCGAAGTACGAGCTCGTGATCTTCGCGTCCAAGCGTGCGCGTCAGATCAACGACTACTACTCCGACCTTCACGAGGGCAACCTCTTCGACAACGTGGGCCCGCTGGTCGACTCCTCGGTCGAAGACAAGCCGCTCACGATCGCTCTGCACGAGATCAACGAGGACAAGCTCCGCATCCGTCACGCGGAGTAAGCACGTCACTTCCGGAGCCGTCGCCGTCCACCAGGATGTCGGCGGCTCCGTGCACACTGGGAACACCCCCGACCGCATACCGTTGGAGCACCGATGAGCGCCCTGCGCCTTTTCACGTCAGAATCCGTCACCGAAGGGCACCCCGACAAGATCTGCGACCAGATCTCGGACAGCATCCTCGACGGGCTGATCGCACAGGACATCGGCTCCCGTGTCGCTGTCGAGACGCTGGTGACGACGGGTCTTGTGCACGTCGCCGGTGAGATCCGCACGGAGGCGTACGTCGACATCCCGACGATCGTGCGCAGCGTCGTCAACGACATCGGCTACACATCCAGCGAGATGGGCTTCGATGGCTCCTCCTGCGGCGTGAGCGTGTCGGTGGGGGAGCAGTCCGGTGATATCGCCCATGGCGTCGACAATGCGCACGAGTCCCGCGAAGGTGGCTCTGCGGATCCGCGCGACGCACTCGGTGCGGGTGACCAGGGCATCATGTTCGGTTTCGCGACGACCGAGACGCCTCAGCTCATGCCGATGGCCGCGTGGACGGCCCATCGGCTCGCCGAGCGTCTGACGGAGGTGCGACGCGAGGGCATCCTGCCGTTCCTTCGCCCGGACGGCAAGACCCAGGTGACGCTGGGCTACGACGGCTTCACGCCCAAGACCGTCGACACGGTCGTGCTCTCGACGCAGCACCACCCGGATGTCTCGCAGGACGAGCTGCGCGCGCTCGTGCGCCAGCATGTCATCGAGCCGGTTCTGGCCGACACCGGATTGGCGCTGGACGATGTGACGTTCCACATCAACCCGGCGGGTCCATTCGTGACGGGCGGCCCGAAGGGCGATGCGGGCCTTACGGGCCGCAAGATCATCATCGACACCTATGGCGGGGCCTCGCGTCACGGTGGCGGAGCGTTCAGCGGAAAGGACCCGTCGAAGGTCGACCGTTCCGGTGCCTACGCCATGCGCTGGGTCGCGAAGAACGCCGTCGCGGCGGGGCTCGCCGAGCGCCTTGAGGTGCAGGTCGCGTATGCGATCGGCGTGGCGCGTCCGGTGGGTCTCTACGTCGAGAGCTTCGGCACCGGTGCGGTGTCCGACGACGTGATCACCCGGGCGATCGAGAGCGTGTTCGATCTGCGTCCGCAGGCGATCATCGAAGAGCTCGACCTGCTGCGTCCGATCTACGCCGAGACGGCTGCCTACGGGCACTTCGGTCGGGAGCTCCCCACCTTCACATGGGAGAACACCGACCGGGCGGAGGAGCTTCGCCGCGCCGCAGGGCTCTGACGGTGAGCTGCCCGTGACGCGCTCCATCGTTCGGGTGCTGCTCGACTCGCCGCTGCCGCAGCTCGATCGCCTCTTCGACTATGCCGTTCCGGCGGAGTTCGTCGAGGACGCGCAACCGGGTGTGCGCGTGCGCGTGCCGTTGCGCTCGGCGGGCAGGATGATCGACGCCTACGTCGTCGAGGTCGACATCGAGGAGGACGACAGCCGTGCGCTGTCGGAGATCGACACGGTGGTCTCCGCAGCTCCCGTCCTTCCGCCGTCGCTCGCGTCCCTTGCGCGCCGCGTCGCCGACCGATCCGCCGGCCGTGCATCCGACGTCTTGCGGCTTGTGATCCCGAAGCGTCAGGTGCGAGTGGAGAAGGCCTGGCTCGCCGCGGGTTCCCTGCAGGCGAGCGCGCCCGTCGACGTCGCACCGCAGGCGCAGGGGCGTGCGGTCGCGGTGCTGGGGGAGTACGAGGGGCTGGCGGATGCGCTTCGCGCACGATCCCGCATCGCGGTCGAGGCGATCCCACGCGTGAATGAGGCCGGAGACCCGGAGTGGGCGGAGCTCTTGGCGGCCGCGGCGAGCGCGACGCTGAGCGATGGCGCCTCCGCGATCCTCGTCGTTCCGGACTATCGCGACATCGAGCGCGTCATGGCAGCGCTTTCTGGCCTGGTGCCGGAGGACACGATCGTGCGACTGGATGCGAAGCAGTCCGGCCCGCTGCGGTATCGCGCCTTCCTGCGCACGCTCGAGGATGCGCCGTGCATCGTCGTCGGCAATCGCTCGGCCGTCTACGCGCCGGTCACTGCCGGACTCGTCGCGCTCTGGGACGACGGTGACAACCTGCTCGCCGAGCCGCTCGCACCCTACGTGCATCCGCGTGACGTGGCGCTGCTTCGCCAGGAGCGCGAGGGATCGGCGCTCATGTTCGCCGGTCACACACGCACGACGGATGTCGAGCGGCTCATCGCGACGGGGTGGGTGCAGCCGATCACCGCAACGCGGCGTGTGCTTCCTCGGGTGATCCTGGACCCGCCGCAGGAGATCGATCAACGCGGTCAACGGCTGCCTTCGCGGGCGTTTCTCGCGGCGCGCGAGGCGACAGCGGAGGGACCCGTTCTCGTGCAGGTCGCGCGGCCCGGATTCGCACCGACGCTGGTGTGCGGTCAGTGTCGCGTTCCGGCACGATGTCGCGCGTGCGGCGGTCCGCTGGGAGCGCGCCATCGGGGTGCGGCACCGGTCTGCGGCTGGTGCGCTCGCACGGCGCATGCGTGGACGTGCACGTCCTGTGGTTCGGACAAGGTGCGTCTGGCCGCATCCGGCACCGAGCGCACCGCCGATGAACTGGGGCGCGCGTTCCCCGGCGTCCGCGTGATCGTCGCCGACGGCAACCATCCTGTCGAGAGCGTCGCTGATCGCCCGTCCCTGGTTGTCGCGACGCGCGGGGCCGAGCCACCGGCCGTCGGCGGCTATCGCGCCGTCGTGCTGCTGGATGGTGCGCGGATGCTGCAGGCGCCTGAGCTGCGCATCGGCGAGTCGTGTCTGCGCTGGTGGTCCAACGCCGCGGCTCTGGCCGCACCGGGCGCGCCGATCCATCTCGTCGGCGTGGACGGGCCGGTGGCGAAGGCCCTCGCGACCTGGAACCACGGTGCGTACGCGCGCACTGAGCTGGCAGCCCGCGCGCCATTGCACATGCCGCCTACGGCCCGCGTCGCGCAGATCGACGGGACAGTGGCGGGAGTCCAACGAGCGCTGGAAGCAGTCGCTGAGGTGGGTCTGCCTGCCGATGCGGTGCTGGGGCCGATTCCCCGCGAGGACGAGCCCGAGCTGCAGCGCGCACTTCTTCGCTTCGACTACGCGGCCGGCACGAGGGTGGTCGCCGCGCTGCGCGCCGCCGTGATCGCCGAGGCCACAGGGCGCCGTCGGGGTCGTGGCCGCACGAGCCGGACTACGCTTTCCGTGAGGCTCGACATCACCGAACCCGATCTCTGAGCGCGGGCCGTTTTCTCGCTCGCTCTCATGCACTCACCGAACAAAGGATCTTCGATGCGTCTCGTCTTCGCCGGCACTCCGGCAGTGGCCGTGCCGACGCTGCGTCTGCTGGCGGCGCAGCATGAGGTGGTCGCGGTGGTCACGCGCCCGGATGCGCCGTTGGGGCGCAAGCGCGTGCTGACGCCCTCGCCCGTGGCTGCTGTCGCGGAGGAGCTGGGCCTCCCGGTCATCAAGGCGGCGCGCCTGGACGACGAGGTCACGCAGGAGATCGCGGCTCTCGCGCCGGAGCTCGGTGTGATCGTCGCGTACGGAGGTCTCGTCCGCGAACCTCTGCTGCAGACGCCGACGCACGGATGGATCAACCTGCACTTCTCGCTGCTGCCGGAGTGGCGTGGTGCCGCGCCGGTGCAGCGTGCGCTGATGGCGGGCGACCGCGAACTCGGAGCGAGCGTCTTTCAGCTCGTTGCGGCTCTGGACGCGGGTGATGTCTTCGCGCGCCGCACGTTCGAGATTCCCGTCGAGGCGACGGCGGATGCGTCGCTCGCCGCCCTTGCTGAGTCTGGTGCTGGTCTGACGGCCGAAGTGGTCGCGGCTATTGCGGCCGGGACGGCCGTGGCGGTCCCTCAGGTCGGTGAAGCGACGTATGCGGCAAAGCTCTCTCACGCGGATGGGCTCCTGGACTGGGGGCTTCCTGCGGAGGAGATCTTCGCTCGCTACCGGGGAGTCACAAGTGAGCCCGGGGCGCATACGACCGTGGGCGAGCAGGCCGTGAAGGTCTTGGAGATGTCCCGTCCCGACGCCGCGGAGGTGTCGTTGGAGCCCGGTGAGCTGCAGGGGACGAAGAAGGGTGTGCTCGTCGGCACGGCCACGACGCCGCTGCTGGTCGTGCGCGTGCAGCCTGCGGGCAAGGGAGCGATGGCGGCAGCCGACTGGCTGCGCGGGCTCAAGGCGGATGTGAGGTTCGGAGTATGAGCGAGGAGCGCAGGGCACAGGGGAGTGGCTCGGATCGCTCACGTCGTCCCTCGGGAAGAGGAACGCGCGGAGGCCTCGGCGGATCCCGCAGCGGGCAGAGTCGACCATCGACGTCGCGCATCCAGCCCGCACGACGTATCGCCTTCGACGTGCTGCGTGCCGTCGCGACCGAGGACGCGTACGCGAACCTCGTCCTGCCCGCGTTGCTGCGGGACGCCGGGCTCTCGCCCGCGGATGCTGCGCTCGCGACCGAACTCACCTACGGCACACTTCGTCGGCAGGGAACCTATGACGCGGTGATCGCGATCGCCGCCGGGCGCTCCGTCGACCTGATCGATCCTGCGGTTCTGGATGCGCTGCGCCTGGGCGTGCACCAGCTGCTGAGCACACGCGTCGCTGCGCATGCGGCCGTCAACGAATCGGTGTCCCTCGTCTCCGAGGTTGCGGGGCGAGGAGCATCCGGTTTCGCCAATGCCGTCCTGCGCCGGGTCACAGAGCGCGACGAGGCGGAGTGGGTGGACGTCATTCAGGCGTCGGCCCGTTCGGATGACGAACGGCTCGGACTGCGCACGGCGCACCCGGTCTGGGTCATTCGCGCGTTGCGCCGGGCGCTGGCCGCAGAAGGCCGCGAGGAGGAGCTCAACGCGCTGCTCGAGGCTGACAATGCTGCTCCGGAGGTGACGCTCGTCGCTCTTCCCGGTCTGGCAGAGCTCGACGAGCGGGATGCTTTCGCTGAGACACCGCGTCCCTATGCGACGACCGCGTACGGTCTGCGCGGCGGTGATCCTCGCGCCATCGTCGAGGAGCACGGTGGTCGCGTCCGTGTGCAGGATGAGGGCTCGCAGCTCGTCGCGCTCGCGCTCGTCGGCGCTGCGGCGGTGCGTAGGGGCGAACGCTGGCTTGACCTCTGCGCGGGCCCCGGCGGCAAGACCGCACTCCTCGCTGCGGAGGCGCTGCAACACGGTGCCTCGCTCGACGCGAACGAACTGGTGCCGACGCGCGCGCGACTCGTGCGATCGGCTCTGCGTCCCGTGCCCCTGAACGTCACTGTGACAGAAGCGGACGGGCGCGAGCTCGCAGCATCCCGGCCCGGCGTCTATGACCGTATTCTCATCGATGCTCCCTGCACGGGCCTCGGCGCGCTGCGCCGACGTCCGGAGGCGCGCTGGCGCAAATCCCCGGCAGACGTCGCGGAGCTCGTCGGACTGCAGGAAGAACTGCTCGCGAACGCTCTCGACGCGCTCGCGCCCGGCGGGATCGCCGCATACGTCACGTGCTCGCCGCACCTCGCCGAGACCGCAGGGGTGGTCGAGACGGTGCTCCGCTCGCGATCCGACATCGAAGAGCTCGATGCGCGTGCGGCCATCGTCGACGTGGCGAAGTCACCGATCGATCTCGCCGCACCCATCGACGGATCGGGACACGCGCAGCTCTGGCCGCACCGTCACGGCACCGACGCGATGTTCCTCGCGCTCCTGCGCAAGACGGGGGAGACCGCATAATGGGCCACATGTCGCATCTTCACTCCCTGCCGTCCGCTCCGCGCATCAACCCGAGCATCCTCGCCGCGGATTTCGTGAACATGCAGGCTGATCTCGCGCGCATCGCGACGGCGGACTTCGCCCACGTCGACGTCATGGACAACCATTTCGTGCCGAATCTGACCTTCGGCCCCCAGATGGTCGAGCGGATCCAGGCAACGAGCCCGATTCCGCTCGATGTTCATCTCATGATCACTGACCCTGATCGCTGGGCACCGGGCTACGCGGAACTGGGCGCTGCCAGTGTCACCTTCCATCTCGAGGCCGCCGCCGATCCTGTTGCGCTGGCGCGGCGTCTGCGCGCGATCGGCGCCCGCGCCGGCGTCGCGATCAAGCCGGGAACGGCGGGGGAGAGCCTCTACGACATCCTGGACGAGTTCGATCAGGTCCTTGTGATGACCGTCGAACCGGGCTTCGGCGGGCAGGGCTTCATGCCCGAGACGATGCCGAAGCTCCGTGCACTCGCCGACGAGGTTCGTCGCCGCGGCTCGGACGTGTGGCTGCAGGTGGATGGCGGCATCTCCGACAGCACCATCGCCCAGGCCGCCGAGGCAGGCGCTGACACTTTCGTCGCCGGATCGGCCGTGTATGGAGCCGAGGATGTCGCGGCGGCTGTCGCACGGCTCCGAGAGCTCGCGCGAGCCGCTAGCCTGGGAGAGTGAAGACCTTCGACGAACTGTTCGCCGAGCTCAGCCGCAAGGCACAGGAGCGCCCCGAGGGATCGGGGACCGTTCGAGAGCTCGACGCGGGCGTCCACACCATCGGAAAGAAGATCGTCGAGGAGGCCGCCGAAGTCTGGATGGCCGCCGAGTACGAGAGCGATGACGCCGCTGCGGAAGAGATCTCGCAGCTGCTGTACCACCTGCAGGTGCTGATGCTCGCCAAGGGCCTGACGCTGGAGAACGTCTACCGACATCTGTGAACGAGTCCCTCGTGTAGACCGTTCGATCAGAAAGATTCCCATGCTCCGCATTGCCGTTCCCAACAAGGGTTCGCTGTCCGAAACCGCCGTCGAGATGCTGCAGGAGGCCGGGTACGCCGGTCGCCGCGACCCCAAGACGCTTCACGTCATCGACGCCGACAACGACGTCGAGTTCTTCTACCTCCGACCCCGTGACATCGCGACCTACGTCGCATCCGGCGCCCTTGACGTCGGCATCACCGGTCGTGATCTCCTGCTGGACGTTCGCCAGAACGCGAACGAGATCGAGCCGCTCGGTTTCGGCGGATCCACGTTCCGTTTTGCGGGACCTCCCGGACGCTTCACCTCGATCGACGACCTCCGAGGTGTGCGCGTCGCGAGTGCGTACCCGGGCCTGGTGGGCGCGTTCTTGGAAGACCGCGGGATTGACGCCGAACTCGTGCAGCTCGATGGTGCGGTCGAGTCCGCGGTGCGCCTGGGCGTGGCGGATGCGGTCGCCGATGTCGTATCGACCGGAACCACGCTGCGTCAGGCCGGTCTGGAGATCTTCGGTCCGGTGATTCTCGAGTCCGAGGCCGTGCTGATCGAACGCCCCGACGGCGCTGCGGGCACGGAGACGCTGCTGCGTCGCCTGCGTGGTGTCATGGTCGCCCGTCGCTTCGTGCTGCTCGACTACGATCTTCCCGCGCACCTGGTCGATCAGGCTGTGACAATCGCTCCGGGGCGTGAGTCCCCGACGATCTCGCCGCTGCGTGACCCCGAATGGGTTGCCGTCCGGGTCATGATCCCGCGCCGCGGTGTCAACCAGGTCATGGATGATCTCTACGCGCTCGGCGCGCGGGCGATCCTGGTGACCGCGATCGACGCGGCGAGGCTCTGATGACGCTCGCCGCTCGCGTCATCCCTTGCCTCGACGTGGCTGCGGGCCGTGTCGTCAAGGGCGTCAACTTCGAGAACCTTCGTGACATGGGGGATCCCGTCGAGCTTGCGCGGCACTACGCGGCGCAGGGCGCAGACGAGATCACCTTCCTCGACGTCACCGCGACGGTCGATGGCCGTGCCACCACCTATGACGTCGTGCAGCGGACCGCTGAGCAGGTCTTCGTGCCCTTGACCGTCGGCGGAGGCATCCGCTCGGTCGAAGACGTCGCACGTCTGCAAGGCGTCGGCGCGGACAAGATCGGGGTGAACTCGGCCGCCATCGCGCGCCCGGCGCTGATCGACGAGATCGCCGACCGTTTCGGCGCGCAGGTGATCGTGCTGTCGCTCGACATCAAGCGCAGCGGCAACACCGACTCGGGCTTCGTCGTGACAACCCACGGCGGACGCACGGAGACGACGTTGGACGCGGTGGAGTGGGCCCGTGAGGCGATCGAACGCGGAGCGGGTGAGCTGCTGGTCAACTCGATCGACGCCGACGGCACCCGCGACGGCTTCGATCTCGAGCTCGTCCGGCTGATGCGTGAGATCTCCAGCGTTCCGGTGATCGCGTCCGGCGGTGCTGGCAAGGCCGCGGACTTCCCCCCGGCGATCGCTGCGGGCGCGGATGCTGTGCTCGCCGCCAGCGTCTTCCACTCAGGCCTGCTGACGGTCGGCGATGTCAAGCAGGCACTGCGCGAAGCGGGGGCGATCGTCCGATGACCGATGTGGATGCTGCTCTGTCCCGCGTGCGGTGGAACGACGACGGCCTTGTCGCCGTGGTCGTCCAGCAGTGGGACACGAAAGAGGTCCTGATGATGGCATGGGCGAACGCGGATGCGCTGCGCGAGACGCTCACCTCCGGACGCGCCACGTACTGGTCGCGATCGCGTCAGGAGTACTGGCGCAAGGGCGACACCTCGGGTCATGTGCAGCACGTGCGCGGGGCTCGTCTCGACTGCGACGGTGACACCGTGCTGCTCAGCGTCGATCAGGTGGGTGTCGCGTGCCACACCGGCACACGCACGTGCTTCGACGCGGATGACCTGGCACCCTTCGTGGCGCTTGTCGACTGACACCTGTACAGGAGAAGTGAAATGAAAGAGCTCGGCCGCCGCGGACGCGCACTGACCGCGCTGCTGTTCGTGATCGCGGGCGGCATCGGCATCATCTCCTCGACGCAGACCTGGTTCACCGTCGTCCGCGTGGACGGTGCGGCGGACGTGCCCGTCGCCGGGGCGGATGCGATGCCCGTGCTCGCTCCGCTGAGTCTCGCGGTGCTCGCGCTCAGTGCCGCCATCGCGATCGTCGGACCGGTCATGCGCATCGTCTTCGCGATCATCGCGATGCTCATCGCAGGCTCCCTCGGGACGGCGACGCTCGTCATCGCGCTGGAGCACCCGGTCTCGGCGGTCGCATCCACGCTCAGCGAGCTCGTCGGGCTCATGGGCGAAGAGGCGCTCGCTCCGATGATCGCGTCGATCACGGGGACGCCCTGGCCGTGGATTGCACTCGTGGCATGGGGCGTCCTGTTCCTCGGCGGCATCTTCGCCCTGCTGACCGCCCGTCACTGGAAGGTCGGGGGTCGACGTTTCCAGACGAGCTCATCGACGCCGCACGACGGCCCGATCGACGCCGTCGAATCCTGGGACGATCTCTCCCACGGTACGGATCCGACGCGCTGACCACACCGGATGCGGGTGGACGGCCGCATCCACAGCACGCCCGCCGGCGTCTGCGGCCCGGGCCGTGTTCCCGATAGACTGGCAGAGATTTCACAGCACGCTCGGAGGAGTAACATGACCAACCCCATCGCCGACCCCGGCCACGGACACTCGCCTGCCGCCTGGACCGCCGTGGTGATCATGCTCCTGGGCTTCACCATCGGCACAGTGGCGTTCTTCCTCGACCTGCCCGCGATCGTCTGGGCATCCGCGGCTCTGGTCCTGGTCGGCGCGCTGGTCGGCTGGATCATGGCGAAGGCCGGTTACGGCGTCAAGGGCCCGAAGTACGCACCGAAGGCCCACTAGTGGTACTCGCCGACCTCACGGCCGGCGCTGTCGCAGACGCTGCACGACGCGAACAGTCGCGCTCGCTTGCAGAGGTCGAACGCGCGGCGCTCGCACTGCCTCCCGCGCGGGACGCGCTCGTGGCACTTGCTCCGGCTGATCGGGTCAAGATCATCGCCGAGGTCAAGCGCGCAAGCCCTTCTCGTGGGGCACTGGCCGAGATTCCCGATCCCGCGCTGCAGGCACGCCTGTACGAGCAGGGCGGAGCGTCTGCGATCAGCGTCCTGACGGAGGAGCGTCGATTCGGCGGCAGCCTCGCCGACCTTGAGGCCGTGACCGCATCGGTGAGCCTCCCGGTTCTGCGCAAGGACTTCATCGCGACGCCCTACCAGGTGTTCGAAGCCCGCGCGGCAGGCGCAGACCTGGTGCTGCTCATCGTGGCCGGTTTGGAGCCGCAGGTGCTGCGCGACCTCTACGCCCTGATCCTGCAGCTGGGAATGACGCCGCTCGTCGAGACGCATTCCGTAGAAGAGCTCGACCTGGCGATCGACCTGGGAGCATCGCTCATCGGCGTGAACGCGCGCAGCCTCCAGACGCTCGAACTCGACCGCGACCTCTTCGGCCGACTTGTCGACCGCATCCCCGACACGGCGATCAAGATCGCGGAATCCGCGGTTCTGACGCCCGCTGATGTGACGCACTACCGTTCCGCGGGTGCGGATGTGGTGCTCATTGGCGAAGCACTTGTCACCGGCGACCCCGTCGCCACACTCGCATCCTTCCTGGAGGCAGGCGCATGAGCCTACGTGAACAGCCGGGCCCCTTCTTCGGCGAGTTCGGCGGTCGTTACATGCCGGAGTCTCTCATCGCGGCGATCGACGAGCTCACGGCCGCCTATGCCGAGGCGATCGTCGACCCGGCGTTCCAGTCAGAGCTGTCCTCTCTGCTCCACTCGTACGCGGGGCGCCCGTCGCCCATCACCGAGGTGCCGCGCTTCGCGGAGCACGCGGGCGGCGCACGCATCTTCCTCAAGCGTGAGGACCTCAACCACACGGGATCGCACAAGATCAACAACGTTCTCGGTCAGGCGCTGCTCACCAAGCGTCTCGGCAAGACGCGGGTGATCGCGGAGACTGGTGCGGGCCAGCACGGAGTCGCCACCGCGACGGCGGCCGCGCTTTTCGGTCTCGAGTGCACGATCTACATGGGTGAGGTCGACACACAGCGTCAGGCGCTCAACGTCGCCCGTATGCGCCTGCTCGGCGCCGAGGTCGTGCCTGTCACAACCGGCTCCCGCACTCTCAAAGACGCGATCAACGATGCGTACCGAGACTGGGTGGCAACCGTCGAGTCCACCAACTACATCTTCGGCACCGCGGCCGGGCCCCACCCGTTCCCGGCGATGGTGCGTGACTTCCAGAAGATCATCAGCGAGGAAGCGCGCCAGCAGCTGCTGGATGAGGTCGGGCGTCTTCCTGACGCCGTCCTCGCGTGCGTCGGCGGCGGGTCGAACGCCATCGGCATGTTCGACGCGTTCATCGATGATGAGTCCGTGCGCCTTCTCGGTGTCGAGGCAGCCGGCGACGGCGTCGACACGGATCGTCACGCCGCGTCCATCGAACGAGGACGTCCGGGCGTTCTGCACGGTGCCAAGACGTTCGTCCTGCAGGACGACGACGGGCAGACCATCGAGTCGCACTCGATCTCAGCCGGCCTCGACTACCCGGGTGTCGGTCCTGAGCACGCCTGGCTCGCGTCGATCGGTCGCGCCGAGTACATCCCCGCCACAGATGATGAGGCGATGCAGGCGCTGCGCCTGCTGAGCCGCACAGAGGGCATCATTCCGGCGATCGAATCCGCCCACGCCCTGGCCGGCGCGCTGCGCCTCGGTCGTGAGCTGGGCCCGGATGCGGTGCTGGCCGTGTGTCTGTCCGGTCGTGGCGACAAAGACATGGACACCGCCGCACGCTATTTCGAGCTGTACGACGACCCCGAGAACGCAGGAGAATCGGCATGAGCCGCGTAGACGACGCGATCCAGCGCGCCCACGATGCCGGACGCGGTGCGTTCATCGGGTACCTGCCGGTCGGCTTCCCGGATCTCCCGACGAGCATTGAGGCAGCGATCACGCTCGCGCGCAACGGCGTCGACATCATCGAGCTGGGGCCGCCGTACAGCGATCCCGTCATGGATGGCGCGATCATCCAGGAGGCCACCCAGACCGCACTCGCGGCGGGCTTCAAGATGGCCGACCTGTTCACCGCGGTCCGCGCGATCACCGAGGCCGTGGACGTCCCGGTCGTCGTGATGTCGTACTGGAACCCCATCTGGCAGTATGGCGTCGATCGTTACGCGGATGATCTTTTTGCGGCCGGCGGAGCGGGCATCATCACGCCCGACATCACTCCGGAGTCCGCCGAGGAGTGGATCGCCGCCAGTCGCCGCACAGGCCTTGACCGGATCTTCCTGGCCGCGCCGACCTCGAGTGACGAGCGCCTGGACCTGGTCGTCTCTGCGTCATCGGGCTTTGTGTACACCGTGTCGACCATGGGTATCACGGGGGAGCGCGCGGCGCTTGACCAGGCTGCCCGTACGCTCGTCGAGCGTCTGCGCGCGCACGGTGTCGGGCGCGCCTGCGTCGGGATCGGCATCTCGAACGCAGAGCAGGTCGCTCGCGTCCTCGAGTATGCAGACGGCGCGATCGTGGGCACCGCCCTCGTGCGGGCGCTGCGTGACGGCGGCGTCGAACGCCTCGCCGAGGTGACCCGCGAGCTGTTCGCTGGCACGCACCGCGCCGCCTGACCCCGTAAACTCGTGATCATGTCCCTCGCGCTTCAGAACGTCCTCACGGGCGTCGCCGCCAGCATCCCGAGCCCGTCGATCAGCTACTTCGACCTCGGCCCGGTACGGATTCACATCTACGCGCTGTGCATCATCACCGGAATCATCCTCGCAGTGTTCATGACGAACTACCGTCTGACCAAGCGCGGAGCGGAGCCGTGGGTCGTCATCGACATCGCGATCCTGGCGGTTCCTCTGGGCATCATCGGTGCGCGCATCTTCCATGTGCTCACCCACCCCGGGTTCTACTTCGGCGAGGGCAAGAACATCTGGGCGGTCTTCTACATCTGGGAAGGCGGCATCGCGATCTTCGGTGCGCTTCTCGGTGGCGCCGTCGGCGCCTGGCTCGGCTGCAAGTGGACGGGCATCCGGTTCTGGACCTTCGCCGACGCTCTCGCGCCGGGCCTTCTGCTTGCGCAGGCCGCCGGACGCTTCGGCAACTGGTTCAACCACGAGCTGTTCGGTCTGCCGACCGACGTTCCTTGGGGCCTTGAGATCGACT
The DNA here is from genome assembly GCF_016907255.1 of Microbacterium keratanolyticum. Lineage (NCBI taxonomy): Bacteria > Bacillati > Actinomycetota > Actinomycetes > Micrococcales > Microbacteriaceae > Microbacterium > Microbacterium keratanolyticum. Next base: position 3,031,747 of record NZ_JAFBBQ010000001.1, on the reverse strand, counting down.
CCTCCAACCCGGCGTTCCCCCCGGGACTCGCCGAAGGCACGCTGTTCCACCCCACGTTCCTGTACGAAGTCATCTGGAACACCCTGGGGGTGCTGTTCCTGCTCTGGATCGGGCGCCGCCTGCAGCTGCAGTGGGGCAAGCTCTTCGCGGTGTACCTCATCTGGTACAGCGCGGGGCGCGTCGTGTGGGAGTCCATCCGCATTGACCCGAGCGAGATCTACTTCGGGCTGCGCACGAACGTCTGGGCTGCTCTGGCGAGCGTGGCACTCGGTGTCATCATCCTCTGGGTGCAGACCCGTCGTCACCCCGGACGCGAGCCTTCGCCGTACATGCCGGGTCGTGGCATCCACGACGGTCAGGCGGATGTACAATCGCAAGACAGCACCTCTGACTTCGTCGACGTGAGCGAGCCTCCGCTCGAAGTCACAGCTGGAGCACCCGCCACAAGCGACGCTCCCGTCAGCGACGGCGGCACCCGATAAGCCAGCTCGCCGCGCGGCATCTATTGCACTGAACAAGCGGGCCAACGTCGTCCCGGTTCATACGAATCTGAGGACGGTAACTGGTGTATTTCCAGCCCCCTTATGGCGCCTCCGGCGCTTACCCCCCGAAGCAGGGGATGTACAACCCCGCGTTTGAGAAGGACGCCTGCGGCCTGGCCATGGTCGCGACGTTGCGCGGGACTCCCGGCCACGACATCATCGCGCTGGCGCTCGAAGCGCTGCGCAACCTGGAACACCGCGGTGCGATCGGTTCTGACGCCGGCACCGGCGATGGCGCCGGCATCCTGACGCAGATGCCGGATGCGTTCCTCCGCTCCGTCACTGATTTCCCCCTCCCGCCTGTGGGCGAGTACGCCGCCGGCCTGGCATTCCTCCCTCGTGAGTCGAGTGCCCGCCGCGAGCAGAAGGCCGGAATCGAGCGCATCGCCGCTGAAGAAGGGCTCACGGTCCTCGGCTGGCGCACCGTTCCGACAGCGAATGAGAACCTGGGCAAGCTCGCCGACGAGGCGCGGCCCGCATTCGAGCAGCTGTTCGTCTCCCGTCTGGGCGACGCCGACCGCTCCACGTCGTCGAGCATCGTCCTCGACCGCGTCGCCTACCGTCTGCGCAAGCGCGCAGGACACGAGCTCGGCGCCTACTTCGTCTCCCTTTCCGCACGTACCCTCGGCTACAAGGGCATGGTGACGACTCTCCAGCTGGAGCCGTTCTACCCTGACCTGCAGGATGAGCGCTTCGCCTCGGAGCTCGCCGTGGTGCATTCGCGCTACTCCACCAACACCTTCCCGTCGTGGCCACTGGCCCAGCCTCTGCGCATGCTCGCGCACAACGGCGAGATCAACACGGTGGGCGGCAATCGGAACTGGATGCGCGCCCGCCAGTCGCAGCTGGAGTCTGAGCTTCTCGGCGACATCGCCCCGCTGCTGCCGATCTGCACGGACGGTGCGAGCGACTCGGCCTCGTTCGACGAGGTGCTGGAGCTACTCACCCTGACGGGTCGCAGCCTGCCGCACGCCATCATGATGATGGTGCCGGAGGCGTACGAGAAGCAGTCCGACATCTCTCCGGAGCTGCGCGCCTTCTACGAGTACCACGCGAATCAGATGGAGCCCTGGGACGGACCCGCCGCCCTCATCTTCACGGATGGCACGGTCGTCGGCGCGACGCTCGATCGGAACGGTCTGCGTCCGGGGCGTTGGACGGAGACGACCGATGGCCTGGTCGTCATCGGCAGCGAGACGGGTGTGCTGGAGTTCGCGCCCGAGCGCATCAAGCGACGGGGGCGCCTGCAGCCCGGCAAGATGTTCCTCGTCGACACGGCGCAGCGCCGGATCGTCGATGACGAGGAGATCAAGAGCGAACTCGCACGGCTGCACCCGTGGCAGGAATGGCTGGACGCGGGAACCGTCCGTCTCGCGGATCTTCCCGAGCGCGAGCACATCGTGCATCCTCCTGCATCGATCACTCGTCGCCAGCGCACGTTCGGATACACCGAAGAAGAGGTGCGTGTTCTGCTCACACCGATGGGGCAGACCGGCGTGGAGCCGATCGGCGCGATGGGCAGCGATACTCCTATCGCGGTGCTCAGCGAACGTCCGCGTCTGCTGTTCGACTACTTCACACAGCAGTTCGCCCAGGTCACGAACCCGCCGCTGGACTCGATCCGTGAAGAGGTCGTCACGAGCCTGCGCTCCAGCCTCGGGCCTGAGCGCAACCTGCTCTCCTGGGGGCCGGAGCACGCGGCTACGGTGACGCTCGACTTCCCGGTGATCAACAACGACGAGCTCGCGAAGATCCGCCACATCGAGCGGGCGATTCCGCAGCGCTCGAGTGCCACGATCCGCGGACTGTACCACTTCGACGCAGGATCGCACACGATGCAGGAGCGTCTCGCTGAGATGTGCGCCGAGGTCGACGCTGCGATCGAACGCGGCGCCGAGTTCATCATCCTTTCGGATCGTGACTCCAACAAGGACCTCGTGCCGATCCCGTCGCTGCTCATGGTGTCGGCGATCCATCATCACCTGATCCGCCGCGAGAACCGGATGAAGGTCGGTCTGATCGTCGAGGCCGGTGATGTGCGTGAGGTCCACCATGTGGCGACGCTGATCGGCTACGGGGCTTCCGCCGTCAATCCCTACCTCGCCATGGAGACGGTCGAGCACCTCGTTCGCACGGGGTACATCACCGACATCTCCGCAGAGAAGGCCGTCAGCAATCTGATCTACGCGCTCGGCAAGGGCGTGTTGAAGATCATGTCGAAGATGGGCATCTCCACCGTGTCGTCGTACGCGGGCGCACAGGTGTTCGAGGCGATCGGTCTCAGCCAGGAGTTCGTCGACACGTACTTCACGGGCACCGAGTCGAAGCTGGGTGGCATCGGCATCGAGGATGTCTTCGCCGAGAACCAGGCACGGCATGATTTTGCCTACCCCGAGGATGCTGCGGCCCGCGCGCATGAGCGGCTGTGGAACGGTGGCGAGTACCAGTGGCGCCGAGAGGGTCCGTCGCACCTGTTCAATCCGCAGACGGTCTTCCGCCTGCAGCACGCGACGCGCACCCGCCGGTACGACATCTTCCGCGAGTACACGTCGATGGTCGACGACCAGGCGCGCGATCTCAAGACGCTGCGCGGGCTGTTCCAGCTGCGGACGGGTGAGCGGCCGGCCGTGCCCCTCGACGAGGTGGAGTCCGTGGCGTCCATCGTCCGCCGCTTCTCCACGGGTGCCATGAGCTATGGATCGATCTCGCAGGAGGCACACGAGACGCTCGCGATCGCGATGAACCGTCTCGGTGCGAAGTCGAACACCGGTGAGGGCGGCGAAGACCCCGCGCGACTGGTCGACCCGGAACGTCGGAGTGCGATCAAGCAGGTCGCTTCGGGGCGTTTCGGCGTCACGAGCCAGTACCTGACCGAGGCCGATGACATCCAGATCAAGCTGGCGCAGGGCGCCAAGCCGGGGGAGGGCGGTCAGCTTCCGCCGGGCAAGGTGTACCCGTGGGTGGCGCGAACGCGTCATGCGACGCCGGGTGTCGGTCTCATCTCACCCCCGCCGCACCACGACATCTACTCGATCGAAGACCTCAAGCAGCTCATCTTCGACCTGAAGCGGGCCAATCCGTCGGCGCGCATCCACACGAAGCTCGTGAGCCAGTCGGGCATCGGCGCGGTGGCCGCGGGTGTGGCGAAGGCTCTGAGCGATGTCGTCTTGGTGTCCGGACACGACGGAGGCACGGGCGCGAGCCCGCTGAACTCGCTCAAGCACGCGGGAACGCCCTGGGAGCTCGGCCTTGCTGAGACGCAGCAGACGCTCATGCTGAACGGCATGCGCGACCGTGTCGTCGTGCAGGTGGATGGGCAGCTCAAGACCGGCCGCGACGTCGTGATCGGTGCGCTTCTGGGGGCGGAGGAGTTCGGCTTCGCGACCGCACCCCTGGTCGTGAGCGGCTGCATCATGATGCGCGTCTGCCACCTCGACACCTGCCCCGTCGGCGTGGCGACGCAGAACCCGGTTCTTCGCGAGCGCTTCACGGGCAAGCCCGAGTTCGTCGTGAACTTCATGGAGTTCATCGCCGAAGAGGTGCGAGAGCTGCTCTCGGCGCTTGGCTTCCGTTCGATCGATGAGATCGTGGGGCGCAGCGACCTTCTGCGTGTCGACGGCGCGATCCAGCACTGGAAGGCCGACGGGCTGGATCTCAGCCCGATTCTCCAGGGCCCCGCGTTCCCCGCCGATGAGCCGCGGACCAGCGGTCGACCGCAGGACCACGAACTCGACGAGCACTTCGACGCGCCACTGCTGGCGAGCGTGTCCGACGTCATCGCGGAGGGCGGGACGATCGCACTCGACCTGCCGATTCGGAACACCGCGCGCGCGGTGGGAACCATGATCGGCCACGAGATCACGCGTCGGCACGGTGCAGAGGGGATGCCCGAAGGGGCCATCACGCTCACGCTGCATGGTTCCGCAGGCCAGTCGTTCGGCGCTTTCATCCCGTCGGGAGTCACACTGCGTCTTGAGGGCGACAGCAACGACTATGTCGGCAAGGGCCTGTCCGGTGGACGCATCTCGGTGCGCCCGCCCGCAGGGGCACCGTTCGACGCGGCCCAGAACGTCATCGCCGGCAACGTGATCGGCTATGGCGCGACAAGCGGCTCCCTGTTCCTCTCGGGTGTTGTCGGCGAGCGTTTCCTCGTTCGCAACTCGGGTGCGGCCGCCGTCGTCGAGGGCGTGGGAGACCACGCTCTGGAGTACATGACGGGTGGCGTCGCGGTGATCCTCGGACGCACCGGCAGGAACCTCGGCGCGGGAATGAGCGGTGGGACGGCCTACGTCTACGAGCTCGATCCACGACGGGTGAATCCGGATGCCGTGAAGGGCGGTGAACTCGAGCTCGGCGCGCTGGGCGCCGGCGATGCCGCCATCCTCCGTGACCTGCTGGAACAGCACGTCTCCGAGACTGGATCGGAGCTGGCCCGTCGTATCCTCGCCGACTTCGACACCGAGGTCTCGAACTTCACGCGGATTCTGCCGCGTGACTACGCTGCCGTGCTGCGCACCCGCGCAGAGGCCGAGGCCGACGGCCTCGACCCCGACGGCGATATCGTCTGGAACCGCATCCTGGAGGTGACCCGTGGCTGATCCCAAAGGCTTCATGAAGACAACCGAGCGCGAACTGCCCGCGCGTCGCCCCGTGCCCGTTCGCATCCTCGATTGGAAAGAGGTGTACCAGCCGGGTGATTCTGCGGTGCTTCGGCGCCAGGCGAGCCGCTGCATGGACTGTGGCGTGCCGTTCTGCCACCAGGGATGCCCGCTGGGCAACCTGATCCCGGAGTGGAACGATCTCACCTGGCGCGGCGAAGGCCGTGCCGCGATCGAGCGCCTGCACGCGACGAACAACTTCCCGGAGTTCACGGGGCGTCTGTGCCCCGCGCCCTGTGAGAGCGCCTGCGTGCTGGGCATCAACCAGCCTGCGGTCACGATCAAGCAGATCGAGGTGTCGATCATTGACGAGGCGTTCGCGAAGGGCTGGGTGCAGCCGCAGCCGCCGGAGCGCCTGACCGGCAAGACCGTCGCCGTCGTCGGCTCCGGGCCTGCCGGCCTTGCAGCCGCACAGCAGTTGACCCGCGCCGGGCACACCGTCGCCGTGTTCGAGCGGGATGACCGCATCGGCGGTCTGCTGCGCTATGGCATCCCCGACTTCAAGATGGAGAAGGGGCAGCTTGACGCGCGTCTTCGCCAGATGCAGGAGGAGGGGACGCGCTTCCGGGCCGGCGTCGAGATCGGTCGCGACATCAGCTGGGACGACCTGCGCGCGCGGTACGACGCCGTCGTGCTCGCCACCGGATCCACGATGCCGCGCGACCTCGCGATCCCGGGCCGTGATCATGAGGGCATCCACTTCGCGATGGAGTACCTGGTCGAGTCGAACCGGGCAGTCGCCGGTGACGCTGTTCCGAACCAGATCACCGCTCAGGGCAAGCATGTCGTCGTGATCGGCGGCGGCGACACCGGTGCCGACTGCATCGGCACCGCGCATCGCCAGGGCGCATTGAGCGTGACGAACCTGGCGATCGGACGCCAGCCCGGCGACTCGCGCCCGGATCACCAGCCGTGGCCCATGATGCCGACGGTGTTCGAGGTCCAGTCCGCACACGAGGAGGGCGGCGAACGCCGGTACCTCGCGTCGACCGTGGAGTTCCTCGCGAACGACGCGGGCGAAGTCCGGGCCGTCCGCGTCGCCGAGACCGAGTTCGTGAACGGGCAGCGTGTGCCGCGTAGCGGAACGGAGCACGAGATCCCCGCAGACCTCGTCCTCATCGCGATGGGCTTCACCGGGCCCGAGCAGGAGACGTTCACCGAGAATTCACGCCCTGCGATGACCTCGCGGGGCGCAATCGAGCGCGACGACGACTACGCCACGAGCCTTCCCGGCGTGTTCGTCGCGGGCGATGCGGGGCGTGGTCAGTCGCTCATCGTGTGGGCGATCGCCGAAGGGCGCGCTGCTGCGGCGCAGGTGGATCGGTTCCTCATGGGAGAAACGGTCCTTGCCGCTCCGGTGCGCGCGTCCGAAGTCGCTATTGGCCTGCCATCCGCGTAGGCTGAAGGCGGCAGCGTTGCCCATTTCGTTCTTTACCCTTACAAATTCGGAGACAGTGATTTGAGACGCGCGAAAATCGTCGCCACCCTTGGCCCGGCAACGTCGACCTACGAGTCGGTGCGAGCCATCATCGACGCCGGGGTGGATGTCGCCCGCTTGAACCTCAGCCACGGGGACTACTCCGTGCACGAGGCCAACTACGCGAACGTCCGCCGTGCGGCTGACGACGCCGGTCGGGCAGTGGCGATTCTCGTCGACCTGCAAGGCCCGAAGATTCGCCTCGGCAAGTTCGAGGACGGTCCTTACGAGCTCGCCGCAGGTGACATCTTCAAGATCACGACGGAAGAGATCATCGGCAACCGCGAGATCTGCGGGACGACGTTCAAGGGCCTGCCCCAGGACGTCAAGCCGGGCGACTTCCTGCTGATCGACGACGGCAAGGTCCGCGTCGAGGTCGTCGAGACGGATGGCACGGTCGTGACCACCCGTGTCGTCGTCGCAGGTGCGGTGTCGAACAACAAGGGCATCAACCTGCCTGGCGTGGCCGTCAACGTTCCCGCGCTGAGCGAGAAGGACGAAGACGATCTTCGTTGGGGCCTGCGTATCGGTGCAGACGTGATTGCGCTCTCGTTCGTGCGCAACGCGGAAGACGTGAAGCGCGTCCACGAGATCATGGCCGAAGAGGGTGTGCGCATCCCCGTCATCGCCAAGATCGAGAAGCCGCAGGCCGTTGAGGCGCTGGAAGGCATCGTCGACGCATTCGACGGCATCATGGTCGCCCGCGGCGACCTCGGAGTCGAGCTGCCGCTCGAGGCCGTGCCGATCGTCCAGAAGCGCGCTGTCGAGCTCGCTCGCCGCAACGCGAAGCCCGTGATCGTGGCGACGCAGATGCTCGAGTCGATGATCAGCAGCCCGGTGCCCACCCGCGCCGAGACGTCCGACGTCGCGAACGCAGTGCTCGATGGCGCGGACGCGGTCATGCTCTCGGGCGAGACCAGCGTCGGCGACTACCCGATCATCGTGGTCGAGACGATGGCACGCATCATCGAGTCGACCGAAGAGCACGGCCTGGAGCGCATCCAGCCGCTGACGACCAAGCCCCGCACGCAGGGCGGTGCGATCACCCTCGCAGCGCTCGAGGTCGCGGAGTTCGTCGAGGCGAAGTTCCTCTGCGTGTTCACGCAGTCGGGCGACTCGGCTCGCCGCCTCTCGCGTCTGCGCTCGCGCATCCCGATGCTCGCGTTCACGCCGGAGCCGAACATCCGTCGTCGCATGGCGCTCACCTGGGGCATCAACTCGACGCTCGTCGAGGCCGTGCAGCACACCGACCTCATGTTCCTGCAGGTGGACGACTACCTCCTGAAGTCCGGACTGGCGAAGGAAGGGGACAAGGTCGTCGTGATCTCCGGTTCCCCTCCCGGAATCGTCGGCTCGACGAACGACATCCGTGTGCACAAGGTGGGCGACGCCGTCAACGGCGCAGCACCCATCTACAAGGCCGGCGTCTGATCTGTCGTCTGTGATCGTGTGGGCCGCTCCTTCGGGGGCGGCCCACACGGCGTTTCGGGGTGCGCGGCGGCGCCACGTATCGTGCGCTCCTACGATGAACACATGACTTCCCGGCTCTCCGACGTTCAGCGACGCTGGGTGGACGGTCGACTCCCGGATGCTGTGATCGTTGCGGATCTGTCCTGGGACCTCGTCGACTCGATCGTTCTGCGCGTGCGTGGATGCAACGGGGATGTGATCGTGAAAGCGGGTGGCCCGCGCAACCATCACATCCTGCGAGAGCTTTCCGCGCATCCCCGGCACACCGCGCCGCTGACGGACACAGGACACGCGGCGCGTCTGCTCGATGGCGACCCTGATCTGCGCGTGATGCTGCTCGAGTATCTGCCAGGAGTGCTGGTAGAGAAGTCAGTTGCCGAGCGCGATCCGCGGATCTACGAGCGTGCGGGTGTGCTGCTGCGAGCGCTGGACTGGCTGCAGCAGCCGCATCGGATCGCACCCGAGACCGTGCAGCAGGTACGACAGATTCTCGAGAATGCTCCGAGGCGAACGGTGCGAACCGTGCCGACGCACGGCGACTGGCAGCCTCGCAACTGGCTGATCGACGGCGACACCGTGCGTGTGATCGACTTCGGCCGCTTCGCCTTCCGCACGCGTTCCAGCGACCTCGCAAGACTCGCCGCTCAGCAATGGCGCGACGATCCTTCACTGGAGGAGGCGTTCCTGGACGGCTACGGAGGGGATCCACGCGAACCCGAGCAGTGGCGGCTGGAAAGGCTCCGCGAGGCCGTCGGCACCGCGTGCTACGCCGTGCAGGTGGGGGAGAGTGGCTTCGAGGAGCAGGGACACCGGATGCTCGCGGATGCGCTGGCCGCCTTCTGAAGGCGGTGCGATTGCACGATCTCGGATCGCGAGGTGGTGGTGCCGGTGGTGGGACTCGAACCCAGTAACATACCCCTTTTGGGCTTCCGTGAAATCTCGGGAAGATCCGCCAGAGTGACGCAACTTCCGCGGAAATACGCGGATCCAGAGGGGTAGTTCCCCCAAATCGTGTGTTACCTCCGAACCCGTCTCGCTGGCTCGTTTTGCCCAGAATAGTCGATTTTGGGGAAGGCTTCCCCACCTTTTGGGCACGAGAAACCCCCGCAGTACGAGGTGCGCTGCGGGGGCTGACTGGCGCGATGTGGTCTACGAAGCGAGTGCCGTGGTGCGACGCTGACCACGGCGGCGGCGACCCCAGGCGTTGTCCAGCTCGTCCTGAAGGGGAGGCTTCGGCGTTGCAGTGCGTGCGACAGCGGCCAGCTCTTCGAGCGGCGTGAGTGCCGGCTCCTCGGCCGTCGCGACGACAATCGTGTTCGCGTTCAGCCATTCGATGATGGAGATCTTCGGGTACGACCAGGAGCGCCCAGTCTTCACGGCGCCGATGCCGCGAGCTCGCGTCAGGTCTGCGAGGACGCGCGGGGTCATGTTCAGGATCTCGGCTGCCTGCTCCGCGCTGCAGACGGCGGGGTACTGCTCGAGGAGGTCTTCGATGGTGGGGACAGCAATCATGAGAATCCTTTCTGACGGTCGCCACGTATATGCGCAGTGCCATCCCGCGACGTGTCCGAGGCGCCCGTTCACGCAAGTGCGAACGCTGCATAACGAGGGAGGGTTGCGCGGACGAGAGGCTGATTGTCTGGCAGCTGTGGCTCGCGGGTCGATGCTTCGGCCGGTGAGGATGGCTCGCGTGAGAGCGCCATTCTGCGTCGAGACCGTTCATTCAGAGCCTGAACCCGCCCGTTCTGGGTGAGATTGGCCGGTGTGCCCGGTCACCTCAACAGGCACCGGGCATGGTTTTGCCCAGTGTTTTCTAGAGGAAAGGGCACCTTGGACTGGTTGCCCGGTAGTAGGTATTTCATGTAAGAGAAGAAATAGATAAATAGAAGGGGCAATCCCCCTACTGCCCCTCCTCTAGAACACTTCTCGCTCTATGTACATACCCTCCCGCACCGGTCACACCGGGCACAGCCCTGCTTTTTGTGAACTGACCTGGGGAATTGTGAATACACCGACCGGGCGCGGTGCCCGGTGCTGTGCCAAGAGCGTCGCTTCGAGGGGTGCTCAGACCCCCGCGATCCCAGTCGGGAGCAGGTGAGTCGGCAAATCCGCCATCCTGAGCGTGTGTCAGAGGCACCATCCCGGGCGCACGTGGCACCCGCAGCGCCTATGTAGCGCCTGAAGCCCGGGAGCATCTGCCCACCGCGTGACCCGAACCTTCACAGGCGAGATGCGCGTCGAGCATCGTGAGCCACCCGCCGAACCCGAGGGCGAGCCCCTCGCCGCAGGGTGTGGAGTGCACGCCTGACTCACACCTTGGAGCCCCCACATGACCGCACCCGTAACCATCGCCCGCCAGCACTTCCTCACCGAGGAGGGTGAGCAGCTGCTCATCAGTTACGACGCCATGCAGGCAGCCGAGCGGATGCTCGCGTTCGTCAACGCCAGCGGCCTTGAGCCGTCAGAGGTCATCTCCGACCCCATCACCACCCACCCGCTCCCGGTCTACCACCGCGACACCCGTTTCGGCACGGTCAAGCCCGAGCTCATGTGGCACCCGCTGTTCTGGCTGCCCGAGCACGTCGGCCTGCGACTGCAGATCCGTGAGACCGAGAACGCCGAGCCGCGCGTGGAGACTGACGCCGAGTGGGCGCTGCGCATCGCCATCGAACTCACCCGCTCCGGCGTCTACTCGCCCGAGGGCGGCTGGGCGGACGTCATGGCCCTGTGCGGGCTCGACCTGGACAACCCCATCGACCTCGCCCGCGTCGAGGCGTGGCAGGCAGGGGAGGGGGACGAGACCCTCGACGCTTTCGACCTCGCCGCGCTGTTCCGATTCTCCACAGACAACGACGCGTTCTACGAAGCGCAGGAGCTGTACCCGGCACTGACTGCCGCGCAGTGGGGCTTCACCGCCGCCAGCGGGTGAGTTTGTTGAGCCGAGAATTGACGAGACCGCGACGGAGGCCGTGTCCTCGCGGCTTTCCCAGCGTGTACAGCAGCCGAAGAGCGATGGTGCGGGGTTGAAGGCGCGTGCGGAGGCGGGTACGGTTGTTGGCCGGGACGCGTTCTCTACGACGTACGCGACGGACGCGGGGACGACGATTCGTCTGGAGTCGACGGAGCTGTTGAACTTTGAGACTGCGCCGGGGACATGGGCGGAAATCTCAACAGACGTGGTGAAAGACGGTGACCGGTGGGTGGCTCCGGATCATCCGCTGTCTCCATCGTTCGCGGATGAGGCCACTGCGGATCGTGCGGTGTTGGTCGAGGCGGACGGTCACAGCGTCTCGTTCTCGCTGGAGGACAGCAATGCTGCCCGGGCGGAACCGGATTCGTCGGACGGCAAGGCATCTGACACGTTGCGGTTCTCCGATGTGCGTGCCGACGTTGACCTCGAGTATGAGGTGGAACCGGGGGCGGTGAAGGAAACCCTCGTGCTCGGAGAAGTGCCAGCGGTTGAGGCGTCTTGGTCGTGGCGTCTTGATGTGGGCGAGTTGACGCCGGTGCTGGGCGAGCACGATGTGCTGGAACTGCAGGACGCTGAGGGCGCGGTCGTGATGCATGTGCCGACCCCGGTGGCGTGGGACTCGTCCGGCGTGAAGGGGGAGCGGGAGAGCGCACTCATCAACCCGGCGGTGACATTGACGCAGGAGGCTGACGGGTCTTGGGCGTACGGGCTGGCCGTGGATCCTGCATGGTTGGCGTCGGATGAGCGGGCGTATCCGGTGTTCATTGACCCGACGTTCCAGTGGGGTCCTCCGCACCAGAGATCTTTCAAGTCCGATGGGGCGGTCTATATGGATCAGTCCATATTGGCAATACCCGTGAGAACAACACGAACAGGTTTTGGCGGACGTATACGTGGTTTGACGCATCTCCGGCGTATAAGAAGTTCATCGGCGACGCGCAGATGCTTGCCGTGTACGCGGGGGCGGGCACCACCGTGGCGTATGACGCGGCGGTCAATAAGGGCACGGGCGATTGCTATGACTGTCGCGGCGCGTGGTTGTCGAACCTGTCCCTCGCTGACGGGGGAGGGTGGACGTCCGGCGAAGGCATCGGCCGGTTCATTGTGAACTACTTCGGGCAGAACATGTCTGCGATCCCAGTCCACATCCAGGGATGGGAGAGTACGGACTACACGTATAAGAAGATCGCGACGGCCCTGTATATCGAGTACTGGGACTTCCCGACGGTGACGCAGGCGTCGCCGGCGAACGGTGTCACGCAGCAGTCGTTGACGCCGACGTTGTCGGTGACGACGACCGGGGCTTCTCCATACGCGCCGGCGCAGTATCAGATGTTCGAGGTGTCGGCGAGTGCGGACATGTCGAATCCGGTGTGGTCATCCGGGTGGGTCACAGCGAAGCAGGCGACAGTTCCCGAGGGGAAGCTGCTGTCAGGGACGACGTACTACTGGCGTGCCCGCACAATGGATGGTCACAGTGATTGGTTGGGCCAGTCGACGGAGCGGCACAGCACAGTTCGGTCGTTGACGACGCAGATCGCACCGCCGACCCCGCCGGTGGGGACGGCGACTCCGGGCAATGCGAGCGGTCAGCCGGAGACCATTGTCACGCTCACCCCAACCTTGGTTGTCGACGCTGTGGCGGATCCAGACAACTTCCCCGCCGGTGGCACCGTGAAGTACGAGTTCAAGATCGCGACTGGCGCGGACGGCAAGTCCGGGGCTGTGTTCACGTCCGGGCTGGTCACCGCCGGGACTGATGGGAAGGTGCGCTGGACGGTCCCGGAGGGCACTCTCCGTGACGGCAACGTGTATTCGTGGGTGGTGCAGCCGACGGATGGGAACAGCAAGAATGCGACCCCGGCATGGGTGAAGCACATCAAAGTCGACCTGCGTCTGGGGTCAGCCGGTCCGTCGCCGTTCGATGCCGTCGGCCCGGTGGGTGTGAATCTTGCCACCGGCAACGCGAGCCTGTCGTTCTCTTCGCCTCTGGTGAACACTCTGGGTGGGCCGATGGGTGTTGCTTTCGCCTACAACTCCCAGAGCGCTGGCGCCTTTCGTGGATTGACGGGTTCGTACTACGACGGTAAGGACAGCCTGGGGAACGTGCCAGCAGCTCCTGCCGGGTACACGTTCACGGGGAAGACTCCGCTGATGGTCCGCACGGACTCCGCGCTCTCCTTCGACTGGGGTGCGGGAAGCCCCGGCCCGGCGTTGGCGTCGGATGCGTTCATGGCGCGGTGGGACGGTTTCATCCGGATGCCGCACGCTTCCTCACAGTGGAAGTTCGGTGTCCGTCATGATGACGGCGTCAAACTGCGTGTCAACGGGGTCTCCGCGCTCGACAAGTGGGCCAACGGTGGCACCGGGGTGGAGTGGTCGGCTGTTCAGAGTCTGACTACCGCGCAGGTTCCGATCCAGCTCGACTACTTCGACGCGACCGGCAGCGCATACGTCGAGCTCTGGGCCGATGACGCGGCCGACAGCGCGGGACCCGTGATTGTCCCGGCATCCTGGTACTCCACCGAACCGACCGCAATGCGTGACGGGTGGACGACCATGACCCCGATCGTGGGCGAAGCGTCTGTGTGGTCGAAAGCGACCATCGAGGCGCAGGCGGTGGTGCTGACAGATGCCAGCGGTGCCGCTCACACGTACTCAAAGACATCTGCGGGTGGGTTCACGCCCCCTGTGGGGGAATACGGCACTGTCTCGTTGGATGCGCTGGGGCGCGTAGTCTACACGGACGAGGGCGGCACGGTCTACCAGTTCGCCGCGGACGGGACGGTTGAATCTGCTACCAACCCGGCCGATGCGCAAAAACCCGCAGCACCCATTGCTGTTAAGAACGCTGACGGCACGGTGAGAGAGATCGTCGATGCGCTCTCGAAAGACGGCACGAACTATCACCGGAAAGTGTCGTTCGTGTATCAGAACGCCGCGCAGACGGCGTGCCCGACCCTGCCTCCGAGCCATGTCAAGCCACGTGCCGGGTCGCTGTGTCAGATCAAATACCCCGCCACGGGAGTAGACCCGAACCCGGTCACGAACCTGTACTACTCCGGCGGGCAACTGTGGATGATCGAGGACCCCGGCGCAGAACGGACCGTGTTCGGGTACGACACAAACAATATGCTCGTCTCCGTTCAGGATTCTGCTGCGAGCGACTATCTCCTGGCGCAACCCGTCCCCAGCACCTACGACCCTCCCGCCACGACGATCGCCTATGCGAATGGGCGAGTGGCGTCGGTGACGCTGCCGTCTGCCGATGGTGGGGCGGCGACCCGGATGAAGAAGAACTTCGCTTACAACGTCGGGGCGCGCACGGCGACAGTGTCGGTGCAAGGGGTATCGAACTCGACCAACACCGTCAGCTACGACACCTCGTTGCGGCAGACATCCGCGACCAGCCCTATGGGTGTCACCGTCACCCAGGCATGGCATCCGACGAAGGACCTGGTCTTATCCTCGACCAGCTCGGTGGGGGTGATGTCGACGACAGTATACGATCCGGCGACCGACCGTGCCACCGACTCCTATGGGCCCGCACCGGTGGCCTGCTTCCAAGCTTCGGGGCGCCCCGTGCCGAATCCGGTCGGCACGAGCGGATGTGGCATCCTGCCCGCCCACACCGCTAAGGTCTACGACGGAGCGTTGCAGGGGCTGCAGGCCACCTACTACGCCAACAAGACCCTCAGTGGCAAGCCCGCACTGATCGGGTTCGGTATCGGCGGAACCGCCGGAGCCGTCGACCGCTCCTGGGGAACGAATGCCCCTGGGGCAGGGATCGGAGCGGACGCCTGGTCGCTGCGATTGACCGGGCTGGTCACCTTCCCCGCTGCGGGGCAGTACACGTTCGTCACCAACAGTGATGATGGTGCCCGCGTCTGGGTCGGCGACACCCTCATCGTCGACAAATGGGCAACCGGAGCTGCCGAAACCGTCGGCGTACCCGTCACCGTCGCGGCAGGGGAAACCCGCCGCATCCGCGTCGAGTATCGCGACGACACCGCCACCGCAACCCTGCAGTTGAAATGGCGCACCCCCACCTCCGGAACGACAGCAACCGTCGCCCCCGGCACCGCGCTTCGCCCGGACTACGGGCTCGTCACACGCACGAGCACGGATGACCAGACATCCGCGCCCGGCGCCGCCGCGCCCTCGATGACCGCGGGGATGACCTACGAGCACCCCTGGCTGGGGCAGCCAACTGCGGGCATCGCCGACCCCGACGGTCAAGCGCTGACAACGCGAATGTCGTTCGAGCAACCCGGCAGCACCGGGTGGCTACGCCGGCTCACCCGCACCCTTCCCGCGGGCGCCGCCACCGGCGCACCAGCGACGGCGAAGACCACCAGCACGTACTACGGGGATCTCGAGACCGGGCCCGCGGTCTGCGGGGTACCGGCCGGCACCCGACAGTACGGGCTCACGAAGACCATGACTGGCCCCGCGCCGGCCACCGGCACGGCGATCACCACCGAATACGTGTATGACGCATGGGGACGCACCGCAGGCACCAAAACCACCGGAGATACCGGATGGTCGTGCACGACGTTCGACACCCGCGGGCGCGCCACCGCGACCACCATCACGGGACCGACCGGCGTTGCCGCGATCACGACGACCGCAACCTACACGCCCCTCGTCAGCGGTGGATACCAGGTCACGACCGCCGGTGTCACCGTCGCGGGGTCCCCGAACGGCTCCACGGTCACCACGGTTGCTGACCTGCTGGGACGGACCACCTCTTATACGGATGTGTGGGGAACGGTCACCGTGCCGACGTATGACTCTCTCACTGGTCGTGTGACGCAGATCCGCACGACTCCCGCGGGAGGCGCCGCCTCGGTGACCGCGTACACCTATGACGCGGACGGAAAGGTGAAGACCGTCGCGGGGGACGGGCAGCAGCTCGCAAGCGTCACCTATGACGCGCTCCAGCGTCTTGCAAAGGTCGCCTACCCTGACGGGTCCGCGCTGAACCAGGTGGGGCGCGACTCCGCGCAGCGTACCGTGTTCCAAGAGTGGCTCGTCGGTGGTCAGCTCGTCTCGGATAATGTCATCCGCTCCCAGTCTGGACGCGTCACCCAGCAGCACCTGGTGTCTGGAAGCACGCTTCGCACATTCACCTACACTTACGACACCGCGGCCAGGTTAGTGAAGGCCGTCATCCCGGGCCATACCCTCACGTACCAGTACACCGCGACGGGAGGATGTGGGCCGAACACCGCCGCGGGCGCGTCCGGCAATCGCACAAGCACGCAGGACGTGTGGACGGCCCCCGGTGCGTCCCCAGTGACGACGGAAACGGCCTACTGCTACGACTGGGCCGACCGCCTACTCTCCACTCAAGTCACGGGTGCCATTCCCGGGGCGAACACCGTCACGGATGGGCTCGCCGCCGCAGACATCGTGTATGACGCACGCGGCAATGTGTCGCGGCTTGCGGACATGCAGTTCACGTATGACGCCGCCGACCGTCACATCGGGACCACATACGCTGACGGCACGAAGGTGACCATTGTGCGCGACGCGACCGGCCGCATTGCCGCACGCACCACAGACCCCGCCGGTGCAGCCCCCGCCGTCACGACCTCCTACCTTCACGCGGGCGGGGGCGACTCGCCTTGGGGCCAAAAGACCGGCACCGCACTCACCCGAAGCCTGGGACTGCCGGGAGGAGTGTCCTGGACGAACCAGTCGGGCGCGGTGACATGGTCCTACCCGAGCATGAACGGTCACGCTCTCGTCACCCGCAGCGGCACGACCACGAGCCCGCTGTTGCTGTGGGACCCGTTCGGGCAGCCGATGGACCCGACAACCTTCGCGATCGGCACTGCCACATCCGACGACACCGGTCAACTCGCCGGCAACACCCTCTGGCACCAAGGAGCCCTCAAGTCCGCAGAAACCGCAGGCTCCACTCTTGTTGTCGAGATGGGAGTGCGCCTCTACGTGCCAGCGCTCGGACGGTTCCTCCAAGTCGACCCCATCGAAGGAGGCGGAGCCAACGACTACGCCTGGCCCACCGACCCCATCAACGGACACGACCTCAGCGGCCAAAAGTGGGCATTCGAAATGGAAACTCCGAGCGGAGGAAGCGTGGGTGCCTTGGTCGATGCCTTTGGGCCGGGGAAGGTCGCGGAGGCAATCCGACGAACTGAACGTGCGACCAACTCAGCGAAGGCACGCCAGGAGGCAAACAGGCTGGCCACGACGGCGGCCCTACTCGCAGCCTTTGCGGGGAAAGCTGATTGTCAGACCGCGCACAACGGAGTGATCGTGTGCGGGAGCTTTGTGAATCCCGGTGGCGGAGGAACGACTTTCGGAGACGTCTTCCTTACGGCGGAGGACACCGCCGATGTGCTTATGGATGACAATCTGTTGGCTCACGAGCTTCGGCACTCGCAGCAATGGGCGGGGTGGAGCGCTGACTACGTATTGGCCTACCTTGGGGAAAGCTTGAAATCTGCAATGCGAGGTTCCGGTCGAGCGTGCGAGAACTACTTCGAGATCGACGCTGGCTTAGGTTTAGGAGGATATGAGTGCTAATGCGTTTTCGTTTCCGTGTGGAGGCTTCTCCGCTCTGGGCATGTCCGAGTTCCTCCGAGACCTCTGAGAATCTGAGGAGGATGAAATGACATACAAGCGAGCGGCATCGATGTTTGTTGCCTTGGTTTCCTGCATAGCGCTCAGCGGCTGCTTGTGGTCTTCTCCCAACGAGCAACCGATGTCGGTTACTATGCGGGACGGCGAGTTCATTTTTCATTGGTGCGGCGCTGAGACGAAGACGTTTCAATACGCCCAGATCAAGTTCGCCTCCTATTCACCCGAGCGCACAGATGGAGTCGCATTTCAAGGATCAGGACGGGCCTCGCTCGAACCGGGGGAGGAGTTTTCTGTTGGCTCGCCGCCCGCAGGGATTCAACCAGACGTCCAGAACCTGATTCCCTCCGACCACCGGCTCATGATATTCCTTCGCACGGGTTCGTCCGAGAATGAACTCAATGGACTCCGCATTCAATTCAGGACCCCCCATCCTGCAGAGGTTGAAGGTCGGTGGCTGTATCCATCGGGCGTGATTCGAGATGAACCCTGCGGGATGCGTGGTGCGGTTACGACGGAGTGAGCTCTTAGAGACTCGCTGGACCTTGAACGGAGTGTGGAAGTTCTCCTGCTCCGAACGCTCATGACTGCTTCGCCGTTTGAGAAGTGCAGACCACGCGAGCTCATCGCGCTGTACCCCGGGGCTAGGGCGTGACTGACAATTGAAGCGTTCTGAGTGAATCGCCCAGGTTTAGTGGAGGGTCTGAAATCCCGAGAGGATGAGGCCTATGCCAGCGTTGAGGACGTATCCGCAGGAGTTGGGGAGCGAGCGATGAAGCTCGTGCAGGAAGCGCATGGCTGTCGCGAAGGCACGCGGGCGGCTGCAGCGCAAGAAGCCGACGCTCACCCCGGCGCAGGAAGAGGTGCTTGTGAAGCTGCACCACGCCGGCGAGCGCTCCGGCGCGAGCTCGCGGACATGTTTGGCGTCGCACGCTCAACTGTCTACCGCGCCATCGAGCGCGCGGCCACACAGGCTGAGGTCAGCAGTTGAAATCCGCTCAGACCTCGAACTCGGTGCGGCACTCTGTCCAGGAGATGTATGTCGCCCCGGGCACGTTGCCGGTGTGCGTGGCACCGGTGGCCTTGACCGCGCGCTCGATGTGCATGCTCTGCTCATCACTGATGCACACCTCGCCGTAGGGCGCCGCGACGAGCCCGACGTGCCAGGAGTTGCCACACTCCCGGTGCCGAACGGTGATGGCGATGGCGTCGGGCACGATGCTGCGCACGTCCTCTGCGACGGCCGCGGGAAGCTCTTGTTGAACTCAGTCTGGGCGGCCTCAGCCTCGGCGCGGGCAGCAATGGCCTGCTCGGTGCTGTCGATGATGGTAATGGTCATGAGGGCTCCTCGGTGCGGGTGCGGGGTGGTCACCTCTCATATGCGCAGCGTGAGCCATAACGACGTCATGACGACAGACAAGTACTCCTCATGCGCACCCCAGTGAGCCCCGTACATGGTCGGTATGACTGACGACGAGCGCACAGCACAGATGGAACTTCACCGCCGCCCCTCGGGCGAGTTCGGCGAACATCACCGTACCGAGCCGGAGAGCACGCTGGCGTTCGAGGACGAAGAAGACGGGGACGAAGGTCTCTCCCTCTTCGAGTTCGAGCGCGACGGCAAAACCTACGAGGTCACGCACGAGGGCGGGCGCTCCTTCGCGGTTTACACCGGCGCCGGCATGTTCGTCACGGGATTCCGAACGGCCAGTGACCTCGAAGACCACTTGAGCATCGAGGACGCGGCGCGCGAGGCGCTCAACGTAGCTTGAGTCAGCTACACGTCCGCCGAGCCGAACTTGATTCCCGGGCTAATCCATGAACCCCTGAACGAACACGTAGGCATGATTCGCTTCGACACCGGGTGCGAGTCCCATAAGGCGGTCGAGGATTGTCGCCGGCTTCACGAGCGCTGCCCGGATCATGTGGCCGACAAACTCTCTGTCATGCTCTCGGAAGGCCACAAGCTTCGACACGCAGGCATCGTATGGGTCGAGGCATAGCCCAATAACCTCGGTGCCGTCTTCACCAATGGCGGAAATCGGGACGAGCCGTCCCTCCCACCCCTCTGGGAGCGTGGCGGTGTTTGGACTCACCGAGTCGATGTGGATGCCGTGCTCCAGGTCGAACTCGCTGAGCACGCCTGAGGATTCCAGAAATCCGCTGACGTAGTCGGCCTCCGAATCCGTGAGGCGGATGCCGTTCCGAACACGCACGAGCATGTCGGCTTCGCGCGAACGCGTCACTTCCTCAGGAAGCTCGTCATCGTCCCACGTTGCAAGAACAGACTGGGAACCAATGACGAGGACTTCGTCGGCGTCGGTGAGGCGGCGCGCTTCGAGCAGCAGCAGCCGAAGCTCGTCACGCCGCATTCAAGACACCGCGAACGATCTGCATGCGGCGAGGCTCCGGGATAACACCAGAGAACACTGCCGAGTTGCGCATCTCGCGGGCGTCGTCGGAGTCACCAAGCAGCGTGTCGCGAATCGCCGCGATGTCAGAGCGCATCAGCATCTCGTTCCAGCGGTCGACAGCCATGCGAGCGGTGCCACGGCTCTTCGAGCGAGCCTTGTCAACGTTCGCGAGTCCGCGTTGCACCACGAACACAGGCTCTGTCTCGAGCCTGTCTACGATTTCGCGCGAAAGCGCGAGCGCAATGCGGTCTGACCGGGTCATTGTTTCTCCTTGGCACTAGTGTACGGGGCTTAGCTTGAAGAAGGCCAACATTCGCAGGGCTTCACGCTGGAGGGCGACCGACAGTATCTTGACGCTGAAGAGTAGAGGCCTCCAACGCCGGAACATGGCATGGGGCCTCGGGCGCCAGGTGTGCCGGTAGTGTCCTGCTCATACGGAGTCGTCGGCTTCGACGAGCTTGCGTTCACCATCGAGGCCGCGGCCCACACCTGTGAGTCCAAGGAGTGAGACGCTGCGAATGTATGGGGGCGTGGCTATGGTCATCATCGAACGCGTCGCAGTGACTGGTTCAGATTGGAGCGCTGATACGTGGGCGCGGTAGCAGTAGCCGAGAAGCAGTTCTACGCCGAACTTCGCGAACGGGCGAAGTCGTCGGCGGCGGCAGTGATGGCTGGTGACACGTTCGACCACCATCGGCGCGCCGAGGAGGATGTGGCGTCTGTCGGCGCCAGCTTGGAAGTGGCGTTGCGCGCGATTCGCAAACGACGGATCTACCTGTCCGTATTCATCGGGGTGGCAGTGGCGTTCTTGTGTTTCGTCCTAGCAATCGTGCTTCGCGATGAGCTTCCGATACTGATTGGGTTCCCCGTTTGTGGGGTCTTGGCCTTCTTGTTCACCTCGTTTGGCCCAACCCCATTTAGGGCGCTCCGCGAGGGGCGGAGGATGTACCTCGCCCACCTTCTTGGCGCCAGCAATCTGTACCAGCGGGAGCAGGGAGCCCAACGGCGAGAAGCAGACGCGGTTGCCGCCGCAATGCGGGAGGAAGCGCTCGAGTCTTTGACACGGTGGCAGGTGAGTCATCCTGCGCCCGCAGCTCAGCCGTATGGCGTTTCACCCGCCGGCGCCGAGGCATGGGTGCGTGACTGGATGATTCACATGGGCGCTGAGGACGCCACGCTCACACGGTATGTGGGCGACGGGGGAGTGGATGTCGAGAGCGGGCTCTATGTCGCGCAGGTGAAGCACTACACGGGCACCGTCGCTGTGCAAGAGGTTCGCGCGCACATTGGCGTCAGCGTGGTTGACGAACTCGGCCGTCGTCCGGTCTTCTTCACTTCTGGAGGCTTCACGGTCGGTGGCGTGGAAGCCGCGGATCGGGCCGGCATGCCGCTGTTCGTCTACACGGTCGAGACCGGTGACGTTCGCGCGGTGAACGCTGTGGCCGCGTTCTTGCTCACGCACGGCCTCCGGCCGTCATGGCACCCAGCAGGGGTGTGAGACTAGAAGCCCCGTACGCCGCGGATGCACCATCCAAGGAAGCGGGCCACCTAGGGCGTCGCATCGCCTACCAGGATCCGTCGCTCTTCCGCCTCAAGCGCTTCACGAGCCTCACGGATCTGCGCCAGCCGCTCTTGCGGATTTGGAGCTGAGGCTTCATCCACCTGAAACAGATCCGTCATGATGTCGGCTTCGGCGCGGGAGAGTGCGTTGGCGCGGTGGCCGTAGATGTCCACCGTCGTTTTGATGGACTCGTGGCCGAGGCGGTACTGGATGGCGTGCAGCGTTGCCCCCTTCTCGAGGAGCCATGATGCGTGCGTGTGGCGCAGGTCGTGGATGCGGGGGAACTTCCCGATGGGGGAGACTGCCGGTGTGCGCGTTCCGAATGCGCCGATGCCGCGCTGCCAGCGGTTGTTGTCCGCGTCGTTGGAGGTGTCGAACGGCGCGAGCCCGTTGGCGAGGCGGAGCGCCGGATTCCAGTAGCCCGCCAGGAAGCGCTGTCCGCGCAGGGGGTTGTTCTGCCGGTTCGTGAACAGATACATCTCCGAGCGCTTAGTGCCACGACGCTTGCCGACGGTCTGGGCTACGGCGATGAGGCGCAGGAGCATCGGCACGAGGTTCTCTGAGAACGAGATCTCGCGCACGCCCTTCTTGGTCTTCGGCGGCCCGATGTACCAGCCCCGCTTCTTCGAGCGTTTCCATGCCTTGTTGATGCTCACGGTGAGCTTCTCCAGGTCAATGTCGTCAACGGTGAGTGCAGTGAGCTCGCCCCAGCGGATGCCGGTGTGGGCGAGCATGATGACCGCGTCCTGTTCGTTCTGTTCCAGGAAGCTGATGATGGTGTCGAACTGCGAGACCGTGAGGAATACGACAGGCCGGCGTTCGCCGCGTTGGATGCGGACGCCACGGCAGGGGTTCTTCGTAAGGAGCTCCTCGTCAACGGCGAAGTTGAACACTCCGGCGAGGTAGCCGAGGCGGTTCTTGATGGTCTTCGATGCGCGACCGGACTCGCTCTCGGCCTCGACCCACTCCGTGATCTTCTCTCGCGTGACCATGTGTGCGGGGAGTGCACTCATGAACGGGCTGATGCTCGTGCGGGCGAACATCTCGTAGTGCTCGAGCGTGCCGTCCTCCGCGCCCGTGCGGGACTTGTTGTAGAGCTTCATGAGCTCATCAACCGTGTGGCTGCTGATCGCCGCTGTCAGCTCCTCAGCGTCCAGCATCAGAAGCGCCTTCTCTGGCCCTTCCTGGTCGACAAGGAGCTTCCATGCCTCCGCGTGCTCGCGGGTGTCGAACGAGCGCTCCGGGCGCTTTCCGTTCATGTTGAAGCGCACCGAAATCGACTCGCCGTGCTTGAGCTGGCGGACGCGTACCTGCGCGCGCGATTTGGCCGGTTGAGCCCCCGATCCGCCCTTCGCGCTGACACGTGAACCGGAGGCATTCTTGCCTGCTCCGCGGGGGTCTGAAACTGCTGCCGTCATGGTCCTCTTCCCTTCGTGGTGACTATGCGCAGTCGGGGGGAGGAAACACCGATATATGGGGAAGAAACTGGGGAAGGACGCGATGCCGAAGAAAAGCAAAACCCCGACTTCCCAGTGTCTTCTAGGGGAGTCGGGGCCTAAGGCAGAGTGCCGGTGGTGGGACTCGAACCCACACGCCCTTTCGGACAAAGCATTTTGAGTGCTCCGCGTCTGCCATTCCGCCACACCGGCGAAAGTGTGCGTCATCGAGACTATCGCAGTCTGCGGTGTCGCATTCCCTCCCGGAACGCGTGTGCTGACTAGAATGGACAGGTGACCGAGGAAGAAACGGCTGAACAGGCCCCCGTAGCAGCAGCACCGCGCCGAGTTGTCGTCGCCGAAGACGAGTCGCTCATTCGACTCGACATCGTCGAGATCCTCCGCGACAACGGATTCGACGTCGTCGGTGAGGCGGGTGATGGCGAGACCGCCGTGCAGCTTGCGACCGAACTTCGCCCTGATCTCGTCATCATGGATGTGAAGATGCCGCAGCTCGACGGCATCAGCGCCGCTGAGAAGCTGCACAAGGGCAACATCGCGCCCGTCGTGCTCCTCACCGCGTTCAGTCAGAAAGAGCTCGTCGAGCGCGCGAGCGAGGCCGGTGCGCTGGCGTACGTCGTCAAGCCGTTCACCCCCAACGACCTCCTGCCGGCGATCGAGATCGCCCTGGCACGTCACGAGCAGATCATCACGCTCGAGGCCGAGGTCGCCGACATGGTCGAGCGTTTCGAGACCCGCAAGCTCGTCGACCGCGCCAAGGGACTTCTCAACGAGAAGATGGGCCTGAGCGAGCCCGAGGCGTTCCGTTGGATCCAGAAGGCGTCGATGGACCGTCGCCTCACGATGCAGGACGTCGCGAAGGCGATCATCGAGCAGCTCGCCCCGAAGAAGTAGTCTTCCGCCGAACGAAGAACGGGCCCCGACCGATTGGTCGGGGCCCGTTCTTCGTTCGGCGAGGTCAGGATGCTCCGCCGGGAAGATCCTTGATCATGTTGGTGATGCGGATCGTCGAGCATCGGCGGCCTTGATCGTCGCTGACGACGATCTCGTGGACGGTCACGCTGCGGCCGAGGTGCAGGGGAGTGCAGACGCCCGTGACGATCCCCGATGTCGCCGATCGCGTGTGGGTGGCGTTGATGTCAACGCCGACGGCCAGACGGCCGGGGCCGGCGTGCAGGTTGGCGGCCATGGACCCGAGCGATTCGCCGAGCACGACATAGGCGCCGCCGTGCAGCAGACCGACGGGCTGGGTGTTGCCTTCGACGGGCATCGTCGCGACGCTGCGCTCGAGGGTGAACTCGGTGAATTCAATGCCCATCTTCTCGGCCAGGGCGCCCATCCCACGGGCGGTCGCCCACTCGATTCCGGTCATCTGGGTGCTCTCGGTCACGGTTCCTCCTCAGCGCATGTCTGTCGTCCTCGTTAGGCTGACAGGGTGACGGACTCCGCAAAGCCTACCCTCATGGTCGTCGACGGCCACTCGCTCGCCTACCGCGCCTTCTTCGCGCTCCCGGTCGAGAACTTCACTACGAAAGACAACCAGCACACGAACGCCATCTATGGTTTCCTGTCGATGCTGGTGAACCTCATCAAGGCCGAGCAGCCCACGCATCTCGCGATCGCCTTCGACACGTCGCGGCACTCGTTCCGCACCGACGAGTACCCCGAGTACAAGGCGACCCGATCAGAGACGCCGTCAGAGTTCAAGGGCCAGATCCCGCTTCTGCAGGACTGCCTCGCTGCGATGTCGATTCCCGTCCTGACGAAGGAGGGCATCGAGGCCGACGACATCCTCGCGACGCTGTCGGTGCAGGGCGCCGAGCAGGGCTACGAGGTGCTGATCGTCTCGGGCGACCGCGACACAATCCAGCTCGTCAATGACGATGTGACCTTGCTTTACCCCTCGGTGCAGGGCGTCTCGCAGCTCAAGCGCTACGACCCGGTGGCCGTGCAGGAGCGCTACGGGGTGCGCCCCGAGCAGTACCCCGACATCGCGGCGCTCGTCGGCGAGACCAGCGACAACCTTCCCGGCGTGCCCAAGGTCGGTGAGAAGACCGCGGTCAAGTGGCTGACGCAGTTCGGCAGCCTCGACGAGCTTCTTGAGCGGGCGGAGGAGATCAAGGGCGTTGTGGGGGGTAATCTCCGTGAGCACATGGATGCGGTACGCCGTAACCGCAAGCTGAACCGGCTGCTGACCGATGTCGACCTTCCCGTCGCGCCCGCCGATCTGGAATCCCGTCCGATCGACGCACAGGCGGTACGAGACATCTTCGCCCGCCTGGAGTTCCGCACCCTGCTGCCGCGAGTGTTCGAGGCCGTCGGCGCCGGCGAGGTTGCAGAGGATCCGGCCGCGGTCGTCGTCCTTCCTGCGCCGCAGGAAGTCGATGGACCGGCGTTCCGCACCTGGCTCGATGCGCAGAAGACCGAGGTGGCGCTCCGGATCATCACGCAGGGCGGGATGCCCGTGCGCATCGGTGCGGCGACGGACTCCGAGCTGCGTGAGGCAGAGTGGATCGATGCCACAGCAGCCGAGGTCGGCGAGTGGCTCACCTCGGAAGCGCCGAAGGTGCTGCATGACGCGAAGCCGCAGATCAAGGCACTGCAGCGCGCGGGAGTTCGTCTCGGCGGGCTTGCATATGACACGAGCCTCGCGGGATGGCTGCTGCGTCCGAGCTTCCCAGATAAGACCCTCGGTGACCTCGTGGAACGCTACCTCGGTGAGAAGCTTCCTGAGGCCGACCCGACGCAGCTCGTCCCCGAGACCGAGGGAGCGACTCCGGCGCAGGAGGCATGGTTCATCCGCCGCGTGGCTGAGGCACTGCGCGGTGACCTACCCGAGCCTGTGGCGCGTGTGCTCACCGAGATCGAGCTGCCCACGCTGGTGACGCTCGCTGACATGGAGCTGGCAGGAGTCGCCGTCTCACACGACATCCTCTCGACGTTCTCCGCAGAGCTCGCGACCCGCACGGACGGCATCGCGCAGGAGGCTTTCGCCCTCGTCGGGCGTGAGTTCAACCTGGGGTCCCCGAAGCAGCTCCAGGAGGTGCTTTTCGAAGATCTCGAGCTTCCGAAGACACGCAAGACGAAGACGGGATACTCGACGGATGCCGCCGTTTTGGCCGATCTGCAAGACAGCCATCCGCACCCGTTCCTCGCCATGCTCCTGCAGCACCGCGAAGCAACGAAGCTGCGCCAGATCATCGAGACCCTCGACTCGGCGATCGGCACGGATCACCGCATTCACACGACCTACGTGCAGACGGGCAGCCAGACCGGTCGTCTGTCGAGCACCGATCCGAACCTGCAGAACATTCCGGTGCGCACGGAGGAATCGCGTCGCATTCGCAGCGCCTTCCAGGTCGGCGAGGGGTACGAGACGCTTCTGACGGCGGACTACTCGCAGATCGAGATGCGCATCATGGCCCACCTTTCTGGAGACGAAGGGCTCATCGAGGCCTTCAACTCCGGCGAAGACCTGCACCGCTTCGTGGGCGCCCGCGTGTTCGGAGTCGACCCCTCAGAGGTCACGCCGGCGATGCGCACGAAGGTGAAGGCGATGTCCTACGGTCTGGTCTACGGCCTCTCGGCGTTCGGCCTCTCCAAGCAGCTGCGTATCGAGCAGTCGGAGGCGAAGCAGCTGATGGTCGAGTACTTCGCCCGCTTCGGTGCCGTGCGCGACTATCTGCGCGCCTCTGTGATGGCGGCGAAGGAGGTCGGCTACACCGAGACGATCTTCGGCCGGCGTCGCCCGTTCCCGGATCTCGCCAGCCCCAACCGCGTGCTTCGCGAGAACGCCGAGCGCGCAGCGCTCAACGCACCGATTCAGGGCAGTGCCGCCGACATCATGAAGATCGCGCTGTTCCACATCCACGAAGAGCTGCGCGCGCAAGAATTGCGCTCGCGCGTTCTGCTGCAGATCCACGACGAACTCGTCGTCGAAGTCGCCCCGGGGGAGTGGGACGCGGTCGAGCAGACGGTTCGCTCGCGGATGGCGGATGCTGCGGAGCTGCGCGTGCCGCTCGACGTGCAGGTCGGCCGCG
This sequence comes from Microbacterium keratanolyticum, assembly GCF_016907255.1. Classification (NCBI taxonomy): domain Bacteria; kingdom Bacillati; phylum Actinomycetota; class Actinomycetes; order Micrococcales; family Microbacteriaceae; genus Microbacterium; species Microbacterium keratanolyticum. Next base: position 3,004,548 of record NZ_JAFBBQ010000001.1, on the reverse strand, counting down.
GCGCGAACTGGAACGACGCGGGGCACTGATCCGCGCGTCTGAGGGCGTCGTCCGTGATTGGGCGGCGCCCTCGGCGTAGGCTCGATGGATGACTGTTGCACCGCGCACCCCGACGGCGATCGACCAGGTCGCCGAGGAATGGGTCGACACCCTCGTAGAACTGTCTCCGCTGCTGGCCACGTACATCGGCCGCGATGAGGCCAATGACCGCCTGGACGATCTCAGCCCAGAAGGCCATGAGCGTTCCGTCGCAGAGACGCGACGTGCCTTCGCGGCACTGGACGCCCTGGAGCCCGTCGACGCGATCGACGTGGTGACGAAGACCGATCTGAGCAGCGAGCTGCGTCTGTCGCTCGAGCTGAACGACGCACAGTGGCATCTGCGCGATCTCAACGTGATCGCCTCCGCAGCCCAGGACTTCCGCCAGGCGTTCGACCTCATGCCGACGGCGAGCGTGGACGACTGGTCCGTCGTCGCGAAGCGTCTGGGCGCTGTGCCCGCTGCTTTGCAGGGGTACGTGGCGACGCTTCGTGAAGGCATCGCTCGCGGTGTGGTTCCCGCCCGTCGCCAGGTGACGGAGGTCGCGACCCAGATCGCGCGCTACACCGACGACAACGGGTTCTTCGCGACTTTCGTCGCCGAGGCGGCGCCGGAGGACGGACAGCTTCCGGCATCGCTGGCGACCGATCTGGTCAACGCCTCGTCGGCTGCGCGCGTCGCCTATGACGAGCTGCGCGACTTTCTGACGCGTGAGCTCGCCCCCGCGGCATCCGAGACGGACGCGGTCGGACGCGAGCTCTACGCTCTCAATTCGCGCCGATTCCTCGGCGCGACAATCGACCTCGACGAGACGTACGAGTGGGGCAAGGAAGAGCTTGCGCGCATGGTCGCGGAGCAGACCTCCATCGCGAACGAGATTCTCCCCGGAGCATCGGTGGCCGAGGCGGTCGCGCACTTGGAGGCCGACCGCTCCCGCAAGCTCGTGGGCACCGACGCACTGCAGCGCTGGATGCAGGAGACGAGCGACCGCGCTGTCGCCGAGCTCGCCGCCTCCCACTTCGACATCCCGGAGAAGATCCGCACCCTGGAGTGCATGATCGCGCCCACGCAGGAGGGCGGTATCTATTACACCGGGCCGACGGACGACTTCTCGCGTCCGGGGCGCATGTGGTGGTCGGTTCCGGAGGGCGTGACCGAGTTCGACACCTGGCGCGAACTGACGACTGTCTATCACGAGGGTGTGCCCGGACACCACCTGCAGATCGCACAGGCGACGTACAACAGGGCCGAGCTCAACACCTGGCGGCGTGTGCTCGCGGGCACCTCGGGACACGCGGAGGGTTGGGCACTGTACGCGGAGCGGCTCATGGAGCAGCTCGGCTACCTGGATGACCCGGCCGACCGCCTTGGCATGCTCGACGGCCAGCGTCTGCGTGCCGCGCGCGTGGTGCTCGACATCGGTGTGCACCTCGGCAAGTCCCGCTTGGACGGCCAGGGCACCTGGGATGCCGCCTACGCCCTGGACTTCCTGCGCGCCAACGTCAACATGCCCGACGAGTTCGTCCAGTTCGAGGTCAACCGCTACCTCGGCTGGCCGGGCCAGGCACCGTCGTACAAGGTCGGCCAGCGCATCTGGGAGCAAGTCCGCGATGACTACCAGGCGGCACAGGGGGCGAACTTCTCGATGAAGGAGTTCCACAAGCGTGCTCTCGACATCGGCGGTGTGGGGCTCGACACTCTCCGCACGGCGCTGATCGCACGGTGATGTCTCTCCGCCCCGGGCTCCGTGACGCGGTATGCCCGGGGCGGCTCCCCGTCCCGCTGACTGGTCGTACGCTGGAGGGGTGACACAGGTGAGGTATGTCGCCATCGGCGACTCTTTCAGCGAGGGCGTGGGCGATGAGCTCGCCGATGGCCGCGTGCGCGGGTGGGCCGACCTGGTTGCGCAGGGGTGGGCGGATGCGACGCAGCATCCGATCTCGTATGCCAACCTTGCGATCCGCGGAAAGCTCGCCTGGCCGATCATCAACGAGCAATTGGAGCGCGCACTCACGCTGCGCCCCACTCACCTCTCCTTCAACGCCGGCGGCAACGACATGCTGCGCCCGCGCGCAGACATCGAGCACATCGCTGACGCTTACACCCGTGCTGCACGGCGATGCGCGGAAGAAGGAGTTGTGCTCATCGTCCTCTCCGGGGCGAATCCCTCGCGGCAGCTGCCCATGGGCGATTTGATTCAGCGCCGTGGCGACGAGCTCTCCGCCGCTGTCCTGCGACGCGTCGAGGGGCGCGAGGGAATCGTTCGCGCGCTGAACTGGCCAGATCGTGAGCTCGGCGCACCGGTCTACTGGTCTGAAGACCGACTGCACATGAACGCGTTCGGGCATCATCGTGTCGCGGCACGTGTGCTGTCGGCATTGGGCGTCGATGCGCCGGCCGAGTGGTGGAAGCCCCACCAGACATTGGAGATCGCCGGCGTTCGCGGCTGGCAGTACTACCGCCAACATGTGGGTCCATGGATCGGGCGGCGGCTCACCGGCCGTTCGTCGGGGGACACGCGTGAACCGAAGTACTCCGCGTGGCACGAGGTCGCGCCCACCGCAGCAGCGCACGAGGAAGGCGAGCGATGAAGCGCCCGGAAAAGCTGCTGCGACGGTCTGTCCAACTCCTCGTCGGGCTCTTCTTCTACGGCATCGGCATCGCCTTCATCATTCGGGGCGCGATCGGTGCCGCACCGTGGGACGTGCTCACCCAGGGGCTTTCTCGACATCTTCCGCTGTCGTTCGGCGTCATCACGATCCTCGTCAGCGCGGTGGTTCTGCTGCTCTGGATTCCGATCCGACAGAAGCCGGGCGTTGGTACGCTCTTGAACGCGCTTCTGGTCGGTCCGTCCGCGGACATCGGATTCCTCGTGATTCCGGACGCCACGGGCCTGTGGATGCAGGTGCTGTTCTTCGCACTGGGCCTCACTGTGCTGGCGGCGGCGACCGGACTCTACATCGGCGCATCGTTCGGACCGGGCCCTCGCGACGGGCTGATGACAGGACTCCACCAGCGCACCGGATTCCCGATCTGGATCGTCCGCACAGCGATCGAGGTGACCGTCGTCGCCATCGGATGGTTCCTCGGAGGCACCGTCGGCGTCGGTACGGTCGCCTTCGCACTGCTCGTCGGGCCGCTCTGCCAGTTCTTCATGCGGATCTTCGCGATTCGGCTGTCGGGCACGCCCACGGCGGCAGATGTCGTCGTCGACGACACGAACGAGACTCCCGTCGTCCGTGACGGTACTGCCTAGTGGACGACGACATCGAGCTCGTCCGGATCCCCGCAGGGAGCGTCACGCTGCACGACGCTCGCCAGCGTCGTCGGTACTCGGTCGAGTTGGAATCATTCGAGATCGCACGGTTCGCAGTGACCGAGGCACAGCTGGCCTCGATGCTCGGCATCACTGCGGAGCATCCGCGCCGCCCTGCCGTGGATCTCAGCTGGCAGCGCGCCGTGCGACTCTGCAATGCCGTCTCGGAGTGGGAGGGACTCGACAGCGCCTACACCTTCGATGGCGAAGTGGTCACGTGGCATGTCGACTCGGATGGCTATCGCCTGCCGACCGAGGCCGAGTGGGAGTATGCCTGTCGCGCGGGCTCCACCGGACCGCACTATGGTCTCCTCTCCGATGTCGCGTGGACCGCCGCTGATGGGGTCAGGACTCCCCAGGACGTCGGCGGCAAGATGCCCAACCTCTTTGGATTGTTCGACACGCTCGGCAACGTCTGGGAGTGGTGTTGGGATCTGCTTGATCCCGCGCGATACGGCGAATACCGGGTCTTCCGCGGTGGCGGATTCGAAGACGATCACTGGAGCGTGCGCGCGTCGGTGCGCCGTGGGGGAGCGCCCCGCATGCATCATTCCGATTTGGGAATACGACTGGCGCGCGGCGGTTTCGACCCGGCACCGGAGGTACAGGGGTGGTCGGAGGCAGCCGATCGCGAGCGGGCGATGATCGATGGCCCTCTTCCGAGTGGGTGGACTCCGCGCGGGCGATGACTGCTCAGCGCATCTGCCTGATCATGTACCGGTGCGGATCTTCTGACGGCGCGAATCCGTACTGGGCGTAGAGGCCATGGGCGTCGGCGGTCGCGAGAAGGATTCGCGTGATCGGCAGCGGTGAGAGATCGTCGATCACTCCCTCCACGAGCATCTTCCCGATGCCGTTGCCTCGCGCGTCATCTGCAACGAAGACATCGCACAGCCACGCGAAGGTCACGCCATCTGTGACAACCCGCGCGTAGGCGACCTGGGTACCAACCGCGTCGATCACACCGTAGTTGCGCGACGCATCCATCGCGCGCTCCTGCACGGAGCGGGAGCGGCCCTTCGCCCAGTACGCCTGTTCGCTGAGCCAGCGGTGCACGCGATCGCGATCGATGTGTGAGTCATCAGCAGTGAATGAATAGGTGGAAGGCATGGTTCATCCTACGAGCGACGGGAGCGACGGCTTCCACGCTCGGGATCCAGGCCGATACGGATTCGCGTGCGCTTGCGCTCGATGATGATGAACACGACCCCAAGGACCCACAGCGGAACCTGCATGAGGAACGCCAGACGGAAAGCCTCGAGGGAGTAGGTGTCCGGCGTACCCGCGCCCTGCAGGTCGAGCGCCAGGCCGATCACGAACACCGCGATGAGGGCGGCGATGAAACCGCCGGCATTGGTGATCCCGGTGGCGGTGCTCAGACGGTGGGCAGGGTTGTGCGTGCGTGCATGATCGAAGGCGATCAGCGATGCGGGTCCGCCGGCGGCGAGGGCGATCATGAGAGTGAACAGCAGCCACAGCGGAGCGTTTCCTGGCCACAGGATCACGGCAATCCACGCGACCATCTGCACCGCCACCGTCGGCAGCACGAGGGCGAAGGAGCGTCGTGTCGGAATGCGTTGAGAGAGCCCACCCAGCAGCGGTCCGAAAAGCATGCTGGCAACGACGAAGACCGAGAGCAGCCCTGCCGCCGCCGTGGCAGTCATGCCCTCACCTGCTGTCAGGTACGGCATTCCCCACAGCAGGACGAAAGCGGTGCCCGCGAACGGGGTCGCGAAATGCGACCAGAACGCCAGTCTGGTTCCGGGATGCGCCCACGCCGCGCGGATGCCGACACCCGTGTCGATTGCGGATGTGACGACGCGAATCGCCCCGGTCTCGGTGTTCACGCTGACGTCGGACGGCTGCTCCGGTGGACGATTGCGGATGAGGGCCCATACCAGGATCGCGAACAGCAGGCCGAGGCTGGCGATGCTGAAGAAAGTGATCGACCACGTCGTCGCGTGAAGGAGCGCCGCCACCGGGACGAGCGCGACGAGTTGTCCGGTCTGACCGAGCAGACCGGTGAGCTGCACCATCACCGGCCCGCGCTGGGCGGGAAACCACAGGGCGATCAGGCGAACGGCGGCGGGGAAGATCGCGGCATCACCCGCTCCCAGCAGCATGCGGGCGATGAGCGCGACACCGATGCTGGGCGAGATGGCCATGACGAACTGTCCTGATGCCATCAGCACCATTCCGATCACCATGATGGGCCGTGCGCCATAGCGGTCGAGGAGCACTCCGACCGGGATCTGCATGCCGCCGTACATCGCGAGCTGAACGACCGCGAACAGTGCCAGGGTCGAGGCATCCGCCTGGAAATGCTCCGCTGCGTCCACGCCGACGGCGCTCAGTGAACTGCGGTTCGTGATCGCGACGATGTACGCGGACACGGCGACTCCCCAGATCACCCATGCCCGCGGCCCGAACGAAGTGGAGGGCGCAAAAGACGGGGAAGCCATGCAGACAACGCTACCCCTCGATGTGACATGCACTCGGCCTCGACGCTGGTAGGTTATGGCGGTGAATTCCGCTGTGTTGCCGCGTTCCACCCCGCGAGCGGAGGGCGTGTCCTCCCGTGCCATCGGAGCCTTTGTGGACCAGCTCGCGGATGCAGGTATCGAGTGCCACTCGATCATGGTGATGCGTCACGGGAGGGTGATTGCCGAAGGGTGGTGGGCGCCCTACGCCGCGGAGCGCCCGCACCTGCTCTATTCGATGACGAAGACGATCACCGCGCTCGGTGTCGGGATCGCCATCGGCGATGGGGTGCTCGCGCTGGAGGATCGCATCATCGACCTGCTGCCGCGGCACGTACCGGAGGTTCTGGGGGAGCAGCGCAGCGGCTCACGGTCGAGCATCTGCTCACGATGACGACTGGCGTCGACGAGGACGCGCTTGGCGATTCCTGGACACGCGAGCCCGGTGACCTGGTGAAGGGATTCCTGGGATCCGCGTTCGTCCATCGTGAGGGTACCGTTTTCGCCTACGACAACGCGGCGGCGTTCGTACTGGCGCGCATGGTCGAAGCGGTCACGGGGGAGGACTTCGCTGATTTCACGGATGCCCGGCTGCTGCATCCGATGGGTATCCGCGACGCGGAATGGGATCGGGTCGCGAGCGGGAGAGTCTTCGGCTTCCACGGTCTGCACCTGACCACCGAAGCGGTGGCTGCGATCGGCGAACTGCTCCGCCTCGATGGCCTCTGGGCAGGCGAGCGCCTGCTTCCCGCGGGATGGGTGGATCGCGCGACCCGCGCGCACGTCGACAGCCGCCACTATGTGTCCGGCGAACCCGGCCCTGACTTCCACAGCGGCTACGGGTATCAGACGTGGGTCGGACGTGAGGGATTTCATGCCAACGGGGCATTCGGCCAGCACCTTCTCGTCATACCCGAGCGAGCGCTCGTCGTCGCACTGACGTGCGGACAGACGGAAGTGCGGCATGCGCAGGACGCGCTCACCGCCGTATGGGAGTGTCTGCTGCCGGGCGTCGAATGAACAGACAGCGAGAAGGATGACCGCGTTCTCGCCGCTCGTCTCGGGCACTGCGCGTTGCCTGGCGTCGCGGGGGAGAGGCGAGCGGATGTGGCGGTCTCCGCATCGGTCGTCGACGTCGACGTCGCCGACTCCGCTGTGGAGGCCGGAAGGTTCGTGTCGCTCTCGGTGGACGGCGCGGGATGGATGCTGCGCATCGACGGCATCGGTGAAGTCGAGATCGGATTCGGGGTGTGGGCGGAGAGCGCGCCGACGGGCCGCCCTGTGTGCGCCATGGGCGCCTGGCAGGGTGACGCTTTCGTCGCGCATCTCTACGTCGTGACCTCGCCGCACCGGGTCGATCTCGTGGTTGATCCAAGAACCGGGACGGCGACGCTTCGCTGGCACACGGTACCGCTCACCACGAGCGACCTGGCTCTGCACCTGCGGCATCCGTTGATGACCCGACCTGATGTGTCGTAGGGGCTCGTGCAGGGTTGTATCTGGAGCGCCGCGGTGCCCCCTCGACTAGCTCAACGGGTCGTAGTGAAAGGCTCGGACCTCTTGCGCGCACCGACAGGCCTCAGCGAACTTCGCCGCCCACAGGAGCGCGTCGTCGTACGTGGGCAGTTCCAGAACGCTGTAGCCACCGTCGAGTTCGGCTGTCTGAGGGTAGGTGCCCGCGGACACGCTGCCGTCGGCATTGACGCGCACCGGAGGGATGCTGTCGTCGATGCCGCCGCCGAACACCCACACGCCCGCATCGCGGGCCTTCTGCACGACGGCGTGGGACGCGTCGGAGACAGCGGGGAGGTCTTCGGGCGCCACCTGCATCGCGGGACTCGGGAATGAGATGAGGTACTTCGTCATGACGGTGGCTCCTCGGATGTCGGCGTTCATCCAGCATCCGCCTCGACCCGCCGTGAGACAAGACCGAGGTGCACAGTGGGATAGCGTCGTCCCATGAAGTTGGAAGATGTCTGGCCACTGTTCGGACTCGAGATCGCCACGCCTCGCCTGACTCTCCGTCCCGTGCGCGATGAGGACCTGCCCGAGCTCGCCCAGGCGGCTCTGGCTGGCGTACACGCGCCCGAGCGCACGCCTTTCAGTGTTCCGTGGACGGATGCTGCGCCGGAGGATCTACCGCGCAATCTGGCGGCCTTCCAGTGGAGCCTGCGCAGCCGGATGAGCCCGCAGCACTGGACGGTCGCCTTCGCGGTGCACTTCGAAGGCCGTGTTGTCGGATCGCAGGACCTGTCTGCGTATGACTTCGCGAACCGCCGCACGGTGAATACCGGATCGTGGCTCGCGGCGTCTGCACAGGGGAGGGGACTGGGCACGGAGATGCGTGCGGCACTTCTCCTTTTCGCGTTCGACATCCTTGGTGCAGAGTGGGCCGAATCCGGCGCGGCGAGCTGGAACGGCGCATCGCTGAGGGTCTCTGAGAAGCTCGGCTACGAGTTGAATGGCGTGACGCGTGTGTCACCGCGACACGGCGAACCGGTGGATGAGCAGAAGGTACGCCTCAATCGCGCTCGCTTCGTGCGCCCGGACTGGAGGATCGGAACCCGCGGGGTCGAGCCCGCACTCGCGCAGCTCGGGATCACCTCTGACGACTAGCGCTGGGCGGCCCATCCTTCGAACTCTGCCTGCACCTCGTCGAAGAACGCCGTCTTGGCGCGGGTGTAGTCGTCGTAGTCTGCCTTCCCGATCTGCTGGGCGCTCAGTGCGCGCTTGACGCTCTCGTAGCGCTCCCGTGCCTCGCTGTTCGCACGCAGCCAGTCCCGGAACCACACGGTGTACTGACCCCACGGCGAATCTGTCCGGCGGATGTGCAGGATCGCCTGATGTTTGTCACTCCAGAACAGGGATTTTTCCCAGATTCTGAGGTCAAGACGAGTCGATCCACGCGGTATATCACGATCCACGCCGGGGGAGTCGGGGCGTGAGCCCCGGGCTCGCTCGAAGCCGAGAGGCGCCAGAGACTCGCTGAGCTCTGCCTCGGCGGGGAGAGGGAGGATGCGCACCTGCAGATCGATGAGTGGCTTCGCCGCAAGGCCTGGCACAGCGGTCGATCCGATGTGATCAAAGCACGCGTCGTCCGCACCATCGATCTTGAGAATCGCGGTGCGGATGCGGGCGAGAAGAAGTTCTGCGCGCCGCGGCCACTCGCTTTGATACTCGACGAGTGCGGCGGGGTTCGAATCACCGGCGACGGTGTGACGATCTTCCACGCACACAGCCTCTCACAGCGTGGTTCACGCTAATGCTCCGATCAACCGGCTCGCGTCGGTCGCTGGTGCGACGTGCCACCGACGGACGCGGGGAGTGCAGCACCCGTCGATCTCTGACGCAGACTGACATAATGTGCATTATCGGTGTAATCAATGGGGTGAGGCAGAACCAGGCTGAGCACGCTCCTATGCGGCCTAACTCGCGACGTATTCCGCGAGGTGCTGTCCGGTCAGCGTCGTCTTACCGGCGACGAGTGCAGCCGGTGTTCCTTCGAACACGACGCGTCCGCCATCATGTCCGGCACCCGGGCCGATGTCGATGATCCAGTCCGCGTGCGCCATGACCGCCTGATGATGCTCGATCACGATGACAGTCTTGCCGGAATCGACCAGGCGGTCGAGCAGCCCGAGAATGTTCTGAACGTCCGCGAGATGCAAGCCCGTGGTGGGTTCGTCGAGCACGTACACATCGCCCTTCTCGCCCATCTGGATCGCCAGCTTCACTCGCTGGCGTTCGCCGCCCGACAGCGTCGACAGCGGCTGTCCGAGTGACAGATACCCGAGCCCGACGTCGTCGAGGCGCGCCAGGATCGCTGCCACCGCAGGGATCTTCGCTTCGCCCTCCGAGAAGAACACTCGCGCTTCGGAAACCGGAAGATCCAGCACCTGCGTGATGTCCTTGCCGCCCAGTGTGTACTCGAGAACGGCGGCCTGAAAACGCTTTCCGCCACAGTCCTCGCAGGGCGTCTCGATCGTGTCCATGAAGCCGAGCTCGGTGATGATGACTCCTGCGCCCTTGCATGTCGGACAGGCGCCCTCCGAGTTCGCGCTGAACAGCGCCGGCTTCACCCCATTCGCCTTCGCGAACGCCTTGCGGATCGGCTCCAGCATCCCGGTGTAGGTCGCGGGATTACTGCGCCGCGAGCCCTTGATCGCGCTCTGATCGATCGTCACGACGCCCTCACGCGGTGCAACGGAGCCGTGGATCAGCGAGCTCTTTCCCGAGCCGGCGACCCCCGTGATGACCGTCAGCACGCCGGTAGGGATGTCGACGTCGATGTTCTGCAGGTTGTTCTCCGTCGCATCACGCACCGTGATCGCCCCGTCCGATTCCCGCACGGTCTCTTTGAGGGTCGCACGGTCGTCCAGGTGCGTCCCTGTCCGAGTGCCGCTCTCCCGCAGCTGTTCGACGGTGCCCTCGAAGCAGATCTCCCCACCGCCGCTCCCTGCCCCTGGTCCGAGGTCAACGACGTGATCGGCGATCGCGATCGTCTCGGGCTTGTGCTCCACGACGAGCACCGTGTTGCCTTTGTCACGCAGCTTGAGAAGCAGTCCGTTCATCCGCTGGATGTCGTGCGGGTGCAGGCCGATCGTGGGCTCATCGAAGACGTACGTCACATCCGTCAGCGAGGAGCCGAGGTGCCGGAGCATCTTGATCCGCTGCGCCTCTCCCCCGGACAGCGTCCCGGACGGCCGATCCAGGCTGAGGTACCCGAGCCCGAGGGTGACGAACGCATCGAGATTCGCGCGCAGGGCGTCCAGCAGCGGTCCGGCGCCCACAAGATCCCGGCTGCGCACCCACTCCGCGAGGTCAGTGACCTGCATGCGGCAGGCATCCGCGATGCTGATTCCGTCGATCTTCGAAGACCGTGCGCCCTCGGTCAGACGTGTGCCATCGCATTCCGGGCATGTCGCGAACGTTGCGACGCGCTCGACGAAGGCGCGGATATGCGGCTGCAGCGCATCCAGGTCTTTCGACAGCATCGACTTCGTGATCTTCGGAATCAGGCCCTCGTAGGTCATGTTGATCCCGGAGATCTTCACCTTCGTGACCTCGCCGTACAAGAAGAGGTGCCGCTGTTTCTCGGTGAAGTCAGAGATCGGCTTGTCGGCCGGATAGAAGCCGGACTGCGAGAAGCCCTTCACCATCCAGCCGTCCGCCGTGTACCCGGGCACCATGATCGCACCCTCATCGAGCGACTTGCTCTCGTCGACGATCTGGCTCAGATCCAGGTCGGACACCGCGCCTCTCCCCTCGCAGCGCGGGCACATCCCGCCGAGATAGATCGCGTCCTTGACGATCTTCTTCTCGCCACCGGGCCCCGTCATGACGCCACTGGCCTTCTGGGTCGGAATGTTGAAGGAGAACGCCGTCGGACCGCCGATGTACGGCTCTCCCAGTTTGCTGAAGAGAATGCGCAGCATCGCGTTCGCATCCGTCACTGTGCCTACCGTCGACCGCGGGTTGGCTCCGAGCCGCTCCTGATCGACGATGATCGCCGTGGTGAGCCCCTCGAGCACGTCGACGTCCGGGCGCGGGACGGAGGGCATGAATCCCTGCACGAACGCGCTGTACGTCTCGTCGATCATGCGACGGGACTCGGCAGCGATCGTGTCGAACACCAGCGAGCTCTTTCCCGATCCGGAAACGCCGGTGAACACCGTGAGCCGCCGTTTGGGAATCTCGACGTTCACCTCTTTGAGGTTGTTCTCACGTGCGCCCTGCACGCGGATCAGGTCGTGCGCATCGGCAGCATGGGTTTCGGACACAGCGCGGTTCTCAGACATAGGTGTCAGCTTCCGGTGAGACGACGAAGAAGTTGTGGCGCGACGACGACGGCCGCGTTCACGGCTCACCAGAATAGTCCCGGAGAGCGACGAAATCAGCGCCAATCCCCCAGAGCGAGCGAGCCGGGCGCTAGTGTGAGCATCAGCCCTCACAGGGCACTCACAGGAAGGGTTCACCATGTCTGACACGCGTGCCGAAGCACAGTCGTTGTTCAAGTCGATCCGCATCTCACTGGCCGTCTCCGGAGCCATCGCGCTCATCGCGGGAATCGTCCTGCTGGTGTGGCCCGTCAAGACGGCGATCATCATCACCGGAATCGTCGCTGCATACCTCGTGATCGCCGGAATCGTGTACATCGGTCTCGGCATCTTCTCCGCGAAGAAGGGCGGATGGGCGCGTGTCGGCCATATCGTCCTCGGCCTGCTGTACATCGTCGCCGGCATCATCGCGTTCGCCAACCTGCAGGCCGCTACGGCGACGCTCGCGATTGTCGTGGTGATCTTCGTCGGTATCAGCTGGATCATCGACGGCGTCGTCGCTCTGACGCTCCTCGGTTCGGACGGCTCGCGAGTGTGGACGCTCCTCTACGCGCTGCTGAGCATCATCGCCGGTATCGTCGTGCTCTTCTCGCCGATCACCACCGGACTGCTGCTCTGGCTCATCCTGGGCATCTCGCTGGTCGCGATGGGCATCGTGCAGATCGTCCGCGCCATCACGCTCGGAAAGGCAACGAGCAAGGTCGACGCGGCGGTCTGACCGCAGTTCCTGTCATCGAGAAGGGCCTTGTCTGATCCTCAGCAGATCGGACAAGGCCCTTCTCGATGGTGAAACCTACTCCGCGACGAATCCGCTCACGTCGCCGATGAGGCGGGTGTTGTCCGCCGGCACCGGGTCGACAGCAGCGGATGCGACCTCCGCGGCGAACTCGGACACGTTGTAGAGGCGTCCGGCCGACTCACGTCGCTGCGAGATCGCCCCCGGGTTCGCGCGCTCGAGCAGCGTCGCGGTGATGGTGCCTTCGATCATGTCGCCGGAGACGACAGTGAAACCGATGCCGCGCTCCGCGAGGCCGGGGATCCGCTCGCGGAGGGCGTCTTCGCCCGCGCGCTTCGAGAGCGCAACGGGCTCGTACTCGGGCATCGTCGGCGTCGTGCGAATGAAGTGGGCCTGATGGCTCGTGACGAAGACGATGCGCGAGCCCTCCCCCAGCAGCGGAGATGCCGCGTCGAGCACGTTGAGCTGCGCGTCCCGGTTGAGGGTCAGTGCGTAGTCCTCCCCCATGTTGGCTTCCATGCCACCGGAGGCGTTGAGGACGAGGATGTCGAGGCGACCGTACTCCGCGGCGACCGCATCGAACATCGCCTTCACGGAAGCCTCATCCGTGAGGTCCGCGCCGACGACGAGAGCGCGACGCCCCAGAGCGCGGATCTCGTTGGCGAGCTTCTCGGCACGCGGCGCCTTGTTGCGGAAGTTGATGACGACGTCCGCGCCGGCCTCGGCGAAGTAACGAACGGTGTCAGCACCGATTCCCCGGGAGGAGCCCGTCACGAGGGCGACCTTTCCATTGAGCGATTCGGGGGCGAGCGGCTGGGTCACTATGACTCCTCATGGGTTCGAAACTGTTGGCTTCACGCGGGCGCGAACGGCCACAGCACACCTTATCAACCGCCGTTCCCCGGCCCCGGCGCACGTGTCGACCGCGTGGTAGGTTGACGGAAAGGAGGCTGTGTGGACAATCTGAATACCGTTCTGCAAGGCATCGAAGAGTGGTCGTGGATCGGGTGGCTCGTCTTGATCGCCCTCTTCCTGGTGATCGAGATGCTGACGCTGGACTTCACTTTCCTGATGCTCGCTCTGGGCAGCGGTTTCGGACTTGCATCCGATCTCACGGGTCTCCCCATCTGGGCTCAGGTGATCATCGCTGCCCTCGCTGCCGCCGCGCTCATTCTTCTCCTGCGTCCGCCACTGCTGAGACGCCTGCACCGTAACGAAGACCCGACGAAGTCGAACATCGACGCCGTCGTGGGGCTTCACGGGACCGTCCTCCTCCAGGTGACCTCCCTCACCGGCCAGGTCAAGCTCAGCAACGGCGACACCTGGACCGCCCGCGCCGTCGACGGCGGCGTCCTCCCTCCCGGCACGCCTGTTTCGGTCGTGTCGATCGAGGGCGCCACCGCTCATGTCCGTCCTACCGCCCACGAGGAGTAACCCCCATGGACGATTCATCCTTCATTCCCACCGCCATCGGCTGGATCCTCGCGATCGCCGTCATCATCTTCGTCTTGGTGACGGTCGCGCGCTCCATCCGAATCGTTCCGCAGGCCACAGCAGGTGTGGTCGAGCGTCTCGGCCGCTACCACAAGACGCTGACGCCAGGTCTGAACCTTCTGGTGCCCTTCATCGACCGTCTGCGCCCGCTGATCGACATGCGAGAGCAGGTCGTCTCCTTCCCGCCGCAGCCTGTGATCACGGAAGACAACCTGGTCGTCTCGATCGACACGGTCGTCTACTTCCAGGTGACCGACGCGCGCGCCGCCACCTACGAGATCGCCAACTACCTCGGTGCCGTTGAGCAGCTCACCACGACCACGCTCCGTAACGTCGTCGGTGGTCTCAACCTCGAGGAGGCGCTGACCAGCCGCGACAACATCAACGGACAGCTTCGCGTCGTCCTCGATGAGGCGACCGGCAAGTGGGGCATCCGCGTCGGCCGTGTCGAGCTGAAGGCAATCGACCCGCCCCTGTCCATCCAGGATTCGATGGAGAAGCAGATGCGCGCCGAGCGTGATCGTCGTGCTGCGATCCTCACCGCGGAGGGTACTAAGCAATCCGCGATCCTTGAGGCGGAGGGTGCGCGTCAGGCGGAGATCCTTCGTGCAGAGGGTGAGAAGCAGGCCGCGGTCCTTCGTGCTCAGGGCGAGGCCGAGGCGATTCAGAACGTCTTCAGCGCCATCCACCAGGGCGCACCCGATGACAAGCTCCTCGCGTACCAGTACCTGCAGATGCTGCCCAAGATCAGCGAGGGTCAGTCGAACAAGCTCTGGATCATCCCGAGCGAGTTCTCCGAGGCGCTGAAGAACTTCGGAGGCGCCTTCACGCCTCGTGCCGGCGGATCGCCGCTGCCTCCGCGCGCAGAGTGACACACCCGTATTTCGACGCGACGCCGGCGCCGCGCGTTCTTGCCCACCGGGGTCTTCCAACCCCCGTGCAGCAAGACGCGCAGGCGCCGGCGCTTTCGCGTGCCGACGACTTCACCGTCTGGGAGAACACCGCGCTCGCTCTGGCGGCAGCCCACGCCGTCGGGGCGGTCTACATCGAGACGGACTGTCGCATCACCTCCGACGGCGACGTCGTCCTGTTCCACGACGAGACCCTGCTTCGGGTGATCGGCGACCCCCGGGCGGTCTCCGCTGTCTCGACGCGGGAGCTCTCAGACCTCATGTCCCAGAACGGCGGGTTGCTCACCCTTTCGGATGCCCTGGACGCCTTCCCCACCGTGCACTTCAACATCGACGTGAAGGCGGCGGAGGTCGCTGAGCAGCTCGGGCGCGTGGTCGCTTCCCAGGCCCACCGCGTCCTGGTGACGAGCTTCGACGACCGCACCCGACTTCGGGCACTGTCATCCGCGCTCGGTTCCGGAGCCACGATGCGTCCTGCGACGTCCGCGGGGCAGGCCACGATCGTGCGCGCGCTGGGCGCCGCGCATACGCGCCTTCCGGCGCTCATCCGACGCGCGCTCCGCGACGTCGACGCCTTGCAGATCCCTGAACGTCATGCCGGGGTGAGGGTCTTCTCCCCCGCCCTCGTGCGTGCCGCACACAGGATGGGTGCGGAGGTTCACGTGTGGACAGTGAACGCTCCCGCAGACATGAAGCGGCTCGTCGAAATGGGTGCTGATGGGATCGTTACAGACCGCGCCGATGTGGCGCTGAAGACTCTCACACAACCCTGATTTTCCGCGATATTTCGGGATTTTCTCGTGCCCGCTGAGCATCGGCTGTGAATACCTCCGAGAACTCAACGCCTCTGATGTGCCGCACAGACTAACGCGCTATACCTGAGGACGACGAGAGGACCACACAATGGCAGATCGCAGCCTGCGCGGCATCCGACTCGGCGCCCAGAGCCTACAGAGCGAAGAGGGCGTCGTGTTCATGGAACGACGCGAAACGATTTACACGTGCGAGACCTGCGGCCACGTGACCACACTCATGTTTGCCGCCGATGCTGAGCCGCCGACCACCTGGGAGTGCCGAAACTGTGGTGCGGAGGCGCGACTGCAGATCGACGGCAAGTCCGTCGTCGTGGAAGAGAACGCGGAGAAGGTCGCGCGCTCCCACTGGGACATGCTGCTTGAGCGTCGCACGCGCGACGAACTCGAAGAGCTCCTGGAAGAGCGTCTCGCCTACATCCGCGACCGTCGTGGCGCAGGCGAAGATCCCACGCGGGCAAAGAGCGCCTGACCTGCTCACGGTGCGCCGACGCTAGGAGCGCGAAGAACGCCGCGCTCTGAACCACCCGAGAAGCACGAGGAGCACCCCGCCCCAGAGCAGGATTGGCTCCAGAACAGGCGCAACCACAACACCCGCCGTCGCCCCGGTGCGAAGTTCGACATCCTCGAGCATCGCACCGGGGCGATCTGCGTCCAGTGCAGCCTGGGTCGAGCCATCCGCGCGAATCACCTGGCTGGTTCCCACCGTCGAGATGTTGACGACCGTGCGTCCCGTCTCGATCGCGCGCATCCGCGCAATCGCGAGCTGCTGCAGGTTCTCATCCGTACCGCGGAAATCGGCGTTGTTCGTCTGGAAGACCAGGAGCTCCGCTCCCCCGTTGATCCCCTCACGGATGACATCGTCATAGATGACGTCGAAACAGATCGCGAGACCGATCGCGGTGTGATCCAGCGTCATCACCGGGGCATCGGTTCCGGGCGTGTACTCGCGTTGAATGAGCCCGATGAGGTCGGGAGCGATCGCGTTGAAGAACGCGCGATCCGGGACGTACTCACCGAACGGCACAGGGTGCCGTTTGGCGTGCGTCTGGGTGTCGTCGCGTGCCGGCGCAGGACGGCTGACGTCCCAAAGGAACGAGGTGTTGAAGTAGCGATCGCCGACGGCGGTTGCTGCGTTCGCGAGCAGCGGGGCATCTGCCTGGGCAACGACGCGCGAGAGCATCCGCGCAAGGGTCGGATTCTGGAAGGGGTCCCCTTCGACGCTCCCCTCCGGCCAGACGAGGAGGTCAAGATCCTCGCCGAACAGGGGCCGGGAGGCATCAATCTGTGACGCGATGATGGCCAGGGGCTCCCGTGCGTCGAAGTATCCGGTCGGGCCGTTGCCCTGAACTGCGCCGACGCGCAGTTCGCCGCCTGCGGTGGTGGGGAACGCCGGCACCAGGAGCAGTGCAAGGAGAGCGGCGATCGGCACGGTGAGTGCGGGGACCAGGCCTCGCAGCGTGAACGAGCTCCGCCGCTCCCACGAGAGTCTCAGCACTTCGACGAGGGCGGCGACGAAGAACACCAGGACGAAGCTCAAACCACTCACACCGATCCAGGACGCCAGCATCGCGGCCGGCGTGTCGACGAGCGTGTAGCCGACGCGGGCCCACGGGAACCCTCCGTAGGGGAAGGCTCCGATGAACAGCTCACGCCCCACCCACAGCGCGGCGACGGCGGTCGCGACGAGCAGTACACGCAGGGCGGGACGCGGCGATGCGCGAGGAAGCCACCGATACGCGAGGGCGACGGGGATGAGACCGACACCCGTGAGCAGAGCTTCGAGCGCGGACAGGGCGGTCCAGGGCAGGGGCCCGAGGTAACGGGAGGTCCACGAGACCAGCAGCAGGTAGAAGACCAGCCCGAACACGACGCCCACCAGCAGCGCACCACCGGCGCGCCGCCCCATGAGCGCGACCAGGAGAAGACCGATCGCCACCGGTGCGGCGATCCAGAGGGAGACCGACGGGAACGCGAGATCGAGCAGTGCGCCGGCACACGCAGCGACGACGACGGCAAGCCAGAGCGGGAGCGGAGGGCGCACTGGTGTCAGCGATGGGGTGATCACGTTCTCGTCCTCACATCGAGGAGTAGGCGACGATGCCGCGGCGCACACCGTCGAGGGCATGCCGCGCAGTGCGGGCCAGAGCGATGTCGGGTGCGACGATCGAGAGCTGATCGAGCAGATCGATGGTCTGCTTGGTCCAGCGGACGAAGTCTCCGGCTGCCATGTCGGCATCCTGGAGCACGCGATCCAGCGAGACTCCACGCGCCCAGGCGTGCATGGCGCTGGCGAGCCCTGCAGACGGCTGCTCGGTACCCGGGAGGCGATGATCCTGTTCCAGGTCGTCGAGCTGTGCCCAGAGCGTCTGCGTCTTGTCCCACGCCTGGAGGAACTTCCCCCTCGGCAGGCCACGACTGCCGTCAGTGGCCTCGTCGCGGCGAGGTTCGTAGACCAGGCAGCATGCCATCGCGGCGAGAGAGGGGGCGTCCAGCCCCTCCCAGAGTCCGAGCCGCAGAGCTTCAGCGACCAGGAGGTCGCGCTCACCGTAGATGCGCTGCATCGTGCGCCCGGCCTCGGTCAGTTCGATCTCGTCTCCGGTGCCGCGCACATACGAGACTGCTTCCAGCACATCGACGACGCGGTCGAAGATGCGCGCCACTGTGCCTGTGCGCGTCTCGATCTGTCGACGAGTGCGGTCTGTCTCGCGCTTGAGCTTCCAATAGCGCTCGGCCCAGCGCGCGTGCGTCTCCCGGTCAGGGCAGGAGTGACAGGGGTGGCGCTTCATCCGCGTTCGGAGCGACTCGACCTTGCGTGCGCGCTTCTCGCGAATCGCCCGCGAGACATGACCTTCCGTGCGGCCCTTCTTCTCGAGATCAGTCAGCTCACGACGAATCGCCGAATACTCAGTGAAATCGCCGTACTCGCACGCCATCGATGCGCGGTACCCCGCGAGGGATTCTTCGGCGTCCCGCACCTTTCGCGCGAGCCCAACGACGGCGCGGTCGGCTTGAAACTGTGCGAACGAGGACTCGAGGATCTCGCGGGCGCGCTCCCGTCCGAATCGGTCGATCAGGTTCACGGCCATGTTGTAGGTCGGCCGGAAGCTTGAGTTCAGCGGGTAGGTCCGTCGGGAGGCGAGGGATGCCACGGCCTGCGGGTCGAGCCCCGGGCTCCACTGCACAACCGCGTGGCCCTCGACATCGATGCCCCGACGCCCGGCACGACCGGTGAACTGGGTGTACTCCCCCGATGTGATCGGAACGCGCGCCTCGCCGTTGAACTTGTCCATCTTCTCGAGGACCACGGTGCGCGCCGGCATGTTGATACCGAGCGCCAGCGTCTCGGTCGCGAACACGACTCTCACGAGCTTGCGCTTGAAGAGAACCTCGATGATCTCCTTGAACGCGGGAAGCAGCCCGGCATGGTGCGCGGCGATTCCGCGCTCCAGGCTGTCGAGCCACTCGCCGTAGCCGAGGACGATGAGGTCGTTCTCGTCGAAGCCGTGCATTCTCTCGTTGGCGACGCGGCGGATCTCCGCCCGCTCCTCTGCGTTCGTCAGACGCAGCCCCGAGCGGCGCACCTGCTGCACGGCCGCATCGCAGCCGACCCGGCTGAAGATGAAGAAGATCGCGGGCAGGAGGTTCGCGTTCTCCAGCATCCGCACGACATGGGGGCGATCCATCCGCTCGATGCGGCGCCCGCCGAATCGAGACTCCGCGCGCGCGTCGTGGCCACGGCGCGGCCCACGACTCCCGCGATCTCGCGGCGAGTATCCCCGGTTGCGGTCGCCACGTCCGCCACTGGATGACCCGAGACGCAGGAGCGCCTGATTCACCTGCTGATGTGAGGCGCCGGAGCGATCATCGAACAGCGGGAGCAGTTCGTCCCCTGCCAGCACGTGCTGCTCAAGGGGAACCGGACGCGTCTCCGAGACGATGACATCTGTGTCACCGCGCACGGTGTCGAGCCAGTCCCCGAACTCTTCTGCGTTCGACACCGTCGCGCTCAAGGAGATGAGTCGGACGGCCGCAGGAAGATGGATGATGACCTCTTCCCACACCGCACCGCGGAAGCGATCAGCGAGGTAATGGACTTCGTCCATGATCACGTAGCGGAGGTGATCGAGAGCCGAGGAGTCGGCGTACAGCATGTTGCGCAGCACCTCGGTCGTCATGACCACGATGCGCGCGTTGCCGTTGATGTTGGTGTCGCCCGTCAGCAGTCCGACCTGATCGGCGCCGTACACCTCGACGAGCTCGCGGAACTTCTGATTGGAGAGCGCCTTGATCGGGGTCGTGTAGAACGCCTTGTCGGAGGGCGTCTGCATCGCGAGGTGGATGCCGAACTCACCCACGACCGTCTTGCCTGCTCCGGTAGGGGCCGCGACGAGCACGCTGCGCCCTCGCTCAAGGGAATGACAGGCGGCCACCTGGAAAGGATCGAGGGCGAACTGCTGCGCCGCAGCGAATGCGGCCGTATGGGGATGCTCGCGTGCGTCCTCTTCGGCCGAGTAGCCGCTTCGCGACGCAGTCATGCCTTGGGCTCGGGCAGCAAGGGATCGGCGCGCTTGCGTTTACGGCGATCGAAGAGCAACGAGACCAGAGCTGCGAGAACGTACAGCACACTGAGGATCCCGGCCAGCAGCAGCATGCTGATGACATCGGCCGCGGGCGTCGCGAGTGCCGCGAAGATCGTCGCGATGAGGACGGCGACCCGCCATCCCTTGAGGATCGTGTGCCCTGACATGATGCCCGCGACGTTGAGCGCGACCAGGAACACCGGCAGCACGAAGGAGATCCCGACGACGAGCATGAGCTTGAAGATGAAGTCGTAGTACGTCGGAGCGTCGTAGAAGTTCACGCCACCCTCGGGGGTGAAGCCCCACATGAGCTCGATGATGTGAGGCATGACCGTCAAAGCCACGTAGCAGCCCGCGAAGAACAGCGGGATCGCCGCGGCCACGAAAGAGATCGTGTATCGGATCTCTTTGCGTGTCAGCCCGGGCATGATGAACGCCCAGATCTGCCACAGCCAGATAGGAGCAGCGAAGAAGATGCCCAGTGTGAAGGCGATCCGCATGCGGAAGTCGAAGGCCGACGTCACTCCGGAGAAGTTCAGTGCAGCGAAGTCATCGCCGCGTCGCTCGTTGACGAGCTCAACAGGATGCGCGAGAAAAGCGATGATGGGGTCCGCGATGATGAACGCCACGATCATGGCGACGACGATCGCGGCGGCCGAGATCATGAGCCGCTTGCGGAACTCTACGAGATGCCCCTTCAGGGACATCGTGCGATCACGCCGCGGCTTCTTGCCTTCCGCGGCCGCGGACTCCAGCGCCGTCACTCTCGTCAGCTGGCGCGATCAGTGCCAGGTGCGGGGTTCTGCCCGGGTGCCGTAGACCCGTCGGTGGTCTCTGCGGGGACGGCGGGAGCGGCGTTCGCCTGCGCGGCGGCGTCCTCTTCCTTCATCGCCTTCATCTCACCCTTGAAGACGCGAGCCGACTGGCCCATGCTCTTCGCGAGCGCGGGAAGCTTGGCTGCACCGAACAGCAGGAGGATGACGGCAAGGAGAATGACCAGGTGCCATCCGTTGAGGCCTGCGAACATGATTTTCTCCCTCAGATCGAAGTCGACGTCAGTCTACCTGACAGATCATTCGTGTTCGCCGTAGAGCGCGAGTCCGGCGAGAGCCCACTCTCGGGCCGCCACCCGCGCAGCACGCGGCGTGCGCACCTCGAGCTGACCCCCGAAACGGGCGGCGAGCCGTCGCAGTCGCGCCGGGTCCCCCACCCGGACGTGCGCCGTCAGCATCCCCTCGTGGACCTCGACCTCCGCCTGATCCAGGAACTCACCCAGCAGCGGAGCGAGGGGCGCGGGCATTCGCAACGTCGCCTCGTCGTCATCCGCCGCCGTCGCGAACAGATCCGGCACAGGATCGCCCGCGTGAGCGATGGGGATATCCGTCATCGTCACCTCGCTGACACGGTCGAGGTGGAACGTGCGCATCGCACGGCGCAGATGGCACCACCCCTGCAGGTACCACTGGCCATCCGAGATCAGGACCTTCACGGGATCGACCGTGCGCGTCGTCGGCGGCGCGTCCGGAGCACGGTAGGTGAAGGAGATCGCACGTTGCGCGTTCAGCGCCTGCGAGACGAGAGTGCGCACGTCGTCGACAGGCCCCGGGGCGACGATCACTTCAGACGGGCGGGCGCCGGCACCGCGAGAGAGCTTCGCGATGAGACCGGACACCAGCTCTGAGTCGGCGACGGTGGGCAGTGACGCGGTGAGCTGAAGTCCCGCGAGCAGCGCTGCCGCTTCCCGGGAGGTGAGCCGCGGAGCGCGGCGAAGTCCGACGTCGTTCGTGATCTCGATGATCCCCTGCTCTTCCAGCAGGTCCCAGTTGATGTCGAAGAGCTCCTGCGGCGGCTGCCAGTAGCCGGCGTCCCCGGGAAGCCCGATCACCGTGAGCTTCTGCACCATGCGACGCATCTCATCGACGGAGATCTCGAAGTCCGCGGCGGCCTCAACGAGGGAGACCTCTCCGCGTTCCAGCAGATACGGGACCAGCGTCAGATACGCGCGGACACGGTCGGCGGTGAGCAAGGGTTTGCGTGCGCTCATCGTTCCCCACCCTCTGTGTGGGCGGCGACAACATCACGCAGCCGGCTGATGACGGCGTCGCGCAGCTCAGTCGGTTCGACGACGCGGACCTCGGGACCGTAGGAGGCGAGCTCATCCGCGAAGACGTGCAGATCGACGTACGGCACGCGAACCCCCTGCGTCGCGGGGGTTGCCCGGCGGGCGAGACGGAGGTCCGCCTCGGTGCCCGGCGTCGTCTCCAGCAGCGCCGAGTGTGCCGCGGCGACCGCTTCCAGGCCCGCACGTGCGCGATCGCCGGCACCCTCCTGGGCAGCGGAGGAATGCACCCGCGACGTGACCTTCACATCTCCGACGATGCGGGTGAGCAGGTAGGTGCGCTCCGCATCGGCGTTGAGATCACGGCCGAAAAGGTGCCAGCGCGCCTCGAACTCGAGGAGGGCCAGCGGCAGCACCCGTCGTGCGCGCGGAGCATCCTCCCCCGGCTTGAGATAGTCGAACTCGACCTCCACACTGCGGTCGAGAGCGTGCTGCAGCGGCGCGAAGGCCGACTCGCGTGCGGCGATACGGGGTGCGAAGCCGATGATCGGCTCGTCGACGTCGATGCCGAGTGCGCGGATCTTGCGCACACCGGCCCGCGCGTCGTCAGACATCGAGCCCTCGCTCCACACGCTTCCCGCAAGGCGCAGGACAGCAAGCTCAGCGGGCGTGAACTCGATGTCGAGCGGCAGATCGTACTCGGACTTCGGAATGCGGTAGCGCGCCTCGCGAAGGTCGTTCGGGTCTGCGAACTCGCCGATCGTCTCGATCGGCATGCCAAGCGCGCGCAGCTCGTCTTTGTCGCGTTCGAACATCTTGTCGAGCGCGACCGAGCTCACGCCCGCTTCCAATCGCTGACGATAACCGGAGACGCTGTCGACGATCTGCTGCTTGGTGAGGCCGATCTCCGTGGCCATCAGCGCCACCACGAGGTTCGTGAGGCGCTCCTCCGCCGGGATCCGCTCAGCCACTACTGCCCTGCGGGAGAATCTGTGCCGAGGATGTCGACGACGAACACCAGGGTGGAGTTCGCGGGGATGCCCGCCTGCTCCTGCTCACCGTAGCCGAGCGCCGGCGGGATCACGATCAGCACCTGCGACCCGACCGTCTGACGCTTGAGCCCCTCGGCGAAACCGGGGATGACGCTGGTCAGATCGAACTGCTTGGCGTTGCTGTCCCATGAGCTGTCGAAGACCTCGCGGCCTTCCCAGGTCACACCGGTGTAGTGCACGCGCAGCGGCTCGTCGCCGGTGACGACAGGGCCGTCACCCTTGATGAGCGTCTGCACGACGAGCTCCTCCGGTGCATCGGCATCCGGAACGATGATGCCGGGGCGACCATCGGGAGCCCGGACCACCGTCGGAAGGCCCAGCGCGCCGTTGAACTCCAGCGAGCCCTCGGCGTGCGGCAGGTACACCTTCAGGACGTCGATGACCGCGACGACGGATTCATCTTTGCCCAGGTTGAATCCGGCGGATGCTTCGGCACCGAAGTCCTCCGGGGAGATCCCGGTAATGATGCGCGACCCCTCGGTCGCGCACTCGAGTGCCGTCGCGATTCCCGGGATCTGCTGCGCCCAGGAGTCGATGTTCGACAGGCGCGACAGGTCTCCGTTGAACTCCGTAGCCACGATGAGCTCACCGGAATCACCGGCGTACAGTGCGACATCGAGGGCGACGAGCTGGTCAGACGTCGTGATCGCGCGGCCCTCGCCGACGATCAGGTCGCTCACACTCGACTCATTGATGCGCACGGGCGTCGGCAGCGTCACCTTCGGCTCGGTGCCGAGATCCCCGGTCACGGTCGCCAGCGACGCGACATGGCTGTCGGTCGCACGTTCGCAGGATGCCCCTTCGAACGACGGTGCCGCCGTGCACCCGGTGAGGGCGAGGGCGGTGAGGCTGACAGTGATCAGGGCGGCAGAAGTCTTACGCACCCCGTCAGTCTATTCGTCTGTGCTGATGTCGTCCGCGCCACCCCGCGCGGAGGCGGCGACACGTGCGCCGTCTGCCGCTTTCTGGGCGTCGCGCACGCGCTTGCGGAGGTTCTTGTCGGTGATCTCACGGTCGCCCACGGCCCCGGGAGTCCACTTCTCGACATCGTCGTCGCCGTAGCTCGACTTCGAGGCGCGTCGCTTGACCTCGGGCGGCACCGCGCCCGGCGCCAGGCGGCGGGCGGTGATCAGGAAGCCCGTGTGCGCGACCATCCGATGATCGGGGCGAACCGCGAGGCCCTCGACGTGCCAACCGCGCACCATCGTCTCGGATGCCAGCGGCTCCGTGAAGAGTCCCGTGCCGCGGATGTACTCGGCGACGCGTGAGAGCTGTGTCGCGGTGGCGACGTAGCACAGCACCACACCGCCGGGGGTGAGAGCGTCGGCGACCATGTCCATGCACTCCCAGGGAGCGAGCATGTCCAGGACGACGCGGTCGACCGTGCCGTCCTCGAACTGCCGGGGCAGCTCATCGGCGAGATCGCCGACCACGACACTCCAGGTGTCGGGCAGACCGCCCATGAACGTCTCCACGTTCGCCTGTGCGACCTCCGCGAAGTCCTCGCGACGCTCGAAGGACACGAGGCGCCCGTTCGTGCCGATCGCACGCAGGAGCGACAGCGACAGGGCGCCGGAGCCGACGCCAGCCTCCGCGACCACAGCACCCGGGAAGATGTCGGCCTGCGTGACGATCTGGGCGGCATCCTTCGGGTAGACGATCGCCGCGCCACGCGGCATCGACATGACGAAGTCGCGCAGCAGCGGACGCAGCGCCAGGTACTCGTGGCCGCTGCTGTTGGCGACGACGGATCCGTCGGGCTGGCCGATCAGGTCACGGTGAAAGAGCACTCCATGATGCGTGTGGAGTTCGCCGTCCTCGCGCAGGGTGATCGTGTGCAGCTTGCCCTTGGGGCCGGTCAGCTGGACGCGGTCACCTTCACGGAAGGGGCCGCTGGGGCGCTGGTCGGTCACGCGAGGTCTCCTGTCGTAGAGGGGGCGAGGGATGCCGCGCGGCGGTGCGCGGTGAATTCTGAGGCGATGTCTTCGACCGTGCGACCGGCAAGGCTCGGCCAGAGGACATCCGCACCGAAGCCGTCGAGGGCGACGATATGCGGGACGCCGATGGTCACGGCACCGGAGGCGGATGCCGAGCGCACGCCCGTCGGCGAGTCCTCGAGCGCAACGGTGTCGACGATGTCGACCCCCAGCGTGCGTGCGGCCTGCAGATAGGGATCCGGGAAGGGCTTCGGCCGTTCGACCTCATCTCCGCCGACGATCAGGTCGAACGCCGTGAAGTCCATGAGCGCGACGATGTCGACGGCCATGCGGCGCAGCGACATCGTGACGAGAGCGGTGGGGATCTGCGCTGCGCGGAGCGCGCGAAGCATCTCCTGCGCACCCGGGCGGAACGGCACACCGCGTGTGGTGAGCATCCGGCGGACTTCGTCAGTCAGGTGGTCCACGATCTCTGTGACGCCCATCCGCACGCCCGCGGCCTGCAGAAGACGAGCACTGTCTTCCAGGCCGTTTCCGACGAGCTGCATGGCCTGTTCGTGCGACCAGGTGCCTCCGAAGGATTCGATCAACGTCGTCTCGGCGGCCATCCAGTAGGGCTCGGTGTCGACGACGGTTCCATCCATGTCCCACAGGACCGCGCGCGGCATCTCAATCACTTCACCATCGTAGCCGTGGCCAGACGCAGGCCCGCATGCGAGCGCTGGCGGCTAGCCTGGGATGATCCAATGACGCAACCGTCGTCAGGGAAGGACTCACGTGCACGCTCTCGGATCCCGGATCGTCGTCGCCGCCTTCGATGGCTGGAACGATGCGGGCGAGGCCGCAACGGCGGCCGTGACGATGCTGCGTGAGAGCGTCGAGTACGAGCTCGTGCACACGATCGATCCCGAGCTGTACTACGACTACCAGTACACCCGTCCGTCGATCGGGTTCGCGTCCAGCGGGTCTCGTGAGCTCAAGTGGCCCGGCGCATCGCTCTGGCGTCCGGCAGAGCCCGGTCCTGGCACCGAGCTCTGGCTGCTGACGGGCGTCGAACCGGCCCGCGCCTGGCAGGCCTTCTCCGCGGAGTTCATCGACATCTGTCTGCGCGACGACGTGACGGGCTTCGTGACGCTCGGTGCGATGCTCTCGGACGTCCCGCATACCCGGCCTATCTCCGTCTTCTCCGCCAGCACGAACGAAGAGGTCCGCGAGGCGCTGTCCCTGGAGCGTTCGCTCTACGAAGGACCGGTGGGGATTCTGAGCGTTCTCGAGCACTCCGCGGAGCAGGGCGGCATCCCTTCGGCGAGTCTCTGGGCGAGCGTGCCGCACTACGTGGCATCCGCGACGCCCTCCCCCAAGGCGACGCTCGCGTTGCTCGACCGCCTGCACGAAGTCACCGGTGTCGATGTTCCTCGTGGCACCCTCCGTACCGATGCTGCCACCTGGGAGGCATCCATCGATGCCGCGGCGGCCGAGGACGAAGACATGGCGGACTACATCCGCCAGCTCGAGCAGACGCGCGACACCTGGGATTCTCCGGATGCCTCGGGCGACGCGATCGCGCAGGCATTTGAACGCTATCTGCGCCGGGGCGGTGAGGGTCCAGGCCCCGACAAGCGGCGGTGACGCAGAAGTGCCTCCTACGAGACTTCGTCGGAGGCACTTCTGCGTGTCGTACGTGCGTCGGTTACGGCGCGATGGCTCCTGTCGCGAGAAGCACCAGCAGTACGCCACCGAGCAGCACCCGGTAGATGACGAACGGCAGGAAGCTGCGCTTGGAGATCCAGTTCATGAAGAACGCGATCACGCCGAGCGCGACCACGAAGGCGATGCCGGTCGCAGCGAGCGTCTCCCCGGCGCTGAACACGGGCGTCTCGTCGAGGCTCTTGAAGAGCTGGTAGAAGCCGGAGCCGAACACGGCGGGGATCGCGAGCAGGAAGGCGTAGCGAGCCGCCGCGGCGCGCTCGTACCCGAGGAACAGCCCCATCGTGATCGTCCCGCCGGAGCGGGAGACCCCGGGCACCAGCGCAAGCGCCTGCGCAAAACCGAAGGCGATGCCATGCGGAACCGTGAGCTGGTTCAGTGAGCGACGCTTGGCGCCGACGTAGTCAGCGATTCCCAGCAGGATGCCGAACACGATCAGCATCGTCGCAACGACCCACATCGATCGGAAGACCGTCTCGATCTGGTCCTGGAAGAGCAACCCGAGCACGACGATCGGGATGCTGCCGATGATGATCAGCCACCCCATGCGCGCGTCCGCGTCATTGCGCGGGATCTTCCCGACCAGCGACAGAGACCAGTGCTTCACGATGCGGACGATGTCGCGCCAGAAGAACACGACGACGGCGGCTTCGGTGCCGATCTGCGTGATCGCAGTGAAAGCCGCGCCCGGGTCTGTGGCGGACGGCAGGAAGGTCCCCAGGATGCGCAGATGTGCGCTGGACGAGATCGGCAGGAACTCGGTGAGCCCCTGCACAATGCCGAGGAGGAGCGCTTCGAACAGGTGCATGCGTGAAGAAACCTTCTGTCGAGGGGATCGAGAGAGAACTCGTGATCAGTAGGTGCGGAACAGGTCGGCCAGCACC
This sequence comes from Microbacterium keratanolyticum, assembly GCF_016907255.1. Taxonomy (NCBI): domain Bacteria; kingdom Bacillati; phylum Actinomycetota; class Actinomycetes; order Micrococcales; family Microbacteriaceae; genus Microbacterium; species Microbacterium keratanolyticum. The sequence continues at coordinate 2,976,701 of NZ_JAFBBQ010000001.1, read as the reverse complement.
CGCTGTCCGAAGACGAGAGAGTCTACGGGAACCCGCTCGTCGACACCGTGGAACATCCCGGTGAAGTCGAGTTCCGCCGGCAGTCGCAGGGGTGCGAAGCCGTAGCCGGTGATGCCGATGGCAGAGAGCGCCTTGTTGTCGGTTCCCGCACCCAGCAGGTAGGGAATGACCGGGGTTCCGGGGTCATGGCGGTCGAGGGCCGCCACCATGGCGTCGACCAGAGGGCCTGTGAAGGGAGTCTCCATGCCGATGTCGCGCACGACGATCTCGATTTCGATGTCGTCGCCGACGATCTCCTGCAGCTGAGCGAGAACGGCATCCTCTGTGCCGGGCAGCACGCGAACGTCGATGAGCGCCTCGGCGCGCTCGGGGATCACGTTGTGCTTGTACCCGGCCGTCAGAGCTGTCGGGTTCGTCGTGGTGCGGAAGCTGGAGCGAAGGAAGGCCTCCGCGGGCCCCGCGGCGGAAGCCAGGGCATCCGGATCCTCCGCGGAACGCCCGGAAAGCGCGCTGAGTCCCTCGAGAAGCTGTCGCGTCGTGTCGGTCAGCCGCACCGGCCAGTGCGTCCGACCGATGGCCGCGACGGCTTCGGAAAGCCGCGTCACCGCGTTGTCGGGGTGCAGGCGGCTGCCGTGCCCGGCGCGACCGCGGGCGACGAGACGGATCCACAGGAGCGCCTTCTCCCCGACCTGCAGGAGATACGCGCGATGGCCGTCGACGGAGATCGAGTAGCCGCCGACCTCGCTGATCGCCTCTGTCGCACCCGCGAACCACTCCGGGCGCTCGCGAACCACGAGCGCCGAGCCCTCGACCCCGCCGTTCTCCTCGTCGGCGAAGAACGCCAGGATCAGGTCACGCTCGGGCTGCTCCCCCGCGCGCAGCAGGTCAGCGACGGCCGTGAGGATCATCGCATCCATGTTCTTCATGTCGACGGCCCCGCGACCCCAGAGCATGCCGTCACGCACGATTCCCGCGAAGGGGTCGACGCTCCAGTCCTCGGCCATCGCCGGAACGACATCGAGGTGCCCGTGCACCACGAGCGCCGGCTTGTCGCGATTGCGTCCCGGAACACGCGCCATGACGTTCGTGCGCCGAGGGACCGGTTCGAAGTACTCCGGAACCAGACCAAGTGACTCGAGGTAGGCGCCGACGTACTCTGCGGCTTCCCGCTCGCCCTTGGCGTTGCCGCCGCCGAAGTTCGAGGTGTCGAACCGGATGAGGTCCGCGGCGACACGAACGACTTCGGGTAGATCGGACGCAGAGTCAGGCATGACCCCAGGCTATCGAATCGCGGCGACGCGCCCGGGCGTGCGTCCCGGTTCGTGAGGCCTCGGAGATCGTGCTAATCTCGATCTTCGTTGGAAACAACGAAAAAGATCTGCGCGGGTGGCGGAATGGTAGACGCGCTACGTTGAGGTCGTAGTGCTCGCAAGGGCGTGGGGGTTCAAGTCCCCCTCCGCGCACAGATCGAGAAGGCCGGTTCGAAAGAACCGGCCTTCTCTGTTTCCACGGTCGGCTCTTCGTCTCGCACAGGCTTTCGTCCCTAGGCGCTCCATCCGCGGGCCAGCACGCCGTCCTTGCCATCGCGTTTCACCTCGTACATGAGGGCGTCCGCGGCAGCGATGAACTCCGCCGCACTCGGGGCGCGCACACCGTCGCGCGGATTCCAGCCAAGTACGCCGACGCTCGCCGAGAGCGGCATACCGGAGGCCGGACCATCGAGGGGCATCCGCACCGCGGCGCGCACGCGCTCGGCCAGACTCCGCGCATCCTCCAGCGTCATATCCTCGAGCAGGATGAGAAACTCGTCTCCACCGAGCCTCGCCACGACGTCGCTCTGACGGCATGCGTTCCGCAAGCGCGTGCTGACGGTGCGCAGCACCTCGTCCCCCACCCCGTGGCCGCGTGCGTCGTTGATCTGCTTGAAGCCGTCGAGATCGATGAAGAGTACCGCGCAGGGCTCCTCTCTCGTCCCACTGTGCGCGAGAGTCTCGGCGAGCCGGTCTTGGAACAGCATTCGATTCGGAAGCCCGGTCAGAGCGTCGTGAAGTGCGATGTGTCTCAAGCGGTCCTGCAGGCGCAGGTGATCCAGCACGCGCTCTGCCTGCGCTGCCAACGCGTGCAGGGTCTCCACCTCTTCGCTTCCGAGAGTGCGCGGTCGCCCGAACCAGCAGCGGATGTCGCCCAGCACGGTGCGCCCGTCCTGTCGCTCGCGCATGATCGGGACGACCAGGAGTGCCTCCACGCCATCCTTCGTGAGGGCCGCTGCACGTTGGGGCTTCTCTGCCGCGATCTCGGTGAGATCACGGCAGATCAGAGTGTCTGACGAGAACGCCTCGTCCGGCGCCACTCCCACGCTGGGTGGCGCCTGCCCCCACCGTCGGAGCGTCGCGGCGCCGACAGCATCGCCGCCCGTATTCTCCTGCAGTCGTACCTCCGTCCACCGCGCCTGAAGGGCGGTACCGGCGCTGTCAGCGAGAATCTCACCGAGGTCGTCGCTTCCGCCCGCCAGCGCGAGCCGGCTCGTCGCCTCCTGCAGCAAGCTCAGGGCGCGGTGCGCGACGGCGGCTTCACGGCGGGTCTGGACGAGTTCCTGCTCGAACTCGACCCGCGCGGTCGCATCGAACGCGGCGATGTGGACGACCGGAGTCGGTGTATCGCGCTGGCGGAGATTCGCGTTGACGAGCATGGGGCGCTTCTCCCCCGAACGTGTGCGTACCTCCAGTGTGAGCGCCCGTACGTGCCCTGTTTCCACCAGGCGCGGCACCACCTGTGTCTCGTAGAGGAGGCGCGAAGCAGGCGTCAGCAGATCGACGAGATTGCTGCCGATCAGGCCTTCATCGTCTCCGAGCCACCGCGCCGTCGGAGCGTTGTGCGCGAGGATCGTGCCCCGAAGCTCCATCGTGAGGATGGCGACGGGCGCAGCATCCAGGAGGTCATGCGACAGTCCTACCTGAGTGCGGTCGTCGGTCACAGCCGATCCTGGATCAGCTCGACCACGAGATCGGGCTCCGTCAGATGGACGAAGTGCCCGGCCGTCTCGAGCTGCACGAGTTCACTCCCCTGGATGTGATCGCGCAGATACCCGCCGATGTGCGGCGGGCAGATGATGTCTCCCTCGGACTGGACGATGGTCACGGGCACGGTGACCTCGCGGAGACGATGCCGTACGTCGCTGAAGAACACCACACGCGCGAAGTGCACCGCGACGCGTTCGGGCGTTGCGGCGAAGAAGCCGCGGACGCGGTCCACGACATCTGGGCGGTCGTCCCGTGCGGTCACTGCCGGAGCGAGGGAGGCCGCCCAGGCGGGCTGGTTCGCCTCGATCGCTCCGAGGAGACCGAGCACGTCTTCACGGCTGAACCCTCCGACGTAGTCGCCGTCGTCGACGTAGCGCGGCGAGGGACAGATCATGATCACGCGGCGGAAGAGGTCCGGGCGACGGATCGAGGCCAAGGCCCCGATCATGCCGCTGACGGAGTGCGCGACGAGGACAGCATCCTTCGCCTCGACCGCGTCCATCACCTCGATCAGATCGTCGGCGTATCCCTCGAGCGAGTCGTAGCGCTTCTCGTCGTACGCGCGCAGGTCACTGCGGCCCGAGCCGACATAGTCGAAGAGGACGACGCGGTGCGTCTCAGCTAAACGCTCCGCGATACGACGCCACGCGGACTGCTCATTGCCGTATCCATGAGCGAAGACGAGAGTGGGGCCGTCCCCAGCGCCAAGGACCGTGACAGCGTTGCGGGCGATGACAGCCGCCGACGCATCATTCGGAACGGTGACGGTGCGTGTGCTCACAGGGTGCCCTCTCGCGCGGATCGTGCTTCGAGACTATCGGCGTCTGTGCGGCTAGGCGACGTCGACGCCGAAGATCAGCCCCAGCCCGTAGGTGATGAGAGCCGCGCCCAAGCCGATCGCCAACTGGCGCAGAGCACGCTGCAAGGGCGGACCGCCGGAGAGGATGCCGACAGCCGCTCCCGTCGTCAGGAGAGCGACGCTCACGAGGACGAGAGCCAGGATGACAGCGGTCGCGCCCTCCAACCCGAAGATCCACGGCAGCACGGGGATGATCGCCCCGGATGCGAAAAGAAGGAAGCTCGACGCTGCGGCGCCCCAGTCGCTGCCGACGACCTCCGCCACGCCGACGCCGTGCGTGCGCACGGGCCCTGTCGCGGCCCTCCTCGCGCCGGCCTTGGCCGCCGCCACGACGCGTCGTGCACGCTCGAGGGACTGCGTCTCATCGTCGCCGCGTGCCCGGTAGACGAGCGCGAGTTCGTTCTCGTCGATGTCGAGATCGCCCGCCCGCAGTTCGGCCGCTCCATCGGCCTCCGTCGCCGCGAGAAGCTCACGCTGGGAGCGCACCGAGACGAACTCGCCCGCGCCCATGGAGAGCGCGCCGGCCAGCAGTCCTGCGATGCCACTGAACAGAACGAACGCGGAGCTCGCGCCCGTCGCACCGATGCCGATCACGAGTGCCAGGTTGCTCACCAGACCGTCGTTCGCACCGAAGACGGCGGCGCGGAACGAGCCGGAGAGTCGTCGGCGCCCGCGGGCGGCCAATCCCCGCACGACCTCGTAGTGCACCTTCTCATCGGCGCGCATCGCGGGAGTGGCATAGATCTCGGCGTCATAGGGAGAGCGGGCTTCCGCGCTCTGCGCCAGGGCGAGGACAAAGATCGATCCGAACCGGCCAGCCATCCACCCCAGCACCCGAGAGGAGAGCCCCGCCTTCGGCAGTCGCGCGGGTTCCTCACCGAGAAGTTCGAGCCAGTGCTGCTCGTGACGGCGCTCAGCCTCTGCGAGCGAGAGCAGGATCTCGCGCTCCTCACCTTCGCGACGCTCGGCGAGGCGCTCGTACACGCGCCGTTCGGCGCGCTCCTCGACCAGGTAGCGTGCCCAGCGGCGCCGATCAGAAGGCGTCGGGGTGGCGGGGGGATTCATCGGGACCTCCAGGAAGCGGACAACTGTTCCACGCTAGTGAAGGCTCACCACGAGGACCCCATCCGCACCCGGATTGCCAGCATTTCGGGGTTCCGAAGGCAGCCGCCGATCAGCTGCGGACGCGGCGTCGGAGCAGGTCGATTCGCGCCTGCAGCTGCGCGACGGTCGCCTGTGCGACGGCGGGTCCGCCGCAGAGGCGACGCAGCTCGGCGTGGACAGCCCCGTGCGGATCGCCGGTCTGCCGCGCGTAGACGCCGACCAGACTGTTCAGCAGCTGCCGCTGCTCGCGCAGCGTGCGGTGCAGCGGTTCGGGCAGGGTCGTCGTCGGCGCCGGTTCTGTCGCCTCACGGGCGGCGCGGAGCTTGCCCTGTCGCGCCTGCCGTTGCATGAGCAGTTCGTGGACGTGCTCCGGCTCAAGAAGACCGGGGAACCCGATGAACTCCTCTTCTTCGGGCGTGCCCGGTTCGGCGAGCTGTCCGAAGTCCTTGCCGTCGAAGACGACACGATCGAAGTGTGCCAGGGAGGAGATCGCCTGATAGCTGAACTCCTCGGTCAGGGCGTCGGATGCGTCGTCCTCGCGATTGGCCGCGTCCAGCAGCGAGTCCTCGAGACCGTCGTCATCCTTCGTCTGACGATCAAGCGCATGATCGCGCTGCTTCTCCATCTCGTTCGCGAGCGTCATCAGCACCGGCACGTTGGGCAGGAACACGCTGGCGGCTTCACCGCGACGACGGGCCCGCACGAAGCGGCCGATGGCCTGCGCGAAGAACAGCGGCGTCGAGGAGGAGGTCGCGTACACGCCGACCGCGAGTCGCGGGACATCGACGCCTTCGGACACCATCCGCACCGCGACCATCCAGCGGCTCGTGTTCGCGCTGAACTGCTCGATGCGTGACGACGCCTCGGCCTCGTCGGAGAGCACGACCGTCGCCCGTTCGCCCGTCAGCTCGCGCAGCAGAACGGCATAGGCGCGCGCAGCGGTCTGGTCGGTAGCGATGACCAGGCCACCCGCATCGGGCACATGGTGTCGGATCTCGGTCAGACGTCGATCGGCGGCGGAGAGCACCGCGGGCATCCACTCCCCTGCCGGATCGAGCGCCGTGCGCCACGCCTGGGAGTTGACGTCTTTCGTGTTGTCCTGCCCGAGGTGCGCCTCGAGCTCATCGCCCGCGCTCGTGCGCCAGCGCATCTTGCCCGAGTACATGTGGAAGAGCACCGGTCGCACGACGCCGTCGGCGAGTGCGCGTCCGTAGCCGTAACGGTAGTCCGTGCTCGACACGCGTGCGCCGGACTCGTCGGGCAGATACTCGACGAAGGGAATGGGGGCGGTGTCACTGCGGAACGGCGTTCCCGACAGCAGCAGACGACGCCGCGCGGGTCCGTAGGCGTCGCGGATCGCGTCACCCCAGCTCAGTGCATCGCCACCGTGGTGCACCTCGTCGAGGATCACGAGCGTCTTGGCGGATTCGGTCAGAACGCGGTGGACGTAGGACTTCGCTGCGACCTGCGCATATGTCACGACAACGCCGTGGTACTGCCGGGCGGGCATCGAATGGCTGTTCCGGAAACGCGGGTCCAGGCGGATGTGGACACGGGCCGCGGCGTCCGCCCACTGGGTCTTGAGGTGCTCGGTCGGAGCGACCACGATCACACGGTCGACCTCGCCGATCCGGAGCAGCTCCACCGCGAGGGTCAGAGCGAAGGTCGTCTTTCCTGCACCCGGGGTCGCCGCGACCAGAAAGTCGCGCTGATCAGCCTGGAAGTATGCATCGAGCGCTTCCCTCTGCCAGGCCCTCAGCTTGTCTGCAGTACCCCACGGGGCGCGCTGGGGGAAGGACGGAGAAAGCATCGTCATCAACGATAGACGAGGCGTCGGACAACCGACGAACCTGTCGAGCGGCCCTCCCCAGAGGGTAGGCTCGTGGGCGCGGTTCGGGCACCCTCGCACCGCGAAAACGCCCCGAGGAGGCTTGCCGATGACCGGTCAGGAAGCACCACGTACCCCATTCGTCGCGAACGACACCCCGCACCCGTGGCGCCGCTTCGTCGCCGTCGGAGACTCGTTCACCGAGGGAATCGGCGATCCCGAGCCCTCCGCCCCCGGCGGACAGCGCGGATGGGCGGATCGCGTCGCGGAGGTGCTCGCGTCACAGGTCGACGACTTCGCGTATGCGAACCTCGCCGTGCGCGGAAAGCTGATCGGCCAGATCAGCGACGAGCAGATCGAACCGGCTGTCGCCCTCAACCCCGATCTCGTGTCGATCTGTGCCGGGGGCAACGACGTGATTCGCCCCGGAACCGACCCCGACGAGATCGCGACGATGCTCGACGACGCCGTCACGCGCCTCTCGCGCACAGGCGCCGCGGTCGTGCTCTTCACCGGGATCGACACGGGCTTCACCCCGGTCTTCCGCCCGTTCCGCGGCAAGGTCGCCATCTACAACGAGAACGTGCGTGCGATCGCCGACCGGCACGACTGCATCGTGGCCGATCAGTGGGGCCTCAAGGTCATTCAGGATCCACGGTTCTTCGCGGACGACCGTCTGCATCTCAACGCTCTCGGACACCACGAGGTCGCGCGAATGGTTCTGCGTGCTCTCAACGTCCCCAATGATCTTCAGGCGATGGCTCCGGATCCGCTGCCCGTGCGCACCTGGCGCGAGGCGCGGGGCAACGATGTCGCCTGGGCGCGTGAGCACCTGGTTCCGTGGGTGCTGCGACGCCTCCGCCATCAGTCGTCGGGCGACTTCGTCGAGGCCAAACGTCCCGACCCGATGCCCGTGCTGCGTCCCGAGCAGGACTGACTACGGCGCCGGCGGGTGGCGCAGCGCCCAGAGCGCGACCGCACCCGCCGAGGCGACGTTGAGCGAGTCCACGCCGCCGTACATCGGAATGGTCACGACCACATCCGCCGTGTCGAGAGCCTCCGCACTCAGTCCGTTTCCCTCGGTGCCGAGCGCGAGGGCGACCCGATCCGCCCGCTGAGGCGCGTACTCCTCCAGCGTGACCGCGTCCTCCCGGAGCGCGAGGGCAGCGATCTGCACCATGGGAAGCTCGTCCCGCAGCTCCTGCCAGGACGTGAAGCGGCTCCACGGCACCTGGAAGACCGTGCCCATGCTGACCCGGACGCTGCGCCGGTAGAGCGGATCCGCGCAGCGTGCGGAGATCAGTACAGCATCCGCCCCGAGAGCGGCGGCGGCGCGAAAGGCCGCACCGACGTTCTGATGCTCGATCAGATCCTCGAGGATCAGGATGAGTCGGGCGCCCTGCGTCACCTGGGTGATGCTGGGCAACGCGGGGCGCTGCATGGACGCGAGCGCGCCTCGGTGCACATCGAACCCCGTGACAGCTTCCGCGACCGCATCCGGCACGACCGCGATGAGCACCTGCGGATCTGTGACGATCTCGCGGACATCAGCGAGTCGTCGCTCCTGGACCATGACCACCCGCGGACGGTGGCCTGCGGCGACAGCGCGAGCGATGACCTTGGTCGACTCCGCCATGTAGAGCCCGTCGACATGCTCACTGCGCAGCCGAAGTGCCGTGTCGGTGAGATTGCGGAAGTCATCCAGACGCGAATCGTCCGGGTCTTCGATGGTGACGACGGGCATGAAAACCTCTCAGCGATGCGGTGATGTGGGTTCTGCGACACCGGCCTCCACTCTGCCATGCCGCCCTAGGCTTGGAGTGCACCGCGCGCACGTGCGGAGCACCGGAGGGAGCGGCGCGCGATGGAATCGGTCGACATCGATGAGCAGGTCGCTCGCGCCGTCGATCTGCTGGCCGATCGCCGCACGGCGGTGCTCACGGGCGCCGGGATCTCCGCGGACTCCGGCATCCCGACCTATCGGGGTGCCGCGGGAGTCCCCCGCCGTCCGATGACCGTACAGGACTTCCTGAGCGGGGATGCGGCGCGTCGCCGCTACTGGATGGGCGGCCACCTCGGCTGGCGCCGCTTCAGCGCCGTGCACCCCAATGCGGGGCACCGCGCGCTCGCAGAGCTCGAGCGTGCAGGTGCCGTGACCGGCGTCATGACGCAGAACGTCGACGGTCTGCACCTGCAGGCCGGCAGCCAGCGTGTCATCGAACTGCATGGCACAGGCCGGCGCGTCTACTGCCTGCAGTGCGGACAGGTGTTCGATCGAGAGAGTGTCGCCGCGCAGATCGACGCGAGAAACCCGTGGCTGGCCGCAGCGGACGACATCCCTCTGGGTCCCGACGGAGATGTGGTCCCCGAGGCCACCGACGGATTCCTGGTGCCGGTGTGCACCGTCTGCGGAGGCATGCTGAAACCCGACGTAGTCTTCTTCGGAGAGACGATTCCGCTCTCTCGCTTCCGCACGGCGGAGTCGCTGCTCCGGGCGTCCGACGCGCTCCTCATCGCGGGGACGTCACTGGTCGTCAACTCCGGGGTGCGCTTCGCCGAGCGGGCGCGCCGTCGAGACCTGCCGATCGTGATCGTGAACCACGAGCCGACGCGCGTCGACACGTGGGCGGCGCTGACGATCGCGGCCGGTACGAGTGAAGTCCTCCCGGCGTTGGCGCGGGCGCTCACATCGTCCACTCCGACAGCCCTGGGTAGGGTCGAGGAGTGACCTTCTTCGCTCTCGTCCGCCACGGCCAGACGGCCTGGAACTTCGACCGCCGCATCCAGGGACTGACCGACATCCCGCTCAATGAGACGGGTCTCGCTGACGCACGTCGCGCCGCCGACACTCTTCGCGGCGAGACGTTCGATGCCGTCATCACAAGTCCGCTGCTGCGGGCGCAGCAGACCGCGGAGGTCATCGCGAGCGAGCTCTCGCTCCCTGCGCCGGTGATCGCGCCAACCCTGCACGAACGAGCGTTCGGCGAGGCGGAGGGGATCCTCGTCCAGGAGTTCCTCGATCGCTACGGCGACTGGCACGCAGAGGTTCCCGGAGCGGAGAGCTTCGACGAGGTGCGCGAGCGTGCGCTCGCAGCGCTCGACGAGATCGCTCGTCGCGCCCGTGCCCGGACCGCCCCGCGCGCACCGCGCCTCATCGTGGTGACGCACGGAGGACTCATCCGATCGCTCGTGCATCATGCATCGAAGGGCACGATCCCCGCCCACGGCAGCCGACTGCTCAACGGCTCGGTGCATCGGTTCGTCGCGGATACCGCGGGCGTGCATCTGCTGGCTTCGGATCTCGGCCAGTCCGAAGAGCTCATCGGCGTCTAGACGGTACCGTCGGCGGCGCGCTGAAGGATCGAACGTGCGTGGCGGAGCACGGGCTCGTCGATCATCCGCCCGTCGTAACGGAAGACGCCCCTCTCCCCCTCTGCGGAGGCCAAGACCCCCTGGGCCCACGTCACGAGCTGCGGATCCGGCCGGTAGGCCTCGCGGATGACGGCCACCTGCTGCGGATGGATGCACGCGGTCGCGCCGAATCCGGACGCCGCAGCATCCGCCGCCTCTCTTGCCAGACCGGAGACGTCGCCGATGTCGAGATGGACGGCATCGATCGCGGCGATTCCCGCCGCACCTGCCGCGAGCAGCACCTGGGCCCGAGCGACGCGAGCGACGTCGCGGTAGCGACCGTCCGCATTGCGACTCGATGTTCCGCCGAGCGAGGCGACAAGGTCTTCCGCACCCCACATGAGCGCCGTGACCCGCGGATGCCGCGCCAGTTCCGGCGCTGCCTGCACGCCGCGCGCTGTCTCACACAGCGCGATGAGGTCGTAGCGCCCACCGAACGCGTCCAGCGCAGATGCGTCTTCGGCCTTCGCGACCATGACCGTGCGGATACGCGTCTCCGCGAGAGCCGCGAGATCGGCGGCGAACTCATCGCTGTCGGTGCCGTTGACGCGAACGATCACCCGCTCGGGGTCGAGGTCCGCGTCGACGAGGGCGCGGCGTGCCGCGGCCTTCGCGGCGGGAAGCACAGCGTCTTCGAGGTCGATGATGGCGCCATCGGCCTTTGTGAGCGCGGATGCGTATCGTTCCGGACGATCTGCGGGACAGAACAGAAGCGCAGGTCCCAGGGCGAAGGAGGGAGACATCGGCATCACTTTCCGGGATCGGGGCGGCAGAGGACGAGAACGGTGCGACTCGCGGTGGCCACGACCGTGCCATCCTGGTTGCGGCCGGTGTGTGCGATCGTGCAGATGCCCTGCCCCGGCCGCGAGGCCGACAGCCGCTTTTCGGTGATCACGCTCTCGGTGTACAGAGTGTCACCCTGCAGCAACGGGTGTGGAAAGCGCACGTCCCCGAGCCCGAGCTGCGCGACGAGCGTGCCCTGCGTGAGCTGCGCGACAGACGCGCCGACCATGGTCGACAGCGTCCACATCGAGTTCATCAGCCGCTCCCGGTACGGCTCCTGCGTCGCCGCGAACGCCGCATCCAGGTGGAGCGCCTGCGTGTTCATGGTGAGGGTGGTGAACAGGACGTTGTCGGCCTCCGTCGCGGTGCGCCCTGGCCGGTGCAGATAGCGCGCGCCGACGACGAACTCCTCGAAGTACAGCCCCCGCTGCACGATGTCGGGACCTGGGGTCTCTACCTGCGCGTTCACGTTCTCCACGGTAGCGCTCCCCTCGCCTCAGGCCACGCCCAGGGCCCGTGCGATCACGAGCAGCTGCACCTCGGTCGTGCCCTCACCGATCTCCAGGATCTTGGAGTCCCGGTAGTGGCGGGCGGCGGTGAACTCGTTCATGAAGCCGTTCCCGCCGAGAATCTGCGTGGCGTCGCGCGCGTTGTCCATGGCGGCTTCCCCGGCGACGAGCTTGGCGATCGCGGATGCCACGGCGAACGACTCACCGGCATCCCGAAGTCGTGCCGCATGGTGCCACGCCAGCCGTGCAGTGTGCACCCGCGCCGCCATGCGGGCGAGCGTGAACTGCGCATTCTGCCGGGTGCTCAGCGCCGCGCCGAAAACCGTCCGACTCTGGGCGTAGCGGGTCGCCTCTTCGAGGCATCCCTCCGCGGCGCCGGTCGCGAGAGCTGCGATCGCGATGCGTCCTTCGTCGAGGATGCTGAGGAAGTTGCGGAAACCCTCGCCGCGCACGCCCAGCAGGTTCTCCTGCGGGACACGCACACCGTCGAGCGTCAGGGGGTGCGTGTCGGACGCGTTCCACCCCACCTTGTCGTAGGCGGGTTCGACGGTGAAGCCCGGGGTGCCGTTCGGCACGATGATCGTGGAGATCTCCTTGCGCCCGTCCTGCTGACCGGTGACCGCGGTGACCGTGACGAAGCGCGTGATCGGAGTGCCGGAGTTCGTGATGAACTGCTTCGTGCCGTCGATGACCCATTCGCCGCCGTCCTCCCGTGCGGTCGTGCGGGTCGCGCCGGCGTCACTGCCTGCTTCGGGCTCGGTCAGGCCGAAACCCGCAAGTGCATGTCCGGAAAGGAGATCGGGCAGGTACTCCTGCTTCTGCTCCTCGGTTCCGAACCGGAAGATCGGCATGGCCCCGAGGCTCACCCCCGCCTCGAGGGTGATCGCGATGGACTGGTCCACGCGGCCCAGCGCCTCGATCGCGAGGCAGAGGGCGAAGTAGTCACCACCCTGCCCGCCGTACTCCTCCGGGAAGGGAAGGCCGAAGAGGCCGATCTCCCCCATCTGCCGCACGACATCCATCGACAGGGTGTGCGTGCGGTCGGCTTCGTAGGACTGCGGTGCGACGACGGTGTCGGCGAACTCGCGGACGAGACCGGCGAGCTCGCGTTCTTCAGAGGAGAGATCGTTCATGACAGGTGCTCCTTGTAAGAGTCGGGAGCCTCGGGGTCTGAGGCCGATGGTTCTTCGGGGGCGACGATGCGGGCGACGGACTGCTCCCGACGCACCTGATCGCCGACGGCGACGAGCAGGGAGACTGTCCCGTCGCGCGGCGCGAGGACGGGATGCTCCATCTTCATCGCCTCGATGGAGACGAGCCGGTCCCCAGTGCGCACGACCGCACCGTCGCTGACGTGCAGAGCGACGACTGTTCCAGGCATCGGCGCACGGCACAGCGGGTCATGTGCGGCATCCTGTCGGGTCATGGCGGCGCGGCGCAGACGGAATCGTCCCGCGCGATCGATCGGACGAAGGCGGATGCTGTCGCCTCCGGCGCTCACCCAGACCGCGCCATCCGCGTCCACGGCCGCCGTGGCACCCGACGTATCCGCGTTCTCGGGGACCTCGAAGACCTCATCGTCATCTGTGCGGAACCAGCGCGCGGCTCGCGGTTCCGCCCGGCCGAGTCGCCACCCGGGCCGCTCCGCCCACAGGGCGGAGACGTGCGTGCTGGACGGGGGTCCGCTCGTCACTCCTGCCGCGGCGGCGAGCATCGCGGCGGTGGCTGCGGACGGCGCGATCGGCAGCAGCGTCTCGATGAGCCCGGTGTCAATGTCTCCTTCCCGCACCCGCTCGTTCTGACAGAGCTGTCGGAGGAAGGCGATGTTCGTGTCGACCCCCAACACGACGGTCTGCGCGAGAGCGGCATCCAGGCGTTCCAGCGCCGTGCGGCGGTCCGGCGCGTACGCAATGATCTTGGCGATCATCGGGTCGTAGGCGCCGGAGACCGTACTGCCGGTCTCGACCGCCGAATCCACGCGCACACCCGCCGGCGCCGTGAGTTGCACGATCGTTCCCAGCGACGGCAGGAATCCGCGCGCCGGAGCCTCTGCGTAGACGCGTGCTTCGACGGCATGTCCCTGCATGACGGGTGCGGTCGCACGCTCCGGCAGTGGACGACCCGCCGCGACGAGAAGCTGCAGTTCTACCAGGTCCAGCCCGGTCACCTCCTCTGTCACGGGATGCTCCACCTGCAGGCGCGTGTTCATCTCGATGAAGAAGAACGTCGCGGGATCATCGGCATCGACGAGGAACTCCACCGTGCCAGCGCCCACGTAGTCGACGCTCTCGGCAGCTCGTACCGCCTGCGCGAGGAGGGCGTCGCGCGTCGCGGCAGGGAGTCCCGCCGACGGAGCCTCTTCGATCACCTTCTGGTGCCGGCGCTGCAGCGTGCACTCGCGTTCCCCCAGTGCGATCACGGTGCCGTGCTGATCACCGAAGACCTGCACCTCGATGTGGCGGGGACGCGCGACCAGTCGTTCCAGCACGAGGCTGTCGTCGCCGAAGGCGGCTGCGGCAATCCGGCGCGCGGAGTCGAGTGCCGCCTGCAGGGTCGCGGCATCCTGCGCGATCTCCATGCCCTTGCCGCCACCACCGGCCGACGGCTTCACGAGGAGCGGATACCCGACCTCCGCGGCTCGGGCGGCGATCTCGTCGTCGCGGAGCCCGACCGCGGAGAATCCGGGAGCGACGGGGACACCCCGAGCCATGACGTGAGCGCGTGCGGTCGCCTTGTCGCCCATGATCTCGAGCGCTGTCGCCGAGGGCCCGATGAAGACGATCCCGGCCGCAGCGCAGGCATCCGCGAACGCCGCGTTCTCCGAGAGGAATCCGTAGCCCGGGTGGATCGCCTGCGCGCCGTGCCTCTGCGCCGCCGCGATGACCGCATCGATCCGCAGGTACGACGACGTGGCGGGATCGGGGCCGAGGCGCACGGCGACGTCCGCCTCCCGTACATGGGGCGCGGTGGCATCACCATCGCTGTAGACCGCGACGCTGCGGATCCCGAGAGCGCGCAGGGTGCGGATGATGCGACGGGCGATCTCCCCGCGGTTCGCGACGAGGACGGTGTCGAAGAGAGGTGTGTGGGTCATCGGGTCACATCCGGAAGAGTCCGAAGCGCGGCTCCGGAAGAGGGCTGCGGGAGATCACGTCGAGGGCAAGTCCGAGCAGGTCACGCGTCTGGTCGGGGTCGACGATCCCGTCGTCCCACAGTCGCGCGGTGCCGTAGTACGGCTCGCCCTGGGCTTCGTATCCGGCGCGGATCGGGGCCTCGAAGGCCGCGCGCTCCTCCGACGTCCACGTCTCGCCGCGCGCACTGAGCTGATCGTCCTTGACGGTGGAGAGGACGGAGGCAGCCTGCACGCCGCCCATGACCGAGAGCCGGCTCGCGGGCCAGGTCCACAGAAACCGCGGGGAGTATGCCCGACCGCACATGGAGTAGTTGCCCGCACCGAAAGAGCCGCCGATCACGACCGTGAGCTTCGGCACCCGCGTCGTCGCGACGGCCGTGACCATCTTGGCCCCGTGCTTGGCGATCCCGCCGGACTCTGCCTCGGTGCCGACCATGAATCCGGTGATGTTCTGGAGGAACAGCAGCGGGATGCCGCGCTGATCGCAGAGCTCGATGAAGTGCGCTCCCTTCTGCGCGGACTCGGAGAACAGCACGCCGTTGTTCGCGATGATCCCGACCGGGTGCCCGTGCAGACGCGCGAAGCCCGTGACGAGGGTCGCACCGTAGTCACGCTTGAACTCCGAGAACGATCCGCCGTCGATGAGCCGTTCGATGACCTCATGCACGTCATAGGCGGCGTTCACGTCGACGGGGACGACGTCGTACAGGCTTCCGCCCTCGTCGGGCGCGCGCGCCGGAAGCACTTCCCAGGCCGACGCAAGCGGCGGCGGAAGCGTCGCGACGATGGAGCGCACGATCTCGAGTGCATGCTCATCGTCATCGGCCAGGTGGTCGACGACACCGGACACCCGGGCGTGCATCTCCCCTCCGCCGAGCGCCTCGGGCGTGACGACCTCACCGATCGCCGCCTTCACGAGCGGCGGTCCTCCGAGGAAGATCGTGCCCTGCTCCTTCACGATGACCGTCTCATCGCTCATCGCCGGCACATATGCGCCTCCGGCGGTGCAGGAGCCGAGAACCGCGGCGATCTGCGCCACCCCGGCGGCAGACAGCTGGGCCTGGTTGTAGAAGATGCGCCCGAAGTGCTCTCGGTCCGGAAAGACCTCGTCCTGCATCGGCAGATAGGCACCGCCGGAGTCCACGAGGGCGATGCACGGAAGACGGTTCTCACGGGCGATCTCCTGGGCGCGAAGATGCTTCTTCACGGTCATGGGAAAGTACGTTCCGCCCTTGACTGTGGCGTCGTTGCAGATCACCATCACTGGCCGACCGTGGACGAGTCCGATCCCAGCGATCAGCCCTGCCGCAGGCGCCTCGTCGTCGTACATGCCGTCGGCAGCGAGCGGAGCGATCTCGAGGAAGGGGCTGTTCTCATCGAGGAGTCGCGTCACACGATGACGAGGAAGAAGCTTTCCCCGTGCAATATGACGGTCCCTGGCGGCCTGTGGCCCCCCTTCCGCGACATGTTCGAGTCGCGCATGCAATGCCTCTGCGAGACTGCGTTGCGTGGGAGCATCCGTCATCCTGTGGTCCTCCTTGACTCACCACCACCCGAAGGTAGAGATCAGAGACGAAACTGGTTAGTCTTCATTAACTGACGACTTCAGGTTAGCGAGGGTTAACTGAAATGACAAGGGTGTCCACTCCCCGATCGCGCGCGAAACAAGACCGTCAGACCGCTCTGCTGCGCGAGGCCGCCCGACTCTTCGCAGCTCGCGGTTTCTCCGCGGTGAGCCTGGAGGAGATCGGTGCCGCCGTCGGCGTCAGCGGGCCTGCCGTCTATCGCCACTTCGCCGGCAAGCAGGCCCTTCTCGGCGCCCTCCTGGTCCAGGTCAGTCAGAAGCTGCGCGACGGCGGCCGCGAGGTCATCGACGCGCACACCGAGCCCGCTGCCCGCGTCGAAGCGCTCATCGGATTCCACGTCGACTTCGCCCTGGGCCACCCCGATGTGATCCGTGTGCAGGATCAGGACGCCGCGCATCTGCGCGACGAGGACTACGCGGCCGTCCGTGACCTGCAGCGCGAGTACATCGAGATGTGGATCCGCGCGATCGAGCCGCTCGTCGCCGAGGATCGCTCCGCGCGTCGCCTGCGTGTGCAGGCGTGCTTCGGCCTCATCAACTCGACGCCCCACAGCACGAGTGCGACGACGCGCGCGAGCAGAGCGACAGCGAACGTGCTGTCGCGCATGGCAAGCGCCGCACTGCTCGCCTGAGGGGCTCTCCGCAGTTCCGGCAGAGACCCCCTCAGGGTGACGATCAGTAGAGCAGGGCTCGTCCCGGTTCCTGCAGGATGTCAGCGACGGCCTTGAGGAACTGCGAACCTTCCGCGCCGTCGACGAGACGGTGGTCGAAGGACAGGCTCAATGTCATGACCTCGCGCAGCGCGATCTCGCCGCGGTACTCCCAGGGCTGACGTCGGACCGCCCCTGTCGCCAGGATCCCGGACTGACCCGGGGGCAGAATCGGGGTGCCCGCGTCGATGCCGAAGCTGCCGATGTTCGTGATCGAGAAGGTGCCGCCGGCGAGCTCCGCGGGCTGCGTCTTGCCCGCACGCGCAGTCGACGCCAGCGCTCGCAGCGCGTCCGCCATCGCGGGCAATGACAGCGACTGTGCCTCGCGGATGACGGGAACGATCAGCCCCCGCTCGGTCGCGGCGGCGATCCCCAGATCGACGAAATGGTTCTGCACGATCTCACCGGCAGTCTCATCCCAGAACGCGTTGAGCCCCGGATACTGCGGCAGCGTCAGGCACACCGCTTTGGCGACCACGGCGAGCGGTCCGATGCGATGCTCGCTCAATGTCCGGTCGGCGCGGAGCGACGCGATGAGCGCCATCGTGTCGGTGACGTCGACCGTGTGAAAGGTCGTGACGTGCGGCGCCGTGAAAGCGCTGCGCACCATCGCCTCGGCGGTGTGCTTGCGGACACCGCGGATCGGGACGCGCGTCGTGCGCTCTCCGGACGGCGACGGCGCCTGCGACCCCCGCTCCACGGACACTGCGTCCCGTGCGGTTGTCGAACGCTCCGAGATCCGCGCGAGGTACGCGTCGACATCGCGACGGGTGATCAGCGGAGCCGGATCGTCGACGGTCGCCAGCTCGGCGCTCAGCAGCACGAGGTCGACCCCCTTGTCCTTCGCGTACTTGCGCACCGGCGGCGTCGAGCGCGGCCGCTCCAGCGGCGCATCCACCACGGCCGTCGCGACCGCATCGTGCGGCGCTGCCGCGCGCACCGCCTCCTCCGCGCCCGCGTCGCTGACAGCCACACCGACGCGACGCGCGCGACGAGCCGGACGTCCACGCGAGCTGGGTGCGGCGCCGTAGCCGACGAGGTTCGGCTCGGCCTTCTCCTCGAGGGCGCTCTCCGCGTCCCCGGTCGTCGGCGCATCCGGCACCGACGGCTCCTCCCCCGCGACCTCGAAGGCGATCAGGGGTGCACCGACCTCGACAGTCTCGCCGGCCTGGGCGTGCAGGACACTCACAGTGCCCTCGTAAGGCGAGGGAAGCTCGACGACGGCTTTCGCGGTCTCGACCTCGGCAAGAGTCTGGTTCAGGGTGACCGTGTCGCCGACAGCGACGAGCCACTGCACAACCTCCGCCTCAGCGAGGCCCTCTCCGAGATCCGGAAGGAGAAACTCCTGCTTCATCGCTCTGCTCCCGTCAGGCTCTGCGCATCTCCGATGACCCGATCGACGGCATCGAGGATGCGGTCCAGATCCGGCAGATGGTACTTCTCCAGCTTCGCGGGCGGATAGGGAATGTCATGGCCCGTCACCCGGAGCGGCGCCGCCTCCAACCAGTCGAAGCACTTCTCGGTCAGGCTCGCGATGACCTCGGCGGCGACACCCGCCTCCCGCGAGGCTTCATGCGCGACGACGACCCGGCCCGTCTTGCGGACGCTCGCGGCGACGGTGTCGTAGTCGACCGGTGAGAGCGAGCGCAGATCGATGACCTCGAGCGAGCGTCCTTCGTCGGCGGCGGCCGTTGCGGCATCCAAAGCAGTTCCGACCATCGCTCCGTACGTGATGATCGTCGCATCCGTACCCTCACGCGCGACGCGTGCCAGACCCATCGGAGGCGCGTCCGCGAGTGCGCCCTCTAGGTCGACCTCACCCTTCGAGTGGTACATCCGCTTGGGCTCGAAGAAGATCACCGGATCGTCGCTGGCGATCGCCTGACGCAGGCATGTGTACGCGTCCTGCGGGTTGGACACCGCGATGACCCGCAGCCCCGCGGTGTGCACGAAATACGCCTCGGGAGACTCCGAATGATGCTCGGCCGCGCCGATGCCGCCCGCCCAGGGGATGCGGATCGTGATCGGCATCCGCACGGTTCCCTGTGTGCGATAGTGCAGCTTCGCGACCTGCGCCACGATCTGATCGAACGCCGGATACACGAAGCCATCGAACTGGATCTCGACGACGGGCCGATACCCGCGGAATGCGAGGCCGACGGCGGTGCCGACGATTCCCGATTCGGCAAGCGGCGTGTCGATCACGCGCTGCGCACCGAACTCGTCCAGCAGTCCGTCCGTGATACGGAACACACCGCCGAGCTTCCCGATGTCCTCGCCGAGAAGCACGACCCGGTCGTCATCCTTCATCGCCTGTCGAAGACCTGCGCCGAGCGCCTTTCCCAGTGTGAGCGTCGTCATCTCAGGCCTCCTCGAAGGTGTCGAGGTAGCGTGCGTAGTCCGCGCGCTGCGCGGCAAGACCGGTGTGCGCAGCGGCGTAGACACCATCGAACACGGCGAGCGGCTCGCGCGTGACCATGCCCAGACAGGCAGCGCGCAGATCGCGGGCCGCAGCGTCCGCATCCGCCTGGATCGCAGCGACATGCTCATCTCTCAGTTCCTGCTGCGCGCGCAGGTGGGCCTCGAGGCGAGCGAGGGGGTCCCGCGAGCGCCACGCCTCCAGTTCGGCGTTGTCGCGGTAGCGAGTCGGGTCGTCCGCGGTTGTGTGCGGCCCCATTCGGTAGGTGACGAGCTCCAGGAACGCCGGGCCCTTGCCGGAGCGCGCGTGATCCAGCGCCCAGCGCATGGCAGCCAGACACGCGAGCACGTCGTTGCCGTCGACCCGAAGACTCGGGATGCCGAAGCCCGGCGCGCGTCCCGCGATCGGGTACTTCGCCTGGACGGAGACCGGCTCGGAGATCGCCCAGTGGTTGTTCTGGCAGACGAACACGACCGGCGCCTGATAGGAGGATGCGAAGACCATCGCCTCGTTGACATCACCCTGGCTCGTGGCGCCATCTCCAAAGTAGGTCACGGCGACCTGCTCGGCGCCATCGTGCAGGATGCCGAGGGCGTAGCCGACGGCGTGCAGAGTCTGGGCGCCGATGATGATCTGGAGCGGTGCCATGTGCATCACGGCCGGGTCGTAGGACGCTCCCTCTTCGCCGCGCCACATCCGCACGAAGTCCGCCGGCTTCGGGTCGCGCGCATAGATGACACCGGTCTCGCGGTAGCTGGGGAAGACGAAGTCATCCGCGCGGAGCGCACGGGCGGTGCCGATCTGGGATGCCTCCTGGCCGTTGCAGGGTGCCCAGAGGCCCAACTGCCCCTGCCGCTGCAGGGCGACGCCCTCGGCGTCGATGCGGCGCAGGATCACCATGTCGCGGTAGAGAGCACGCAGCGCTTCCGCGTCGAGATCAGGGACGTAGGGATCCAGGAGCTGGTGCGCGCGCCGGGTCCCATCCGGGGCCAGTAGCTGTTCCGTCAGCGCGAGGTCTGTCTCGACATCGACGATCGGGGTGCTGTGCGGTGACATCATCGTCCTCCTCTGCAGAAGCTGCCCTTGTGGGGCGGCGTTCCTTCATCGCGGCGTCGTCGCCGGTACCCCAGAAGCTACGCGCGTTTCGCACCTAGCTCAAGCATTTGCGGGCACCTTGAGCATGTTGCCAAGACAGGCGCGGATTCATCCTGTTAGTGTTGGTCACTATGCCTGCCCTGGACCGCACTGATCTCGACCTGCTGGATGCTCTGACCGCTGATCCCCGCGCCACCGTGGTCGCGCTCGCGGAGAAGCTCGGCCTGTCCCGCAACACGGTGCAGGCGCGAATGGCCCGACTGGAACAGTCCGGCGTCTTCCTTTCCTTCGAGCGCTCACTCTCCCCCGCCGTCCTCGGCTTTCCCCTGCAGGCGTTCGTCAGCATCAGCGTGCGTCAGACAGAACTGCCGCGCATCATCTCGGAGCTCGCTCGCATCCCCGAGGTGGTGCAGGCGCATGGGCTCAGCGGCTCCGTCGATCTCCTCACGCGCGTGGCATGCCGTGACGCGCGTCATCTCTTCGACACGGATGCGCGCATCCTCTCGATCGACGGCGTCGAGCGCACCGAGACGTCCCTCGCGATGGGCGAGGTCATCCCGTTCCGTGTCGGCGGACTCATGGGACTCGCGCGCCGCGAAGTGTGAGCGAGGCTCAGAGGAACTGACGGATCGCCGCGGCGGCTTCCGCCGGAGTCTCGTAGTGGATGAGGTGCCCGACGTCGGCGATCTCCACAAGAGTCGCATCCGCGAACAGTGTCGCCAGCCGTCGCTCCGCCTCGATCGGGGTGATGTCGTCCTTCTGCGCGGCGACCAGGAGCGTCGGCACCGGAATGCGCGGGGCGAACTCTGTGACATCGTGTGAGACGCTCGCGACGAAGGCATCCTTCAGCACATCGCGATCCGCGAAGCGAGAGAAGTACGTGTCGTGCTGGTCATGGATGAAGCGTCGCAGCACGGGATCGCTCGTCTTCGCCATGGTGACGCTCGCGACGCGCACGATGATGCGGCTCCGCAGCAGCGCCGTGCCGAGCTTCTCGGGCAGCCTCGCGCCCATCGCGTAGTAGAAGACGGCGAGCCGCGTCATGAGGCCCTTGGGGCCTTCGAGAGCCGGCGCGCCGATCGGATTGATCAGGATGAGCTTCGGGGTCGCGAGTCCGCCGGCCACAGCCGCGGAGGTGACGATCGAACCGAAGGAGTGCCCGAGGATCACCGCGCCCGGCGCGACCTGCGCGGCGAACTCGGTCAGCCAGGCCGCATACTCATCGAGGTCGTGGGTGCGATCCGGCAGAGGCGGGGTCTCGCCGAAGCCCGGGAGATCCGGCGCGATCACGCGCACGTCGGGCAGGTACGCGAGCACGGGTTCAAGACCGTGATGCTCGCCACGGAACCCATGCACTGCGATGAGGGTCGTGGCGGCATCATCCGGTCCGTACACCCAGTACGCCGTCCCGCCCCCGCGTACCTCCACCTCATGCCGCTCCACCGGCAGGGCGGACAGGCGTTCGGCGTAGGGCGAGAAGACAGGCATCCTCCGAGTCTACGGAGCGCGGCCTGAGAGCTGCGCGCACACCCGAATGCACCCCCTTCCGCGTGTCGTTTCCGCGCTCTCCGAGCGCCTTCCGAGCGATGTCCGAGCCCGGCTCTAACGTGGTGCTCATGACCTCCGCAGATGCCGCGCCCGACTGGCTCACCCGCGTCGGCGTCTTCGATCTCGAGACAACCGGAGTCGACGTCGTGCACGACCGGATCGTGACCGCGCACGTCGGCGTCCTCGACGCGAAGGGGCGAGTGATCGCCTCTCGCAGTTGGATCGCCGACCCCGGCGTGCCGATACCCGAGGGCGCCGCGGCGATCCACGGCATCACCACCGCGCGCGCTCAGAACGAGGGCCGCCCCGCCGCCGAGGTGGTCAGCGAGATTACCGATGCTCTCCGTGCCCTCTTCGCCCAGGGACTGCCGGTCGTCGCCTACAACGCGTCCTACGATTTCTCGCTGCTGCACCATGAAGCGCTGCGTCACGACATTCGCCCACTCGAGAATCCCTCGCCGGTCATCGATCCGCTCGTGATCGACAAGCGGGTGGACCGATACCGTCGCGGAAAGCGCACGCTCACCGCGGTCGCCGAACACTATGCGGTTCCGCTGACTGACGCACATGAGGCGTCTGCCGACGCGATCGCCGCCGGTCGCGTCGCACTCGCTCTCGCTGAGCGGTTCGCACTGGCGCCCTCCGCCGGGGAGTTGCACGTGCAGCAGATCGGCTGGGCGCGTTCTCAGGCAGAGAGCCTCACCGAGTACTTCATTCAGATCGGCCGACTGGACGCCACCGAGACACTCGACGGCTCCTGGCCCGTCCGCGCGGACGCGAGCGGCGCCTGACGACTCACACGCGCACCGCGGTACGCTGTGCCGATGGAAGACGTCTTCGGCTGGGCGACGATCGCCTTCATCGTGGCGATCGGCCCCGTCCTTCTGATCTGGGGTGTTGCGCAGGTCTTCAGCCAGCGTCCCCTCGAGACGAAGTACACCGGCTCGGGGCTGGGAGGTCTGGGCGGGGCCTTCGACGCCCTCTGGTCGCCGTCCGCTGCGGAAGCCGGTGCCGAGCGCGACCGCCAGCATCGACGCACAGCTCCTGCACCCTCCCCCGGTGACCCGCCGGATCTCGCGCAGAACGGTCGCATCATCATCACTCCGCCCGATGCGGAGCGCGCCGTCGGGTGACTCCGCCGAAGGGCTCGGGGCCTGCAGACGCAAAAGACCCCGCCGAGGCGGGGTCTTTTGGGAGCGGATGCTGCTTAGTTGCTGCTGCCGCCGAAGCCCTTGAAGCGCTGGTTGAACTTCTCGACGCGACCGGCCGAGTCCATGATGCGCTGCTTGCCCGTGTAGAACGGGTGCGAAGCCGACGAGATTTCCACGTCGATGACGGGGTACTCCACGCCGTCCAGCTCGATGGTCTTGTCGCTCGAGACGGTCGAACGGGTGAGGAACGTCTCGCCCGAGCCGAGGTCGCGGAAAACGACTGCCTGGTAGTCGGGGTGAATGTCAGTCTTCATGGGATTCCTTAAGTGGTGCCCTGGATTGTGCCAGGGGCGAGGGAAGTCTGCGGCGCGAATCCGCACCAAGGATCAATCCTAACAGACGCGAGCGTCAGCCTGCGGAGCGTGCCGCGTAGCGTCCGGCCTCATGCGTCAGAGCGATCGGCATGCCGAAGGTCTCCGTCAGCGCCTGGGCCGTCAGAGTCTCGGCCAGAGGGCCCGCGGCGACGATGGCTCCGTCGCGGAGCAGCAGCACATGGGTGAAACCGACCGGGATCTCCTCCACGTGGTGCGTGACCATGACCATCGCCGGCGTCATCGGCGATTGCGCATACTCACCGAGAAGGATGAGAAGCTCCTCGCGAGCGCCGAGGTCGAGGCTCGCAGTCGGCTCGTCGAGCAGCAGGAGCTCCGGGTCGGTCATGACGGCGCGCGCGATCTGGACGCGCTTCTGCTCGCCGTCACTGAGTGTTCCGAACGTGCGCTCCGCGAGGTGCTCGAGCTTCCACTGTGCGAGGACGCGGCGTGCACGGCGCTCATCGAGCGACTCGTACTCTTCATTCCAGCGCCCTGTGACCGAGTAGGCGGCAGTCATCACCGTGTTGAGCACCGTCTCGGACGCCGGGATTCGACGTGCCATCGCCGACGAGGCGAAGCCGATGCGCGGGCGCAACTCGAAGACGTCGACGTGCCCGAGCGTCTCCCCCAGAATGTCCACGCGACCCGAAGTCGGGTGCATGAGGGTATCAGCGAGCTGCAGCAGCGTCGTCTTGCCGGCGCCGTTCGGGCCGAGGACGACCCAGCGTTGGTCATCTTCGACGGACAGGGTCACGTGATCGATGATGTTTCGGCCGTCGCGACGCACGACGACGTCGCTGAATTCCAGGGCGCCAGACATGCTCCCCAGCCTATCGGCTCACGCGCCCAGCTCCGTGTAGAGACCGCGGGTCGTGTCGGCGATCGCGGCCCAGCTGAACTCCTGGGCGGCGCGCTCTCGCCCTGCCGCCCCGTAGGCGGCCGCGCGGTCCGGATCGATTGCGACCTCTGTGAGGACAGCGGCGAGGTCCGTGACGAAGCGATCGGGATCGACGGGCGTCCCGGTGCCGTCCTGAAGCTGCTCGATCGGCACGAGACGCCCGGTGACGCCATCATCGACGACCTCCGGGATGCCGCCGGTCGCTGTCCCTACGACGGCCGCGCCGCATGCCATGGCCTCCAGGTTCACGATGCCCAGGGGTTCGTAGACAGAGGGGCAGACGAAGGTCGTGGCCGCAGAGAGGATCGCCGAGAGCTGATCCCGCGGAAGCATCCGCTCGATCCAGACGACACCGTCACGCGACTGCTGCAGCGCGCGCACCCCCGCCTGCACCTCGGCCATAATCTCGGCGGTGTCGGGCGCGCCGGCACAGAGCACGAGCTGCACCTCAGGCGGAAGGAGCGCGGCGGCGCGCAGCAGATAGGGCAGGCCCTTCTGCCGGGTGATCCGTCCGACGAACACGATGGACGGACGATCCGGATCGATCCCCTGGGCCCGCACGAAATCGGGGTTGTGCACGGGATGCCACGCGTTGACGTCGATGCCGTTGTGAATGACCCGCACACGTGCGGGATCGACCTGCGGGTAGCTGCGCAGAATGTCCGCGCGCATTCCTGCACTCACCGCGATGATCGCGTCCGCGTTCTCGTAGGCGAGCCGCTCGATGCCGCTGCTGACCACGTAGCCACCGCCGAGCTGCTCCGCTTTCCACGGCCGCAGCGGTTCCAGGCTGTGCGCGGTCAGCACATGCGGGATGCCGTGCAGCTGCGACGCGAGGTGGCCGGCAAAGTTCGCGTACCAGGTGTGACTGTGCACGATGTCGGCACCGGCGATGTCGGGAACCATGACCAGATCGGTGCCGAGCGTCTGCAGCGCGGGGTTCGCGGAGGCCAGCTCGAGGGGCGTTCGATAAGAGTTCGTCCCCTGTTCATCCCGCTCGGATCCGAAGGCGCGAACCTGCACATCGACGTGCGGTCGCAGGGCTTTCACGAGCTCTGCGACGTGCACTCCGGCCCCGCCGTAGATCTCGGGCGGGTACTCCTTCGTAATCATGTCGACGCGCATGTTCTGAACGCTAGTACAAGGCGGTAATCGGCATCTATGGTGGAGCCATGTCGGCACCGTTGAAGGTTTTCGGGATCATCCTCGCCGGCGGCGAGGGAAAGCGACTCATGCCCCTCACGATGGATCGCGCCAAACCCGCGGTGCCGTTCGGCGGGCAGTATCGGCTCATCGACTTCGCGATCTCGAACCTCATCAACTCGGGCCTCCGACAGGTGGTCGTGCTCACGCAGTACAAGTCGCACAGCCTCGACCGGCACATCTCCACGACCTGGCGGATGTCCTCTCTGCTCGACTCCTACGTGACGTCGGTACCCGCACAACAGCGCCTCGGCAAACGGTGGTTCACGGGCTCCGCAGACGCGATCCTGCAGAGCCTCAATCTCGTCAATGACGAGAAGCCGGACATCGTCGTGGTCATCGGGGCCGATCACGTCTACCGGATGGATTTCCGGCAGATGCTCGAAGCGCACGTCGCGTCCGGCGCGAAGGTCACCGTCGCCGGCATCCGCCAGCCCCTCGCTCACGCGTCCCAATTCGGCGTCATCGATGTCGCCGCCGACGGCTCAGGCCGCATCCACCAGTTCCTGGAGAAGCCGACGGATGCCACTGGCCTTCCCGACTCCCCGCACGAGGTTCTCGCGTCCATGGGCAACTACATCTTCGATGCTGACGCGTTGATCGCCGCGGTCGAGGAAGACGGCGAGCTGCCGACGTCCGGACACGACATGGGCGGTGACATCGTGCCGTACTTCGTCGAACGCGGCGAGGCAGGCTTCTACGACATGAAGCAGAACGAGGTTCCTGGGTCATCGCCGCGCGACCGCGCCTACTGGCGGGATGTCGGAACCATCGACTCCTTCTTCGACGCCCACATGGACCTGATCTCCACTCTGCCCGTGTTCAACCTCTACAACATGCGCTGGCCGATCCGGTCGCAGGCGGTGAACTCGCCGCCCGCGAAGTTCGTCCGCGATTCGGTTGGCCGCATCGGCAACGCGATCGATTCGATCGTGTCGCTGGGGTCGGTGCTGTCCGGCACGCACCTCGAGCGCAGTGTTGTGGGTCCGTGGACACTCGCCGCAGGCGGTTCGACGATCACAGAGTCGGTGCTCTTCGAAGGCGTGCAGGTGGGCGCCGGGTCGCGTGTGCACCGGGCGATCCTCGACAAGAACGTCATTCTCGCGGACGGTGCCACCGTCGGCGTCGATCGCGAGCGCGATCTCTCACGTGGATTCACGGTGACGGATTCGGGCATCACGGTGGTCGGCAAGGGCGTGCGCATCGAGGTCTGAGCGCCCGCTACGCTCGGAGCGTGACCGTTGCGCGTTTCCTTGTCGTCCTCGATGCCGATTCCACCCTTCTGCAGGACGAGGTGATCGAACTCATCGCCGACGAGGCGGGCCGTCGCGCGGAGGTGCAGGCCGCGACGGAGGCGGCGATGCGCGGCGAGATCGACTTCGCGACCAGCCTGCGTTCGCGCGTGGCGGCGCTGAAGGGCGTGCCGCTGGAGGCGTTCGAGCGAGTGCGGGCACGCGTACGACCGACCGTGGGTGTGACAGAGCTGACCGCCGCCGTACATGCGCGTGGCGGCGTCGTCGGCGTCGTCTCCGGCGGATTCCACGAGGTGCTGGACCACATCGCTCCCGGTCTCGGCGTCGACCGCTGGCGCGCCAACCGCCTCGGCGTCGTGGACGGCGCACTCTCGGGTCTCGTCGAGGGCGAGATCGTGGATGCGGAGGCGAAGGCGTCGTCGCTGCGCGAATGGGCGGATGAGCTCGGCGTGCTCGTCAGCCGTACGATCGCGATCGGCGACGGCGCGAACGATCTCCGCATGATGGATGCCGCGGGCCTCGGCATCGCCTTCAACGCGAAGCCCGCCGTTCGGGCCGCGGCGAACCTGGTCATCGGACCGCAGGACCTCAGCGCCGTCATCCCCCTACTTCCCTAGCCGACGTCGACCGTAGCCAACGTCCGAGGCACGGCGTAGCGTTGCGGACATGGACATCATTCTCGTACCAGGCCTCTGGCTCGACGAAGACAGCTGGGCTGAGGTCACGCCAGCGCTTACTCAAGCGGGGCATCGAGTGCATCCGCTGACGATGCCGGGCACCGGGGTCGCGGCCCCTGAGAGCGCACAGATCGGGATCGCTGAGTGGGTCCGTGCCGTGACAGAGAAGATCGATGAACTGCGCAAGCCCGTCGTGCTCGTCGGCCACAGCGGTGGGGGCAACGTCGTCTGGGCCGCCGCGTCCGAACGGCCCGAGCAGGTCACGCACGTCATCTTCGTCGACACGGTTCCGCCCGCCGACGGACACGGCATCAACGAGCTTCCCGTCGTCGACGGGGTCGTCCCCTTCCCCGGGTGGGACTTCTTCCCCGCGGAAGAGGTGGCCGACCTCGACGACCGCACACGCGCGCGCACATCTGCGGCAGCGAAGAGCGTGCCGGCGCGGGTTCCCACCGATCCGATCGTGCTGTCACACGAGGCGCGCTACCGCATTCCGGTCACGCTGCTGATGGGCTCCTTCGACGAGCAGTCGCTCGCCGAGGAGATCGCGAATTGGGGTCCGTTCGCCGCCGAGTATGACGCGATCGAGACGTCACGCGTGGTTCGTCTGGATTCCGGTCACTGGCCGCAGTTCTCGCAGCCGCAGAACCTCGCCACTCAGATCGTCGACGCCCTGCGCTGAGGCTGCTGCCGCGTCAGTGGCCCATGCCAAGGCCGCCGTCCACCGGGATGACTGCGCCCGAGATGTAGGCGGCATCGTCGGAGGCCAGCCAGGTCACGACACCCGCGACCTCGTCCGCGCTGGCGA
Source organism: Microbacterium keratanolyticum (assembly GCF_016907255.1). Lineage (NCBI taxonomy): Bacteria > Bacillati > Actinomycetota > Actinomycetes > Micrococcales > Microbacteriaceae > Microbacterium > Microbacterium keratanolyticum. The sequence goes on along the minus strand of NZ_JAFBBQ010000001.1, from coordinate 2,948,333 downwards.
ATCGTCCGGCGGGGATGTTGGCCTTGTACTGCTTCTGGGTCTCTTCGGGCAGTTCCGCGGTCATGTCCGTCTCGATGAAGCCGGGCGCCACGACGTTGGCCGTGATGCCGCGACCGCCGAGTTCGCGCGTGAGCGAACGAGCGAAACCGACAAGGGCGCTCTTCGACGCCGAGTAGTTGATCTGCCCGGCCGAACCGTAGAGACCCACGACACTCGAGATCAGGATGACGCGACCGAACCGCGCCCGCAGCATCGCCTTCGACGCACGCTTGACCACGCGGAATGTTCCGCCGAGGTTGGTGGCGACGACGCTGTCGAAGTCATCCTCGGTCATACGCAGCAACAGAGTGTCCTTCGTGATGCCGGCGTTCGCGACGACCACCTCGACAGGACCGAGCGTGTTCTCAACCTCGGTGAAGGCGGCGTCGAGAGCAGCCGCATCCGTCACGTCGGCCCGCACCGTGAGCGTGCCCTCGGGGCCTTCGCCGCTGCGAGCGGTGACCGCGACGCGGTAACCGTCGCGAACGAAACGCTCGGCAATGGCGCGGCCGATACCGCGGTTTCCACCGGTGACAAGAACGACGCGGTCAGAGGTCATGAGTATGTTCTCCCAGAAGAGCGAAAGCGGGCCGCACCAGCCTAGCGACCTCCTGTGCATCCTGCGGAGCAGACGAGTTGACACGCTCTCGTTCCGGCTGAAACGCTGAATCCATCGACGAAGGAGCAGCGTGAGCGACAACACCTCTGCGGGAGGATTCCCCGACCAGCCGAGCCAGGCCTCCCCTCCCTGGCAGGGTTCCCCTCAGACGCCCTACCAGCCCTACCCCGGTGCGCCGACCAACGACCCCGCGCCGCGCACGGCCGCGTATGGCGCGCCGGCTGCGCCTCCGTATGGAGCACCTCCCGCACCTGCCTACGCGGCACCGCCCACGCCCGCACCTGCCTACGGCACGCCGCCTGCGCCTGCGCCTAGGGCACCGGGATACGCGCCTCCGGCATACGGGGCAGCGCCCACGTACTTCGCGACTCCCGGCTCCCCCTATCAGGGACACGCGGCGCCCGCACCGCAGGGCTACCCGGTCCCCGCCTCACCGCTTCCGCCTGCTCCTCGTCCCACGAGCGGCCTGGCCGTGACCGCTTTCATCTCCGGGATCATCGGCGTCTTCTTCGGGATCTTCGGAATCGGCATCGCAGCGGCGATCGTAGCGATCGTCACGGGACACATGGCACTGGGCCGGCTCCGTGCCGATCCCGCTCTGGCTGGGCGCGGTCTCGCGATCGCCGGACTGATCATGGGCTACGTCGTCACAGCATTTGCGGCGCTGTTCCTCGTCGGGTTCCTCTTCCTTTTCGGTATCGCCTGGTTCGCCTGAACCGCACGCGCTCGGGGCGCCGATGCGTCCCGAGCGGCGTAGGCTGGAAGCACCGTGATGGCATCCAGACGCACCCCCTCGCTCACCTCGCTTCCGCGCGCACCGCGCGACGAGGAGAGCGCCCGTGTGCGCCACTACATCATCACGATGGGCATTCGCGTCGTCTGCTTCATCCTGATGGTCGCGGTCACGCCGTACGGCTGGTACACCTGGGTGTTCGGCATAGCCGCGGCGGTGCTCCCCTACTTCGCCGTCGTGATCGCGAACGCGGGCTCGGACAACAAAGAGCCCACCGCGGAATCTCCGCAGATGCAGCTCGCCCCTCCCTCGCAGGAACCGGTCGCGCCGCCTGCGGAGCAGCCGCGCACGATCACACTGCATGAGTCGAGGCCGCTCCTCGACGCGCAGAACGACAGCGCTGAGGGTGATGATGAATCGAGTCGGGAGTGAGCGTCGAATGCTCGCGCGCCGCCTGCCGCGAGATCGCCACGCATCGCATCGTCTGGCGAAACCCCCGCATCCACGCCGCAGACAGAGAGAAGATCTGGTTGGCCTGTGACGAACACCTCGAGTTCCTCAGCGAGTATCTGCGCGCCCGAGATTTCCCCGTCGAGATTCGGGAGGGTCTGTCGTGAGGCGTGAGTGGGTGCTGCGCTGGTCGGGATACGTCGCCGTGGCCATCGTCTTCGCGATCGTGTGCGTCTGGCTGTCCAACTGGCAGTTCGAGCGCAACGAGAGCCGTTCCGTCGAGCTCGCGCTGGTCGCGAAGAACTACGACGTGGATCCCGTGCCCCTCGACGACCTGCTGGCTCCGGGCGAGCCCCTGAGCGAAGATCACACCTGGCGTCCGGTGCGTCTTGTCGGCGCGTACAACGTGGATGATCAGATCCTCGTCCGCAATCGCCCTCACGGAGGCACCAGCGCATTCGAGGTGCTCGTGCCGCTGCGCATGGCGGACGGACGCGAGTTCCTCGTGAATCGCGGATGGGTCGCGCCCGGAGAGAGCACGATGCCGGATGTCATTCCCACTCCCCCGAGTGGGCAGGTCGAGGTCATCGTGCGCCTCCGACCCAGCGAGCCTCTCCCGCCCTCTGGGCGCACGACGGCCCCTCCCGGGCAGGTGCCCACGATCCATCTGGAGACGGTTGCCGCCGTCCTCGGAGACGACGCTCTGGACACCGGCGCTTTCGGCGAGCTCGTGAGCGAGAGCCCCGCCCCCGACACGCGTCCCGCCGCTCTTCCCGCACCGACGGAAGACCCGGGTCCCCATCTGTCATACGCGATCCAGTGGATCCTCTTCGCCCTCATGGGCTTCATCTTCATCGGGTACATCATCCGCACCGAGATCGTGAAGCATCGCGAAGATGCCGCGGGGGCGCCTGTCGTCGAGAAGCGTCGTCGCCGGGATCGCGATGCCGACGAGGAAGACGAGCTTCTCGACGCGCACGTCTGAGCGCTGCGCGCGGCCGGGGTGGCAGCATCCACCTCCGACCGCACGCCTGAACGGAGTCGGCCGCCGCTCAGGCGAGCTCGATGAGGTCCTGGTACTCCTGACTCCAGATGTCCTCGACGCCGTCCGGAAGGATCAGCACGCGCTCGGGGTTGAGTGCCTGGACGGCACCGGGGTCGTGCGAGACCAGCACGACCGCGCCTTCGTAATGCGCGAGTGCGTCGAGGATCTCCAGACGCGACGCCGGGTCGAGGTTGTTCGTCGGCTCATCGAGAAGCAGCAGGTTGGCCGAGGAGACGACGAGCGTCGCGAGAGAGAGCCGCGTCTTCTCACCGCCGGAGAGCACGCCGGCGGGCTTGAGCACATCGTCACCTGTGAACAGGAACGAACCGAGCACACGGCGTGCTTCCGTCTCGGTGATGTGCGGCGCGGCCGAGACCATGTTCTGCAGCACCGAGCGATCGACATCGAGGTTCTCGTGCTCCTGTGCGTAGTACCCGATCTTGAGGCCGTGACCGTGCTCGATGGTTCCGGTATCGGGCTCGTCGACGCCCGCGAGCATCCGGAGCATCGTCGTCTTGCCGGCACCGTTGAGACCGAGGATGACAACCTTGGAGCCGCGATCGATCGCGAGGTCGACGGAGGTGAAGATCTCCAGCGCGCCGTAGGACTTCGACAGCCCGGTCGCCATGATCGGGGTCTTGCCGCACGCTGCGGGCTTCGGGAAGCGCAGCTTCGCGACCCGGTCTTCCTGACGGACGTCCTCGAGACCCGCCAGCAGCTTCTCGGCGCGCGCGACCATCTGGTGCGCGGCCGCCGCCTTCGAGGCCTTGGCACCGAAACGTGCGGCCTGCTGCTGCAAGGTCGTCGCCTTCTTCTCGGCGTTCGCGCGCTCCTTCTTGCGCCGCTCTTCGTCGGCAGCGCGCTGACGAAGGTAGTTCTTCCAGTTCATGTTGTAGGTGTCGATGACCTGGCGGTTCGCGTCGAGGTAGAAGACGCGGTTGACCGTCTCGCCGACGAGCTCGACATCGTGACTGATCACGATGAGCCCGCCCTTGTAGTTCTTGAGGAACTCGCGCAACCACACGACGCTGTCGGCGTCGAGGTGGTTGGTGGGCTCATCGAGGATCATCGTCTGCGCGTCCGAGAACAGGATGCGAGCGAGCTCGATGCGGCGGCGCTGACCGCCCGAGAGGGTCGAGAGCGGCTGATCGAGGATGCGATCCGGCAACGACAGGTTGTGCGCGATGGATGCGGCCTCGGCCTCGGCCGCATAGCCGCCCAGCGCCTCGAAGCGCTCCATGAGGTTGCCGTAGCGCCGCATCGCCTTCTCGGCGACGGCGGGGTCGTCGGATGCCATGAGGTGGGAGGCCTCGTTGATGTTGATGTGCAGCTGGCCGAGTCCACGAGCGTCGAGGATCCGGGTGCGCGCGAGGTCTTCGGGGTTGCCCGTGCGCGGGTCCTGCGGCAGATAGCCCAGCTCGCCGTGGCGGTCCACCTTTCCGCCCGAGGGCAGCAGGTCGCCGGCGAGAACCTTCGTCAGGGTCGTCTTGCCGGCGCCATTGCGACCGACCAGTCCGATCTTGTCGCCATCGGCGACGCGGAACGAGACATTCTCCATGAGGAGGCGCGCTCCAACGCGGATCTCGAGATCGTGCACGGCAAGCACAGCGGACGTCCGTTCGTTGAGGTGGGTAGATGACCGAGCGGTCAGCCCCCCAGTATATGCGGCGCGCCCGAGCGTCTGCCTTTCTCGGCAGGGACAAGATCACTCCAGAGAGGGAGGCGGATAGCGCCAGGGGTGGATGCTGCGGAGCGGCCACCGTTTCTACGGTGGACGGATGGACGTGATCAATGAGCTCATTCTGCAGGCCGTCGCCTCCCCCTGGCTGGTGCTCGTGCTGCTGCTCGTGACGATCATCGACGGGTTCTTCCCTCCCGTCCCCAGCGAGACCGTGCTGGTCGCCGCAGCGGCCGCAGCGTCAGCGACGGGGAATGTCGGCACCATCGTGCTCCTGGGTGTCGTGGCGGCCGTCGGAGCCACGATCGGCGACAACATCGCGTTCCTGCTCGGACGTCGACTCGGCACCGAACGGTTCGCGTGGATGCGCAGGCCGCGGGTGCGCTCCGCGTTCGCGCATGCTGGTCGTGCACTCGATCGGCGCAGTGCCTCGCTCATTCTCTGCGCCCGGTACGTGCCGGTCGGACGGGTAGCGGTGAACATGTCCGCAGGCGCACTCGGGTTTGCGTGGCGCCGGTTCCTGCCCCTGAGCGTCCTCGCGGGCGCGAGCTGGAGCCTGTTCAGTGTCATGATCGGTCTGGCTGCGGGTGCGTGGCTGAAGGACCAGCCTCTCCTGAGCGCGGTGCTCGGAATCGTGATCGCTCTGAGCATCGGCCTCGTCATTGATCGGGTCGCGGCATTTCGCCGGCGTCGCGCCGCCGTACCGCAGCTGGCAGGATGATTCGCATGACCGGCCGTTCTCGTCCCGTGCGATCGCCAATCGCAGACGGTCAGATGACCCGAACGCTCCCTGTCGTGGCGCTCGTGCTGCTGTCTGCGGCAGGAGTCACGATCCTCTCGGTCATGGTCCCGTTACTCACCGTCGCCTACGGCGTGCCGCTTGCCCTGTCGCTCCTGCTGTCGGCAGCGCTCTGTGCGGTGCCGTTGCTGTTCCTCGTCGCGCCGCGCACCGCACTGACGCTCTTCGCTCTGGCGGTTATCGCGCTCCCCGTCGTCGTGGACTCGGTACAAGCGCGTTCTGCGCCATGGCCGTGGTCGGTACCCGCGCTGCTCGCGTTCATCCTCGTCATCGTGACCATCACCCTTCACGGCGGGTTCCGTCGCGGCGCGCTGGTGCTGATCATCGGCGTAGGTGCATCGCTGGCAGCTCCCCTCCTCCGCGGAGACCTCACGAGCACGGCCGATGCCGTCGCGGTCGTCACCGCGAATCTGATCGTCGCGGCGTCCTGCGCCGTCGTCGCCTACGTGATCGCCGCGCTGATCCGAGCCCGCAGGAACGTGGCGGCGGAGCTCGAGCGTGAGCGTGAGCACACCGCCGTCGAACAGGCGCGTCGGGCGCTCGTGGAAGAGCGAACCCGCATCGCGCGCGAGCTGCACGACGTGATCGCACACAGCCTGTCGGTGATCCAGGTGCAGTCTTCGACCGCGCGCTTCCGCATCCCCGACATCGCCGAGGGCGCCGCACAGGAGTTCGACGACATCGCTGCGACAGCGCGCAGGTCGCTGACCGAGATGCGCCGGATGCTCGGTGTCCTGCGCACCGAGGATCACGCGGCCGAGCTCACACCGCAGCATCGCATCTCCGACATCCCGTCGCTCATCGAGACGATGCGTCGCACCGGGGTGGGCATCAGCCTTTCGATCGAGAACGCGCAGCTGTCGGCGACGGCCTCGGAGGGGGTTCAAATCGCCGCCTACCGCATCGTGCAGGAAGCGCTGAGTAACGCCGTCCGGCACGCCCCCGGGAGCACCGTAGCGGTACGGCTGACGACGGACGAGGGGATGCTGCGCGTGCACATCAGAAACGAGGCATCCGCGTCGCCTCCTCCGCCTCACGCCGGCGGCTTCGGCCTGCGCGGCATGCGTGAGCGCGCCGAGGCACTCGGTGGTTCGCTGTCCGCAGGGCCCGGCGTCGACGGGGGCTGGACCGTCGATGCCGCTCTTCCGCTGACTGCAGACCCGCCCAGCGCCAACCCCATCGACAAGGAGACCGCGTGAGTATTCGCATCCTCATCGCCGACGATCAGGCGATGATTCGCGCAGGCTTCACGGCTCTGCTCGACATCCATGAAGACATCCAGGTGGTGGGACAGGCGTCCACAGGCGCAGAGGCGATCACCGCGTCCGCCCGCCTCAGCCCGGACGTCATCCTCATGGACGTGCGGATGCCCGAGATGGACGGCATCGAAGCGACCCGGCGGATCCTCGGCCCCTCTTACCCTGCCGCGAGCGTGCCACGGATTCTGATGCTCACGACGTTCGACATCGACGACTATGTGTATGACGCCCTTGCGGCCGGTGCGAGCGGCTTCCTCCTCAAGGACGCCCTCCCCGAGGAACTCGTCCACGCTGTCCGAGTGATCGCCGGAGGCGATGCCCTGCTCTCGCCCAGCGTCACGCGCCGGGTCATCGAGCAGTTTGCCGGGAACCGGCCGCGGAACATCCGCGACAGCACCGCTCTCGCAGCCCTCACAGAACGCGAGCGCGAGGTTCTGGTCCTCATCGGTCGCGGACGCTCGAACACAGAGATCGCGACCGACCTCTTCATCTCCGAGCAGACCGTGAAGACGCACGTCGGCAAGATCCTCGCGAAGCTGAACCTCCGCGATCGCGTCCATGCCGTGATCCTCGCCTACGACACCGGGCTCGTCTCCCCCTCTGCCTGAACCGCGAGCGGCTCACCCCTGAGTAGGGGTGCAGGTCCGCACTCCAGGGTGATGTGCGGGTTACCACCGGGTTCATAACCTCCAAGGACATCCCATCCGAGGAGGACCCATGGCTCTTGTCACCGCACCAGCGACGCCGAGCAGCAGCGCGCACGACGGCGCAGCGCTGCGGGATCCGGGCATAGACCTCGTCCGCGCCCTTTGCGTCGTGGGGGTCGTGCTGCTGCACGCGATCATGGTCGGTGTGACAGTCGAGGACGGCGCGCCCGTCTTCGAGAACGCCAGCGTCGGAACCTGGTGGATCGTGCCCGTCAGTTGGCTCCTGCAGGTGATGCCGCTCTTCTTCGTCATCGCCGGGTTCTCCGGGCTGCTTTCGTACCGCAGACACCGGGTGCGCGGCGGGTCGGATACAGCCTTCGTCGCCGCCCGCGTGCATCGGCTGCTCCGCCCTGCACTCTACGCCGTCGGCATTGTCGGAGCGGCACTCACGGTTCTGGTGCTCTGCGGGATCCCGGCCGACTTCGTCGTGACCGCCGGATTCCGCTATGGGCAGCCCCTGTGGTTCCTCGCCGTCTTCCTCGCTTGCCAAGCCCTGCTTCCCACTCTCGCCCGGATGCACGAGGATGCCCCACTGCTCTCGATCGGCGCTCTCTCCACGCTCGCGGTCACCGTGGACATCCTTCGCGCGCTGACCGGGAACGACGGCCTGGGCTTCCTGAATCTCGCCTTCGTCTGGATCGCCCTCCAGCAGCTGGGGTTCTTCCTGGCCGACGGCACCATCGATGCGCTGGCGCGCCGTACGCGTGGCGTCCTCGCACTCTCCGCCACGACCGCGCTGTTCCTCGCGTGCGCCTTCGGGATCTTCTCCCCGGATCTCATCGCGAACATCAACCCGCCGACCACGGCCCTGCTGCTCGTGGGCCTCGCGCACACGAGCGTGTTGTCGCTGTACCGCTCTCGGGTCATCGGGTTCAGTCGACGACCGCTCGTCGCGCGGATCACCGCGTTCATCACGCCCCGTACCATGACGATGTACCTCTGGCACATGCCGGTTCTGCTCACGATGGCCGGCCTCACCGCGGCTTTCGCGCTGCAGAGTGGGCAGAGCCTTCCGGCGTTGAGCAGCGTCGACTGGTGGATGCAGCGCCCACTCTGGCTCGTGACGACGCTCGCTCTGACGGCGCTCGCGGCTCTCCTCCTCGCACGGTGGGAGTCGGGTGTCCCGGCACCATCGACGTCCGGCGCGGCGGTCACAGGTGCCGTCCTGCTCGGTGTGGGCGGCACCCTCGGACTGCTGATTCTGGGGACCTCACCGCTCACCGCGGCCTTCGCCGTCGGCCTGTATGTCCTCGCTCTGCGCCTGGCTGTGCGGCGCTCTCCTGCCCGCCCCGAAGGTTACGCAAGGCCGCGTGCGCTCAGCGCATCCCCGACGTCGTCGGCATGACGCAGAACCCGCACGAGCACGGGCAGCAGCGTATGGCGTCCCATTCGCACCCCACGCGCGGCATGTGCCGCCCGCACCTGAGCGAGCACGTCCGCGACGAACGGCACGAGCGTCAGAGCGAGCAGCAGGGTCAGCGCGACCGCATCCGCATTGACTCCGAGCGGACGCAACGGTCGCAGCACCCGATGCAGCGTGTCGAGGAGCGCCCCGACCGGCGTCGTGAGGGTCAGCAGCGCGGCCAGCAGCATCAGGACCACGACGCGGGATGTGTTCACCACGGCGACCTCGGTCGAGACGAACACAGCGAGCGCTCCCCCAAGCACGAGAATCAGCCAGCGCAACCGCCAGGCTTCCTGCAGGATCGTCGCATCGTGGAACCCTGCCACGAGGTAGAGCACCGCCGTCGCGACCAGCGCGATTCCCGCGGACAGGAGGTCATGCACCGCGGCCATGACGACCACGGCACACAACGCGAGTGACGCGAGCTTCACGCCCGCGGGCACGCGGTGCACGTAACTCTGTCCCGGACGATACAGGGGGATCACTCGTGCATGCCTCGATAGTGTCGAATGACGTCGAGAGGCTCGTCCACCGCGATGACTCGGCCCCGATCGAACAGCACGGCGATGTCACAGCGCGCGGCGAGCTCGAGATCATGGGTGACGAGCACCACTCTGGCATCGATCTCCTCCAGCAGGAGCGCGCCGATACGCCGCGCGTTGCCCAGATCGAGCAACGTCGTCGGCTCGTCCGCAACGATCAGCTCCGGTTGTGTCACCAGGACCGAGGCGATCGCGAGCAGTTGCTTCTGCCCGCCGGACAGCGTGTACGCGGGCGCATCTGCAAGATCGGAGAGCCCGTGAGCGGCGAGTGCCCGCGCGACACGCGCCCGCTGGTCTCCTGCACCAAGGCCGCTCCCGCGAAGCGACAGCGCGATGTCCTCGGCCACGGTCGGCATGAGGATCTGTGCATCGGGCGACGAAAAGACGAACCCCACGCGCCGTCGCACGGCCGCACGCTGCGCGACAGGATCGAGCCCGTGCACCCGCACACTCCCCGACGTCGCCGTCACAAGGCCGTTGAGCAGCCGCGCACAGGTGGACTTGCCCGAACCGTTCGCGCCGATCACCGCGATGCGAGGAGCGTCGAGGTCCAGATTCACGCCGCTCAGCACGGTCCGTGCGCCGAAGGCGACCTCGACATCCTCCAACAGGATCGCCCTTCCCGTGCCGTGCGCGTCGGCGCTCTTGCGAACGTCAGCGGTGCGACGGGACCGGAGCATGATCAGAGGTGGTCGTCGTGTGGCTCCCGAAGGCGCCGCCGAACGCGGGCGGATACGCCCGGTACAGCGCCAGCGAGAGGCCGGTGGCAATGGCGGCCTTCAGCAGATCGCCGGGCAGGAACACGAGGCTCGACACAGCCGTGGGCAGGAGATCGACGCCGGTCACGAGCGCCTGGACCGGAACGCCGAAGAGGTAGACCACGAGGATGCCGCCGAGCAGCACTCCGAAGACGACGCGCCACACGCGCAGCGTCGACGCGCCTCGACGGACGATGAGACCGATCACGATGACACCCGCGATCCACCCGAGCATGTACCCGGCGGTCGGTCCCACGAACACGCCGAGTCCACCACGCCCGCCTGTGAGCACCGGAAGCCCGACGGCCGCGAGAGCGAGCACCGTCAGGATGGCCAGGGATCCGCGCCAGGCGCCGAGCACGATGCCCGCGAGCATGATGCCGAGCGTCTGTCCCGTGATCGGGACGCCACCCGGCACCGGCACCATGACGATGCCAAGCGCGATGATGAGCGCGGCGAAGATGGCGATGCGAGCGAGGTCACGAGCATCGAGGCGGGTGGGAGCTGACACGGGATCTCTCTTCCTGAACAGTGTTCACATGAACGGCGTTCAGTATAGTGAGAACATGATGGCTGCGCGCAACCCGAGACACGACCGCGAGAGCGTCACGGATGTGGCCCTCTCCCTGCTCGATCAGGTGGGCCTTCCCGATCTCTCGATGCGTCGGCTCGCCGCCGAGCTCGACGTCCAGCCCAGCGCTCTCTACTGGCATTTCGCCAACAAACAGGAGCTCCTCGCTGCCGTGGCCGACCGCATCGTCGGTCAGATTCCTCAGCGTTCTGCGGACAGCAGCGATGCCGCTACACGCCTGCTGCTGACCGCACGCAGCATCCGCGACGCTCTGCTCGCCTATCGCGACGGCGCCGAAGTTGTCCAGAGCACTGCCGCCCTGCGGCTAGGCGCGACGCGCGCGACCGAGATCATCCAAGACGCGATCCTGGACGCGCCGCTGGCCCCCGACGTCCGTTCGGACGTCGCGGATGCGGTCCTGCAGTTCATCCTCGGGCACACCATGCTCCTGCAGCAGCGGATGCACGCGGCGAGCCATGGGGCGGATGCGGGAGACGAGAGCCCGTTCGCCGACTCGTCGTCACGCGTCTTCGACACCGGCATCGCGCTCTTCTCTGCCGGGATTCCTCTCAGTGCCGCTCTTCGATCGGCGCAGAGCCCAGCCTGAGCCCCGGAACGATCCCGCCCAGCACCAGAAGAAGTCCCACGCCGAAGACGGCGAGGAAACCGGAGGCGATCGGCGATACCGTCGCGAATGCGAGACCCGCGACCGCGATGGCCACGGCCGCACCCGTCGCGTCGGAGATCGACAGCGCCGCCGAGTTGAAACCTTCGGTCCCGGGCCGGGAGAACGCCAGAGTCAGAACCGTGAGACGTGGGTACAGCAGCCCCATGCCGCCTCCAGCGAATCCCCAGCCGATGATCGCCAGCCAGGGCACCGCGCCGCTCACGGCGACGACGAGCAGAGAGACCATGCCGATCCCCAGCAGAAGCAGGCTCAGAGCGGCAATGCGACGGCTTCCGATCGCTTCGCCGTAGCGCCCTTGAAGCGCCGACCCACTCGCCCAGGCCAGTGCCGCGAGCGTGAGTGCGAGACCTGCCCAGGTCGGACTGAAATCGAACTCCGCCAACAACAGGAACGGGATGTACGCCTCGGCCGCGAAGAAAGCTCCTGCGACGATCCCGCGCAGCAGAACGACACTCGGAAGCCCGGGTCGCGCCCGCAGCATCCCCTTCGGCACCAGCGGAACGATCGCGATCACGATCACGAGGACACACCCCGCCGCCGCGACCCAGCCCAGGATGCCAGGGACTTCGGCCGCGAGGCCGACACCGACCGCCGACAGCGCGATCACGACCGCGAGGAACATCCGCAGCCCGATCTTGACTCCGGGCGTTGACGCGTCACCCTCCGCGGGATCCGAGGCGATCGGACCGAGCGGAGCGGCCCGTAGCTTCACCGCCACGATCGTGAATGCGATCACCACGAGCACCGCGACGCCCAGGAACGCCCAGCGCCAGTGCAGGAACTCGGTCACCGCGCCGGCGAGGAAGGGGCCGATCATCGACGGCACCACCCAGGCCGCCGCGAAGACCGCGAAGATGCGCCCGTGCAGGTGCGCGGGGTACACGCGGGCGACGACGACATACAGCGCCACCGTCTGCGCGCCCGCACCGAGCCCCTGCACCAGCCTCCCCAGAAGGAAGACGGGCATCGTGGTCGCGATGCCCGCGACGACCAGCCCGATGATGAAGAGGATGACCGCCGCATACAGCGGCCGGCGAGGCCCCGCACGATCCGACCACGCGCCCGCGGCAACCATGCCGATCACGCTCGTCGCCAACGTGCCGGCGAAGGCGACCGCATACAGGGCCATGCCGTCGAGGTCTTCTGCGACCACGGGCATCACCGTGGTCACGGCGAGAGATTCGATCGCCGCGAGGAAGATGAGGGCCGCCGCACCCAGCGAGATCCCCAGCCGCTCTCGATCCCAGATCGTGAGGGCGCGCACCTCCGCGCTCATGAGGCGAGCATCCGACCGATGCGCGTGATCGCCTCGGTGATGAGCTCAGGACTCGTGCCGAAGTTCAGGCGCACATGACCGGAGCCTTCCGCACCGAAGGCGGGCCCGAAATGCAGCGCGACCTTCGCATCACGCAGGATCGCGCGAGAGGGGTTCTCCCCCAGGCCCGCGTCGGACAGGTCGATCCACGCGAGATATCCCGCATCCGGGATCCGATATCGCGCCGATGGAACGTGTGTCGCGAGGAGCTCGGCGACGAGACGGCGGTTCTCGTCGAGGGTCGAGAGGAGGCTGTCCAACCACGGGTCGCTCTCCGGACGGAACGCCGCCACTGCGGCAAGCAGCCCGAACTGTCCCGTCCGCCAGAAGACCTCGTCCGGAAGAGTGCGGAAGACTGCTGCCGTCTCATCGCTGCCCGCGATCATGAGCGCGCACTTGAGGCCCGCGAGGTTGAACGCCTTGCTCGCGCTCGTCACGACGTAGCCGACGGCCGACGCCGCATCACCCGCCGCCAGAAACGGTGTGAACCCCGCGGCCGGTTGCGCCAGCGGTGCGTGGATCTCATCCGAGATCACGACAGCGCCGAACCGCGCGGCCAGCTCAGCAAGTGCGGAGAGCGAAGTCCGAGAGTGGACCGTACCCGTCGGATTGTGGGGGTTGCAGAGCAGGATCGCCCGTGCACCGTCGGCGAGTTCAGCCTCGATGCCCGCGAGGTCGAGCTCCCAGCCATCCCCGGTGTCGCGGAGCGGCACCCGGGTGACGACACCGCCCGCCTCGGAGACAACTTCGTAGAACGGCGGATACACCGGAGGGTTCACGATGACCCGGTCCCCCGGGACGATCAGCGCACGCAAGAGCTCGACGATCCCCATGCTGACATCTGCGGTCGTGCGCACACGGGACGCATCCACGTGCCACCCGTATCGGCGTGCAGCGAAGGCGGCGAACACCTCGGGCAGCGGCGTCTCCCCCGCCACATACCCGGTGTCACCGATGCTCACGGCGCGCTGCAGGGCTGCCTCGACCTCCGGGGCGAGTGCGAAGTCGGTCTCCGCCACGAAGAGCGGCAGCACATCCTGCGGGTAGGTGCGCCACTTCGCACTCGTGCGCTCCCGAAGTTCTTGCAGAGGGAGCGCACGCAGAACAGAAGTGGTCATGAACTCAGAGTAGTGACCCCCGGGCACGACAGAGCGCCTGCGTGCATTCCGGATTCTCTCCGAAACCGCACACAGGCGCTCTGTGCAAAACGATCAGATCGCGAAGCCGAGGGCGCGCATCATGTCGCGGCCGTCGTCGGTGATCCGCTCCGGACCCCACGGTGGCATCCACACCCAGTTGATGCGGAAACGATCGACCACGTTGTCCAGTGCCTGCGCCGTCTGCTCTTCGAGAACATCGGTCAGCGGGCATCCGGCGCTCGTCAGCGTCATGTGGATCACGAGCGCGTCGTTCTCCTCATCCCACGAGAGGTCGTAGATGAGGCCGAGGTCGACGACGTTGATCCCGAGCTCGGGATCCATCACATCCTTGAGCGCCTCGGTGACCTCGTCGTACTTCTGACCATCGAGAGTCACTGTCATGCGATCAGCCTACGCCTCGATCGGGGCGGCGGGGTCGAGGAAACGGTCGTAGCCTTCGTCCTCGAGGCGGTCAGCGAGCTCAGGGCCGCCCTCTTCCACGATCTTGCCGTTGACGACGACGTGCACGAAGTCGGGGCGGATGTAGCGGAGAATGCGGGTGTAGTGCGTGATGAGCAAGACACCGAGGTTGGTCTGTTCCTTCGCACGGTTCACGCCCTCGGACACGATCTTCAGCGCGTCGACGTCAAGACCGGAGTCGGTCTCATCGAGGATCGCGAGCTTCGGCTTGAGCACCTCGAGCTGCAGGATCTCGTGACGCTTCTTCTCGCCACCGGAGAAGCCCTCGTTGACGTTGCGCTGCGCGAACTTCGGGTCCATGCGCAGGTCTGCCATGGCCGTCTTCACGTCCTTGGTCCACTGACGGATCGCCGGCGCTTCGCCGTCGATGGCCGTCTTCGCGGTGCGGAGGAAGTTCGTGACCGTGACGCCCGGGATCTCGACCGGGTACTGCATGGCCAGGAACAGACCGGCGCGGGCGCGCTCGTCGACCGACATCTCGAGGACGTCGGCACCGTCGAAGGTGATCGAGCCGCTCGTGACGGTGTACTTGGGGTGGCCGGCGATCGTGTACGCGAGCGTCGACTTTCCGGACCCGTTGGGGCCCATGATCGCGTGGGTCTCACCCGTGTTGATGGTGAGGGTGATGCCGTTGAGGATCGGCGTCGTGCCGACTTCCGTCTCGACCGTTACGTGCAGGTCGCGAATCTCGAGGACAGACATTCAGACTTCCTTTGTCACAGTGGGATCAATGAGCACGTCATCGCCGTCGATCTCGACGACATAGACCGGGACGGGCTCGTAAGCAGGGAGGTTGAGAGGCTTGCCGGTGCGCAGCGAGAACGCCGAGCCGTGGGCCCAGCACTCCAGCGTTTCACCTTCCACAAAGCCCTCAGAGAGGGAGATGTCGCCATGGGTGCAGACATCGCCGATGGCGTGGACTTCGCCGGCGGAGTCGAGGACGACGGCCATCGGGACGCCGTCGAGGACGACCCGCACCGCGGTGTCCTGCTCCAGCTCACTCAGTGCGCAGGCGCGCTGTGCGGTCATGCATTCACCTCGGCGAGTTCCTTCTCGATCTCTTCCAGCAGCTCGTCCTCCAGGGTCGGAACGCCGATGCGCTGGACGATGTCGCTGAGGAATCCGAGCACGACCAGACGGCGTGCCTCCTCCTCCGTGATACCGCGAGCCTGCAGATAGAACAGCTGCTCGTCGTCGAAGCGACCCGTCGCACTGGCGTGACCTGCGCCGACGATGTCACCGGTCTGAATCTCCAGGTTCGGGATCGAGTCGGCGCGTGCGCCCTCCGTCAGCACCAGGTTGCGGTTGGCCTCGTAGGAGTCGGTGCCCGTGGCATCCGGTCCGATCAGGACGTCACCGATCCACACGCTGTGCGCGCTCGCGCCCTGCAGCGCGCCCTTGTAGAGGACGTCACCGGTCGTGTGCGGACCCTTGTGGTGGAGGTAGACCTGACTCTCGAGGTGCTGTCCCGCATCTGCGTAGGAAAGACCGAAGATGCGCCCTTCGGAACCTGCGCCCGAGAGTTCGATGTTCGGGTTCACGCGCACCAGGCCGCCACCGAAGCTGACGATGGTGTGGGTGAGGGTCGCGTTCGCATCAACTCGCGCCTGGTGAGCTGCGACGTGAATCGCGTCCGCATCCCACTGCTGCACCGAGACGACCTTGAGGTGAGCACCGTCGCGGACGATGATCTCCACGTTCTGCGCATACTGCGCAGAACCCGAGTGCCGCAGCACAACGGTAGCCGAGCTGTGCGGCAGGGCTTCGATCACGATGTGCGCATCGGCACGAAGCTCTGCGCCCTGACCGAGGAAGGCGATCTCGATGGGCTCTGCCACCTCGACCTCTCGGTCGATGCGGACATGCATCGCCTCTGCCGCGCCGTTCCATGCGACGGCAGCCGTCACGTCCTCCGGACGGAAGAACTCTCCGCGGGGTGCCGCGCCCACGGCGAGGGGCGTCGCGACGTGCGAGGCGCCGGAGCGGATCTCCGTGACGACGCCCGCGGCGCCCGTCGCGGTCTCGAAGAGACCGGTGAGCGCGGCGACCGGGGTGTGCTTCCAGTTGACCTCACGGCCCGTCGGTACACCGAAGTCATCGATCTCGAAGGATGAAGGACGCTCGGAGCGGGTCTGCACCGGAACGAATCCGGCGTCGGCGACCTGAGCTGCGGGGTCCACGTGCGCGTGCGTGTTCGGCGCCTGCGAAGGCGCTGTCGTCGAGGCCGCCATTTAGCCGACCGATCCTTCCATGCCCATTTCGATGAGCTTGTTGAGTTCCATCGCGTACTCCATCGGCAGCTCGCGGGCGATCGGCTCGATGAAGCCGCGAACGATCATCGCCATGGCCTCGTCTTCGGGCATGCCGCGCGACTGCAGGTAGAAGAGCTGCTCTTCACTGACCTTCGACACCGTCGCCTCGTGCCCGAGCTGCACATCGTCGACACGGATGTCGATCGCAGGATATGTGTCGGAGCGGGACTTCGTGTCGACCAGCAGAGCGTCGCAGCGCACGGTGTTGGCCGAGTGGTGCGCGTTCGCATCCACCCGGACCTCGCCGCGATAGCCCGCGCGACCGCCACCGCGCGCAATCGACTTGGAGATGATCGACGACTGGGTGTACGGAGCCTGGTGGATCATCTTCGCACCGGCGTCCTGGTGCTGGCCGGGACCTGCAAAGGCGACGGAGAGTGTCTCACCCTTGGCGTGCTCGCCGACCAGGTAGATCGACGGGTACTTCATGGTGACCTTGGAGCCGATGTTGCCGTCGACCCACTCCATCGTCGCGCCTTCGTGCGCCACGGCACGCTTGGTGACGAGGTTGTAGACGTTGTTCGACCAGTTCTGGATGGTCGTGTAGCGAACGCGCGCGTTCTTCTTCACGATGATCTCGACGACGGCCGAGTGCAGCGAGTCGCTCTTGTAGATCGGCGCCGTGCACCCCTCGATGTAGTGCACGTAGCTGCCTTCATCGGCGATGATCAGCGTGCGCTCGAACTGACCCATGTTCTCGGTGTTGATCCGGAAGTAGGCCTGCAGCGGGATCTCGACGTGCACACCCTTCGGGACGTACACGAAGGAACCGCCCGACCAGACGGCCGTGTTGAGAGCGGCGAACTTGTTGTCGCCGGCAGGGATCACGGTGCCGAAGTACTCTTCGAAGAACTCGGGGTGCTCGCGCAGTGCCGTGTCGGTGTCCATGAAGATGACGCCCTGCGCCTCGAGGTCTTCGCGGATCTGGTGGTAGACGACCTCGGACTCGTACTGCGCGGCGACGCCGGCGACCAGGCGCTGACGCTCGGCCTCGGGGATGCCGAGGCGCTCATAGGTCTCACGGATGTCTTCCGGAAGGTCTTCCCACGACTGCGCCTGCTTCTCGGTCGAGCGCACGAAGTACTTGATGTTGTCGAAGTCGATGCCGGAGAGATCTGCCCCCCAGGTCGGCATCGGCTTGCGCCCGAACAGCTGATACCCCTTGAGGCGGGTCTTCAGCATCCACTCGGGTTCGCTCTTCAGCGCGGAGATGTCGCGGACGACCGCTTCATTGATTCCGCGACGCGCGCTCGCTCCGGCGGCGTCGACGTCGTGCCAGCCGAACTCGTACACCCCCAGACCGTCGAGTTCAGGACGGTCGATCAGCACATCCGACATCACACACTCTCCTTTATGGGCCGCAACGGTGTCATCCGCCCCGACACGCCTGTGCCCCCGTCGAGTCTGCGGAGGTGGCGGCCGATGTGGGCCCTCATCACTGACGCATCCATCGCGCCTAAACTGTAGGTGATGTGCTCTGCGTTCAACGCGCACATCACAACAAGACGATTCTACAGGTTCCCCCGCATCTGGTGCCGTTCTGCACGATGTCGGCGGAACCGGAGGACACATGCCCGAAACAGCCACCCGCCCCCTCGTCGATCCCCCCGCACGCTCGCGCTTCGCACAGTGGTTGCCCACCGCTGTCGATACGCGCATTCGCGTGTTCGCGTGGATCTCCTTCGTCCTCAACGTCGTGATCATCGCGACCGGCGGTGCCGTTCGGCTCACCGGCTCCGGTCTCGGATGCAGCGACTGGCCCGTCTGCGTCCCCGGCTCGCTCGTCCCAACGCCGGAGCTCGGCATCCACGGTGTGATCGAGTTCGCGAACCGCACCATCAGCGGCCCTCTCCTGCTCGCAGCCGTGGGCGTGCTGGTTCTCGTCTGGCGGATGCGCCGCACACGCCGCGACCTCTTCGTCATCGCCGCCGTCATCGTCGCGCTCGTCATCGTGCAGGCGCTCGTGGGCGCCTTCGTCGTCTGGCAGGAGCTCGCCGCCGCGCTGGTCGGCTTCCACTACACGGTCTCCGTCGTGATCGTGTGCATCGCGGCGACATTCCTCGTTCGCATGCGTCAGCCCGGGGGCGAACGCGTCGCGGCGGCTCCGCGTCCGTTCGCGATCCTCACCCACGTCACGGGTCTGGCGCTGGCGGTCACGGTCTTCGTCGGCGTGCTCACGACCGCAGCAGGACCGCACTCCGGTGACGAGGACGTGATCCGCACCGGCTTCGATGCGAGCATCCTGGCGCACGTCCATTCCTGGCCCGGCTACGTGCTCGGCACGCTGGCGCTCATCCTCGCCGTGTCCGCCGTCGCCCAGCGCCTTCCGCAGCGCGGCTGGACGATCGCGCTCCTCGGCATCATCGCCGTCCAGGTCATCGTGGGTGTCATCCAGGCGCGCAACGGACTGCCGGAGATCCTGGTCGGAATCCACATGGTTCTCGCTGCGCTCTCCGCGGCGACCTACACGGCACTCGCGATGAATCTGCGCCGCCCGGTGCGCTGAGCATCCGCCGTACGAAGAAGGGACCCGCTGCCGTGGCAGCGGGTCCCTTCTTCTCTGTCGGCTTCTTCTCTGTCGGCTCGCGCTCCGTGCCTCAGAACGGCATGAGCGGGTCGATCGCGACAGCGATGAACAGCAGCGTCAGGTAGGTGATCGACGCGTGGAAGACGCGCATCGGGGCGATGTCGCGCCCCTTCACCGCATGGTTGTAGAGGCGGTGCGACTCGTAGATGAACCATCCGCCGAAGACGAGAGCCGAGATCGTGTAGACCAACCCCATCTCCGCCACCGGGATCAGCAGCAGCGAGCACACGATCGTCGCCCATGCGTAGAGAATGACCTGCAGACCGACCTGGCGAGCGGAACGCGTCACGCCGAGCATCGGGACGTCGACATCGTCATAGTCGTCCTTGTAGCGCATGGACAGCGGCCAGTAGTGCGGGGGCGTCCACAGGAACACGACGATGAAGAGGATGAACGGCGGCCAGGCGAGCGAGCCGGTCACGGCCGTCCACCCGATGAGCACGGGGAAGCAGCCGGCGATACCGCCCCAGATGATGTTCTGCTCGGTGCGGCGCTTCAGGATCATCGTGTAGATCACGACGTAGAAGAAGATGGCACCGGCAGACAGCGCAGCGGTGAGCAGGTTCGTCGTCAGCAGGAGCCAGACGGTGGAGGCGACGGCGAGCACCCACGAGAAGATGAGCGCAGCGCGATCGGAGATCTCGCCCGTCACGAGCGGACGGTTGCGCGTCCGCTTCATCAGCTTGTCGATGTCTCGATCGAGATACATGTTGAAGGACGCCGCCGAAGAGGCGCTCATGGCGCCGCCGATGACCGTCGCCAGGACGAGCCAGAGGTTGGGCAGACCACCTTCGGCGAGGAACATCACCGGAACGGTCGAAACGAGCAGAAGCTCCAGAACGCGGGGCTTCGTCAGAGCGATGTACGCCTTGATGGTCCGCTTCAGCGAGCGATCTGCCACGACCGGCTGCGAGATCGTTGAGATGCTGATCGCCTCCTTCTGCGCGTGCGCATAAATCAGTGTCCATTCTATTGCACGCCGCCGAGGTGCACGGGCCGTTCGTGATGCGTCGTCAAAGAGCGCCGCGGCACCATGGGACCGCACTATGCTGAAACCACTCGCGCGCCCGGTGCATCTCTTCACGCCTCTCTCCAACGACGGAGAACGCGCCTGGAATCACGGGCGCCCTCAATCGTGTGAAAGGGCATATTCGTGTCAGAACTGCAGTGGGACGAGATCGATGCACGCGCCGTGGACACCGCGCGCGTGCTGGCCGCAGACGCCGTGCAGAAGGTCGGCAACGGCCACCCCGGCACCGCGATGAGCCTGGCTCCCGTCGCCTACCTGCTCTACCAGCACGTGCTCCGTCACGATCCCGCCGACACCGATTGGCTCGGCCGTGACCGCTTCATCCTCTCGGTCGGCCACTCCTCGCTCACGCAGTATGTGCAGCTCTACCTCGGCGGCTTCGGCCTCGAGCTCGACGACATCAAGGCGCTGCGCACCTGGGGCTCGCTGACGCCCGGCCACCCGGAGTACGGCCACACCAAGGGTGTCGAGATCACCACCGGCCCGCTCGGACAGGGACTTGCCTCGGCGGTGGGCTTCGCCTACGCCGCGCGCTACGAGCGCGGTCTGTTCGATCCGGATGCTGCCGCAGGCACGAGCCCGTTCGATCACTTCGTGTACGTCATCGCCGGCGACGGCGACCTGCAGGAGGGCGTGACGAGTGAGGCATCCTCGCTCGCCGGTCACCAGAAGCTCGGCAACCTCATCGCGATCTACGACTCCAACCAGATCTCGATCGAGGGTGACACGGACGTCGCCTTCACGGAAGACGTCGCCGCACGCTACGAGTCCTACGGCTGGCAGGTGCTGCACGTCGACTGGCGGCGCACCGGCGAGTACGTCGAAGACATCGCCGAGCTGAACGCGGCGATCGAGGCCGGCAAGGCTGAGACCTCGAAGCCGACGCTCGTCATTCTCAAGACGATCATCGGCTGGCCGGCTCCCAACCAGAAGGGCACCGAGAAGGTGCACGGCAACGCGCTCGGCGCCGACGAGGTCGCCGCGACCAAGGAGGTCCTTGGCTTCGACCCGACGCAGAGCTTCGTGGTCGAGGATGCTGTGATCGAGCGCACCCGCTCGCTCATCGGACGCGCCGCAGAGGCGCGCGCCGCCTGGCAGGCGGACTTCGACGCCTGGGCCGCCGCCAACCCCGAGCGCAAGACGCTGCTCGACCGCCTGGAGGCGCACGCGCTGCCGGAGAACATCGATGCAGCGGTGCCCATCTTCGAGGCCGGCACGGAAATCGCCACCCGCGCAGCCTCGGGCAAGGTCATCAACGCACTCGCCGCAGAGCTGCCTGAGCTGTGGGGCGGTTCCGCTGACCTCGCCGGCTCGAACAACACCACGATCGCCGGTGCGAAGTCCTTCATCCCTGCCGAGTGGTCGACGCACGACTGGAGCGGCAGCCCCTACGGTCGCGTGCTGCACTTCGGCATCCGCGAGCACGCCATGGGATCCATCCTCAACGGCATCGTGCTGCACGGCCCGACCCGCCCCTTCGGCGGCACCTTCCTCATCTTCAGCGACTACATGCGGCCCGCCGTTCGACTGGCTGCCCTGATGAACGTGCCGAGCATCTTCGTCTGGACGCACGACTCGGTTGCACTCGGCGAAGACGGCCCGACCCACCAGCCGATCGAGCAGCTCGCCTCGCTGCGTGCCATCCCGAACCTCGCCGTCGTGCGCCCCGCAGACGCCAACGAGACCTCGGCCGTCTGGCTGGAGATCCTGCGCCGCCACGGTGGGCCGACGGGTCTTGCACTGACCCGACAGAACCTTCCGGTCTTCGCACGCGGTGAGGGCGGGGCTTCCGGTGAGACGTTCGCAGCGGCCTCGCACGCGGCCAAGGGCGCCTACGTCCTTGCCGAAGCTCCGAACGGCACCCCCGACGTCATCCTCATCGCCACCGGCTCAGAGGTTCAGCTGGCCGTCGCCGCCCGTGAGACGCTCGCTGCCGAGGGCATCAACGCCCGTGTCGTGTCGGCTCCCTCGCTGGAGTGGTTCGACGAGCAGTCGGCCGAGTACCGCGAGAGCGTCCTTCCGTCGGCGGTGGCCGCTCGCGTCTCCGTCGAGGCCGGCTCCGTCCTCACGTGGCGCGGCATCGTCGGCGACCGCGGTCGCTCGATCGGCATCGACCACTTCGGCGCCTCCGCCGATTACAAGACCCTGTTCCAGAAGTTCGGCATCACCGCCGAGGCCGTCGTCGAGGCGGCGCGCGAGACCCTCAAGGAGAACGCATGAGCACCCCCACCGCACAGCTGTCCGCAGCCGGCGTCAGCATCTGGCTGGATGACCTTTCGCGCACCCGCATCACGTCCGGCAACCTCGCCGAGCTGATCGAGTCCCGCAACATCGTCGGAGTCACGACGAACCCGACGATCTTCGCGAACGCGATCACGAACCCCGACGACACGTCCTACGACGGACAGGTCGCAGAGCTCGCCGGCCGCGGCGCCTCCGCAGAAGAGGCGATCTTCGAGGCGACGACCCAGGATGTCCGGGATGCTCTCGACATCTTCCGTCCGGTCTGGGAGGCCACCTCGCACGTCGACGGCCGCGTCTCGATCGAGGTCTCCCCCGACCTCGCGCACGACACCGACGGAACCATCGCACAGGCGAAGGAACTGTGGGCGAAGGTCGACCGTCCGAACCTGCTCGTGAAGATCCCCGCCACGAAGGCAGGCCTTCCCGCGATCACCGCGGCGATCGCAGCAGGCATCAGCGTCAACGTCACCCTGATCTTCAGCCTCGAGCGCTACGGCGAGGTCATGGACGCGTACCTGACCGGCCTCGAGCAGGCCAAGGCAGCCGGAATCGACCTGTCCTCGATCCACTCTGTCGCCTCGTTCTTCGTGTCGCGTGTCGACACCGAGACGGACGCGCGTCTCAACGCGATCGGCACCGATGAGGCCCTCGCGCTTCGCAGCAAGGCGGGCCTCGCCAACGCACGTCTCGCCTACGAGCTCTACGAGCAGGTCTTCGCAGGCGACCGCGCAGCAGCTCTGCTCGCGGCCGGTGCCAACGCTCAGCGCCCACTCTGGGCGTCCACCGGCGTCAAGGACCCGGCACTGCCGGACACCCTGTACGTCACCGGCCTCGTCGCCGCGAATGTGGTGAACACGATGCCCGAGAAGACGCTCGAGGCCACATTCGATCACGCCGTCGTCACGGGCGACACGATCACGGGCGGCTACGAAGGCGCCCGCGCCGTGTTCGCCGGGCTCGAGGCCGTCGGCATCGACTTCGTCGACGTCACCCAGGTCTTGGAAGACGAAGGAGTGGCGAAGTTCATCGACTCCTGGCACGATCTGCTCGCTCAGGTCGCAGAAGGGCTGGAGGCACAGCGATGAGCGTAGCGATCCACGCGTCCGGTGCTGCCGCCGAGGCGATCGATGCCGTCGTTCCGCAGCTCGTCGGCGAACTGATCGCCTCGCGCATCACGGCAGCGGATTCCACTCTCTGGGGGCCGGCAGCCGAAGAAGAGGCTTCGAAGCGCCTGGGTTGGGTGGAAGCCGTCTCGATCTCGCGTCCGCTGGTCGCGGAGATCGAAGCGCTGCGTGATGAGCTGCACGCCAAGGGAATCACCCGCGTCGTCCTCGCCGGTATGGGCGGATCCTCGCTTGCCCCCGAGGTGATCGCCCAGACCGCCGGTGTGGATCTCACCATCCTCGACTCGACGGCCCCCGGTCAGGTCCTCGCCGCCATCGATGCGGGTCTCGAAGACACCGTGCTCGTGGTCTCGTCGAAGTCGGGATCCACTGTCGAGACCGACTCGCAGCGTCGCACCTTCGAAGCGGCATTCCGCGACCTCGGCATCGACCCCGTCGAGCGCATCGTCGTCGTCACCGACCCGGGCTCCCCTCTGGACGAGTCCGCGCGTTCGGCCGGCTACCGCGTCTTCAACGCCGACCCCAACGTGGGCGGCCGCTACTCGGCGTTGACCGCCTTCGGTCTCGTGCCGTCGGGCCTCGCCGGTGTCGACATCACCGAGCTCCTCGACGAGGCTGAGGCGACGCTTCTCCAGGTCGCCGTCGACTCGGCAGAGAACCCCGCTCTGCGCCTTGCCGCCGCGATCGCGGGCGCGCAGCCTCGCAAGGACAAGGTCGGCCTCATCACCGACGGCACCCACATCGTGGGCCTGCCGGACTGGATCGAGCAGCTGATTGCAGAGTCCACGGGCAAGGAGGGCACGGGTGTCCTTCCCGTCGTGCTCCTGCCGGTCTCCCCCGAGGTCGAGTCCACCCCCGCGGATCTGCAGCTCGTACGCCTCGTCGATGACGCCGCCGAGTTCCACCTGCGTGAGCGTCACCCCGGTGAGATCCTGGTCAGCGGAACGCTCGGCGCACAGTTCATGGTGTGGGAGTACGCGACCGTCATCATCGGGTACCTGCTCGGCATCAACCCGTTCGATCAGCCCGATGTCGAGTCCGCGAAGGTCGCCGCCCGTGGCCTGCTGGACGCACGTCCCGAGCCCGCGGCGCCTGCGTTCGTGCTCGACGGTGTCGAGGTTCGCGTCTCCGATCCGTCGCTCGCCGCATCCGGAACCATCGCCGGGGTGCTCGACGCGCTCTGGGCGCAGCTCGCTGATGACGGCTACGTGTCGATTCAGGCCTACGTCAACCGCCTGGAACTCACGCAGCTGCAGGGACTGCGCGAGATGGTGGCGGCCGACTCGGGCCGACCGACTACGTTCGGCTGGGGCCCGCGCTTCCTGCACTCCACCGGTCAGTACCACAAGGGGGGTCCCGCGCAGGGTGTCTTCCTCCAGATCCTCGAGGCGACCGACGTCGACCTCGAGATCCCGGAGCGACCGTTCACCTTCGGACAGCTGATTCAGGCACAGGCGGCAGGCGATGCTGCAGTGCTCGCTGCGCAGGGCCGGCCCGTCGTGACTCTCACTCTCACCGAGGCGTCCGATGACGTCCTCGACCTTTTCGAAGCCGCCCAGTAGGAGAATCCCCCTCTGATGACCGTCCCCATCTCGCGCGGGAACAACCCACTGCGCGATCCTGACGACCGCCGACTGCACCGTATCGCCGGGCCGAGCGCCCTTGTGATCTTCGGCGTCACCGGCGACCTGTCGCGCAAGAAGCTGATGCCCGCCGTGTATGACCTCGCCAACCGTGGTCTGCTCCCCCCCGGATTCGCGCTCGTGGGCTTCGCCCGCCGCGACTGGGAGGATCAGGACTTCGCCGAGGTCGTGCTGTCTGCGATCAAGCAGCACGCACGCACGCCCTTCCGCGAGGAGACCTGGCAGCAGCTGCTGCAGGGCATCCGTTTCGTCCAGGGCACGTTCGATGACGCGGATTCGTTCGCGCGCCTGCGCCAGACCGTGGAGCAGCTCGACACCGAGCGCGGCACGATGGGCAACCACGCGTACTACCTGTCGATCCCGCCGAAGGACTTCCCCTTGGTCGCGAAGCAGCTGCGCGAGTCCGGGCTCGTCGACGAGAAGCAGGACGATGATCGCTGGCGCCGCGTCGTCATCGAGAAGCCCTTCGGTCACGACCTCGCTTCGGCGCGCGCGCTGAACGATGCTCTCGAGGGCACGTTCCCTGCCGACTCGATCTTCCGCATCGACCACTACCTCGGCAAGGAGACGGTGCAGAACATCCTCGCGCTCCGCTTCGCGAACGAGCTGTACGAGCCGATCTGGAACCGCAACTACGTCGACCACGTGCAGATCACGATGGCGGAAGACATCGGGGTCGGTGGTCGCGCCGGCTACTACGACGGCATCGGCGCAGCACGCGATGTCATCCAGAACCACCTCCTGCAGCTGCTCGCACTGACCGCGATGGAAGAGCCCATCAGCCTGTCTGCCGAGCACCTGCGTGCCGAGAAGGAGAAGGTGCTCGCGGCTGTTCAGGTTCCCGAGGACCTAGCCCTTGCCAGCGCCCGCGGGCAGTACGCCGGCGGCTGGCAGGGTGGCGAGAAGGTCACCGGCTTCCTGGATGAAGACGGCATGAACCCGGAGTCCACCACGGAGACCTACGCGGCGATCAAGGTCGAGATCGGAACCCGCCGCTGGGCGGGAGTGCCGTTCTACCTGCGCACCGGCAAGCGTCTCGGACGACGTGTGACCGAGATCGCGGTGGTCTTCAACCGCGCCCCGCAGCATCTCTTCGGGCGCGGACAGACCTCCGAGCTCGGACAGAACGCTCTCGTCATCCGCGTGCAGCCTGACGAGGGCGTGACGATCCGCTTCGGCTCGAAGGTTCCGGGCGCGGGCACCAACGTGCGCGACGTGACGATGGACTTCGGCTACGGCCATGCGTTCACCGAGGCGAGCCCCGAGGCCTACGAGCGCCTCATCCTCGATGTGCTCCTGGGTGACCCGCCGCTGTTCCCCCGTCACGAAGAGGTCGAGCTCTCCTGGAAGATCCTCGACCCGTTCGAGGAGTTCTGGACCGCACAGGGCGGACCGATCGAACAGTACGCACCCGGATCGTGGGGACCGGAATCTGCCGATGCCCTGCTGGCCCGCGACGGACGAGTCTGGAGACGCCCGTGATCATTGACCTTCCCGACACCACGGTCAGCCAGGTCGCCAAGCAGCTCGTGAAGACGCGCGAAGAGGGCGGCGCTGTCGCCCTCGGACGCGTGCTCACGCTGATCATCGCCGCCCGCAACGGCGTCGCAGAGTCGGCGATCGACGCGGCGAACGACGCGTCCCGCGAACACCCGATGCGCGTCATCGTGCTCACCACAAGCGACGGCGAGGCGCGTCTGGATGCCCAGATCCGCGTGGGCGGAGATGCCGGCGCGAGCGAGGTCGTCGTCCTGCACGCCTTCGGCGACGCCGCGGCGAACGCAGAGAGCCTCGTCACCGGACTGCTTCTGCCGGATGCTCCGGTCGTGGCATGGTGGCCGGAGGAAGCGCCGGAGAATCCCGCCACCTCTCCCCTGGGCCGCATCGCGCAGCGTCGCATCACCGATGCCGCAACGGCCGAGGACGTCACCTCCCGGCTCGCAGAACTCGGTCGCACACACGCACCCGGTGACACCGATCTCGCGTGGACTCGCCTGACGCACTGGCGTGAGCAGCTTGCCGCTGTCCTTGACCAGCCGCCGTTCGAGACCGTCACCGGTGTGGAGGTGCGCGGATCCGCGGCGTCGCCGTCGACGGCACTGCTCGCAGGCTGGCTTCAGCTCGCTCTCGATGTTCCCGTGCGCTGGTCTCACGAGAAGCCCGAGGTCTGGCAGGAGGGCATCAAGTCGGTGCGTCTGACGCGCGCGAGCGGCGACATTCTGCTGGAGCGGCCTGTTCCGGGAACGGCCGTGCTGACACAGCCCGGCCAGCCCGATCACGAGCTGCACCTCCCGCGGCGCACGCTTCGCGAGTGCCTCGCTGAAGAGCTGCGCCGACTGGATCCGGACGTGCTGTACGGGCGCGTCATCACCGAGGGCTGGAACAACCTGTCCGCGCCGGAGTCGGGAGAGTAGACCGATGGGTCGCGATTCGTCAGAGAAGCGTGTCGTTGTGGTCAGCGATCCCGCCGCGCTCGCGCAGCGGGTCGCCGATCGGTTCCTGGTGCGCGTGCGCGCGCGCACCGCGGACGGCCGACTGGCGCATATTGCGCTCACCGGGGGTTCGATGGGAGCGGCCGTCCTGCGCGCCGTCGCGCAGCATCCGGATGCGGCAGGAATCGACTGGTCGCTCGTGCACTTCTGGTGGGGCGACGAGCGGTTTGTTCCCGCAGCCGATGCAGAGCGCAACGCTCTTCAGGCGCGAACCGCTCTGCTCGACCACATCGACATCCCCGCAGGGAACATTCATGAGGTCGCAGCGAGCGACTCCGGTCTGTCGCTGGATGCTGCTGCTGAGGCCTATGCAGCGGACCTTGCGCGTTTCGGCACCCCCGAGCAGGCCTGGCCGTCATTCGCGGTCTGCTTCCTCGGGGTCGGGCCGGATGCGCACATCGCCTCACTGTTCCCGGACCGTGACGAGATTCTCGTGACAGATGTGGCGGCGGTGCCTGTTCGCAACTCGCCGAAGCCCCCGCCGGAGCGTGTCACGTTAACCCGCCCGGTGATCAACGCGTCCAAGCGGGTCTGGCTCGTCCTGACCGGCGCTGAGAAGGCCTCGGCACTGGGGCTTGCTCTCGCAGGTGCCAACTACACGAGCGTGCCGGTTGCTGGCGCGAAGGGCCGCAAGCGCACGGTGTTCTTCGTGGATGAGGCTGCCGCCTCGAAGGTGGAGCCGGATCTCATCGACGCCGCATACTGAACGACTTTCCGCGCGAACGCCTCCTGATGATCAGGGGGCGTTCGTCGTTGCGGTGCCGTCGCCGTTGCTGCCGCGCGTGATGGGCAGCTCCTGGCTCTCGCTGAGCACCTGAGGGTGGTGCCGGGTGAGACTCACGACGCCCCAGACGGCGACCGCGCCCGTGATTCCGAAGGCGACGAGAACTCCCCAGGGTGCGGAGGACGCCTCACCGAGGACGAGCAGTCCGATCAGCACCGCGATGATGGGGTCGATCACGGTCAGTCCCGCGATCACGAGATCCGGCGGGCCCGATCCGTAGGCAGTCTGCACGAAGTAGGCGCCGACCGCGGCCGCGGCGATGAGCGCGACGACGCAGATCAGGGTGATCCAGTCGAAGTCCTGCGCCTGGATGCGCTTGATGACGACCTTCGCGAGTGTCGCGACGAATCCGTAGAGGATGCCGGCGCCGGTGACGTAGAAGAGTGCCCGCATGCGGTGGCGCAGGATGAGCCAGCAGGCTCCCAGCAGGATGATCACGAGCAGCAGGATCGCGAGGATCGTGAACAGCTGGCGCTCGGTGATGTCGCTCTCTGTCGCATACACGGCAGCGAAGCCGACGAAGACGAAGACACCGCCGACGCAGGCGGCGATCGCGATGACAGAACGTCGAGTCGGCGTATGGCCGGAGATGCGTGCGTTGATCAGGGTGGTCATGACGAGCGCGATCACGCCGAGCGGCTGCACCACGATGAGGGGTGCCACCGACAGCGCCGCGAGCTGACAGACGATCGCCAGGCCCAGCATGAGCGTGCCAAGCAGCCAGGACGGCCGCGTCAGAAGACCGCGCAGCTGTGTCATGGAGAGTCCTGATGCGGCATCCGATCCGCTCAGCCGTTCGACCTTCTCGACACCGCGGTGCTGATACTGTGCGCCCAGCGACATGAACACCGCACCGGCCAACGCCAGCGGGATGCCCATGAGGAGTCCGGGGTTCTGGAAGGCGCCGACAAGTTGATCGCCCACCTCTTCGGCTCCGGCCATTCGCACCCATGTGTCCCAGCTCACCCTCCGACCTTACCGGGCAACCCTCGGCGACTAGGGTTAAGGCGTGGCTGTACTTCCGATTTGCATCTTGGGCGAACCTGTCCTCCATTCTGTCGCCGACCGTGTCGAGACGATCACAGACGAGATCCGCACGCTGGTCGCGGACATGTACGAGACGATGGATGCGGCGCCTGGCGTGGGTCTCGCGGCTCCGCAGGTGGGTGTGGGCCTGCGCATCTTCACCTACTCGTATGTCGATGACGACGAGCGCCCCTGGCGCGGTGAGGTGATCAACCCGGAGCTGTGGATGGTCCCGCTGGAGCCGGGCTCCCCCGATCCTGATCTGGAGTCCGAGGGATGCCTGTCGTTCCCCGGCGAGCGTTTCGCGCTGCGTCGCTCCGACCGGGTCATCGTGACCGGCATCGACCTCGATGGCGCGCCCGTGCGCCTGGAGGTCGACGGGTGGCGCGCACGTATCCTGCAGCATGAGTTCGACCACCTCGACGGCATCATCTACGTCGACCGGCTCGATGACGGCGACTGGAAGACGGTGCAGAAGATCGCCCGCAAGCGCGGCTGGGGGCGCCCTGGCGCGAGCTGGATGCCCGGAGTCGACGACCTCGAGAGCTAAGTTCCGCTGAACGATCGACGGGTGAATTGCGGCGTCCCCCCTCCGCCCGCTACCTTCGGATGGGCGCTGGTGACCAGCGCCCATTCTTTTCACCGAGGGGATATATCACAGCATGAAGGCTCAGTCCTTTTCTCGCGCCGCCGGTCTGACGGTCGCCGCACTCGCACTGGCCATGTCGCTGACGGGCTGCAGCGCACTCACCGATCTTCTGCAGGTCGGAAAGACCGACGCGCAGCGTGACGACTCCGGCAGCGTCACCGAGTCCGCGAACATCGACATCTTCGCCCTCAAGGTGGGTGACTGCATGCCCCAGAGCGAGGGCGGCGTCATCTCCGAGGCCGACGTCGTGCCCTGCGCGGAACCGCACGCCGACGAGGTCTACTGGGAGTTCACGCTCCCCGAGGGCGATTTCCCGACCACGGAAGCCCTCTCCGCAGCCATCGAGGCCGAGTGCCTTCCCGCATTCGAGACTTTCGCTGGCATCGCCTACGACGCATCCGCGCTCGAGGTCTACACGATCGAGCCGACGGCAGAGACCTGGGCACAGGCCGACGACCGCATCGTGCAGTGCGTGGTCTACGACCCCGCCGGCGACGTCACGGGTTCGCTGAAGGGCGCCGCGCGCTAAGCGTTTCCCACCACTGAGAGGGGCATCGTCTTCGGACGGCGCCCCTCTTCGCGTTCCTGTGCACGGCAAGACTGCACGCTGCCCAACAGGGTTACAGCAAGGAAAGGGAAAACCCCTGGAACTCCGTAGAGTTCCAGGGGTTTTGTTGGCTCCCCGGCTTGGACTCGAACCAAGAACCTGCCGGTTAACAGCCGGCTGCTCTGCCAATTGAGCTACCGAGGAATGTTCTCCGCTGCGCGGGCAACTCATTTATCGTAGCAAACTCTGAGAGCCACTTTTGCCACTTTGGCCCCTCCCGCACGTCCATTTCGCGACACGCCCGAGGTTTCTCTCCTCAGGGCGCAGAGAGCGTCTCCGTACCCGGAGTCCAGGTCAAAGAGCCACCGCTTCCTTGGGCGACGACGTGTCCGTCGCGCAGGATGAGCTGATCGGCTCCGAGATGCCGGACGAGGCTGTCGTCACTGGTGACGAGGAGCGCGGCCATGCCGTCGCGACAGCGCCGCACGATCGCCTCGGCAACCACGGGGCGGACGTCGGGATCAAGCCCAGCGAGAGGCTCATCCGCGATGAGCACCTTCGGCTGCAGCATGAACGCGCGCGCGATCGCCACCCGCTGACGCATGCCGGCGCTCAGCTCATACGGGAACTTCGCAGCAGCTCCCAGAGGCAGATGCAGCTCGTCGAGGAGGGTGGCGACGCGAATCGAGAGGGCCCGAGTGTTGACCCTTCGCTCCCGCTGCAGGATCGGCTCAGCAATGATCTCCTGCACGCTGAGCGTCGGAGCAAGCTCGCTGCCCGCGGCCTGCGGGACGTACCCGCTCAGGTAGGTGAGCTCGCGGTGACGTCGCCCAGGGCGCCGAATCGGAATTCCGCAGACGTAGGCGTCGCCCCCGACGATCCGCAGGGACGGATCTGTGACGCCGGCGAGCGTGCTCACCAGCGTCGACTTTCCGGACCCCGTGGCGCCCGAGACGCACAGGACCTCTCCTGCGTCCAGAACGAACGTGACTCCGTCGACGGCACGGGTGGCACCCGAGTGCCCCAGTCGGTCGATCACCAGATCGACGCACTCGATCGCACTTGCAGTCTTCCCCGCTCCGGCCATGCTCCCATCCTGCCTGACTCAGGAGGCGCACGTCAGGATTCGACGAAACGCTGCCGCTCGGCGTCGATGTCGCGCAAGCGCACTCGCAGGGCACGCCCGCCATCGGAATCGGCAGGAACCCGCTGAATGGCGCCGAGCAGTTCATGCTTCTCGCGCTCGAGGTCGCGAACGATGAGGCCTCGTGCGAGATCGGTCGCCGAGTAGGCGGCGCCCTCCTCGTCACGGGCGGGGAACGGGCGCATCAGGAGTTCACCGGCGATGGAGCGGTACGGCTCCCGCACGGCGTCGACGGCCTGCATCGACCAGCCCGCACGCGTATGGTCCGGCACGGCCGCGATCGCCTGCCGCACCGCCTCGAACGCAGGTGTCGTGAACGGCGAGGCCAGTGCGCGTCGTAGCAGCTCGGGTTCGATCCGGTGCCCATACTGCAGGACCCCCATGAGAGCGTCGCGCTCGAGCGCGACCTCCGGAGTGGAGGGCAGCGACCGCAGAGTCACGGGCGGAAGCGCAGCATCCGTTCCGTCCTGCGCGGATGCGGGCGGAGTGGGCTCAGACGATGTCGCACGAGAGCCGGATGCAGCCCCGCGCACAGCGCGGCGCACAGCGGTGGGATCCATGCCGAGTCGGCGCGCGAGGATGCGCTCATACTCGGGAAGCAGGAGCTGGTCGCGGATCTCCGCCACGATGGGCGCCGCTGCCCGGAGGGCGCCGACACGCCCCTCCGCCGTACCGAGGTCGAACGCTGCGAGTCGACGGTCGATCACGAACTCGAACATCGGCACCTTGCGCTCCAGCAGCCCGCGCACGGCCGCATCGCCGCGCTGCAGGCGCAGGTCGCAGGGGTCCAGACCGTCCGGTGCGACGGCGACGAACGTCTGGGCATTGAAGCGGTTGTCCTCCGTGAACGCGCGCAGCGCTGCCTTCTGCCCGGCTTCATCACCGTCGAAGGTGAACACCACCTCGCCAGCCCCAGAGTCGTCGCCCATGACACGACGCAGGACCTTGATGTGATCGGTGCCGAATGCGGTGCCACACGTCGCGATCGCCGTCGTGACGCCGGCCAGATGGCAGGCCATCACGTCGGTGTATCCCTCCACCACGACGACACGACGCGGCTCGCCGCGCGCAATGTCGCGCTTCGCGAGGTCAAGTCCGTACAGGACCTGCGCCTTCTTGTAGATGGGAGTCTCCGGCGTGTTCAGGTACTTCGGTCCCTGATCATCCTCGTAGAGCTTGCGTGCGCCGAATCCGATGGTCTGCCCGGTGACGTCGCGAATCGGCCAGACCAGGCGTCCGCGAAAACGGTCGTACACGCCTCGCTGTCCGGCCGAGACCAACCCCGCGGTGGTGAGCTCCTCGCGAGTGAAACCCAGCGCGCTGAGCGCCTTGAGCATGCCGTCCCAGCCGCGCGGCGCGTAGCCCACGCCGAAGTGCGCGGCAGCACCGGCGTCGAAGCCACGCTCGCCGAGGAAGCGCCGGGCCGTCTCCGCCTCCGGAGACAGGAGCTGCGCGCGGAAGAACTCGGCCGCGGCCGTGTTCGCTGCATAGAGCCGACTGCGTCCGCTCGTCTCGGGCGCCGCACCTCCATCCTCGTACTGCAGGGTGTAGCCGATGCGTCCGGCCAGACGCTCCACGGCCTCTGTGAAGCTCACATGGTCCATCTCACGCAGGAACGAGTAAACGTCTCCGGAGGCACCGCAGCCGAAGCAGTGGTAGTAGCCGACCTGCGGACGAACGTGGAAGCTCGGGCTCTTCTCGTCATGGAACGGGCACAGGCCCTTCAGTGAACCGACACCCGCCGACTTGAGGGCCACGCGGTCGGACACGATGTCGGCGATGTTCGTCCGCGCCTTGACCTCGTCGATGTCGGTCTGGCGGATACGAGCCATCAGCGCACCCCGGCGGGGGCGGTCTGCGCGGGCGACCAGATTCCGATCGTGGCGGCGTCGATCTCGCCGACGAGCCGAGAGTGCCAGGCGAGCGCCACCTGATCGGTCAGGCTCGCGACCTGATCGACGATGACGCGCCGTCGTGCGTCTTCTGTCGCGGCCGCGTGGAAGTCGGCGACGAACACGGGTTCGAGAGCGTCCGGGCCGTTGTCCCAGATCGCCGTCGCGAGTCGCTTGAGCACCCGACGCTGCTCACGGTAGAGCTCCTTGCGTCCATCGATCGTGACGACAGTCGCGCCGATGATCCCCTTGAGAACAGCGATCTCGACCTCGACCACGCGTGGCACCACGACGTGGGCGCGGTAGCGGGTCAGCTGTGTGCCGGGGTACTGCTCCTGCGTCGCGCTGGTCGCGGCACGGGCGAATCGCCCGATGAGATCGGAGGTCAGGTTCTTCAGCTGCGCCAGATCCGTGCGCGTCCCACGGAACGACCGCAGCCAGGTGGGCAGGTTCGTGAGACGGAAGAGCGCCTCTTCGAGCTCTTCGCGCGAGAAGTCAAAGCCGACCCAGCGCTGGATCGCCGTCACGAGCGACTCGTGCTCCGCGGGGTCGGTGAGTCGAGCGGGGTCGAGGTAGCCGTTCGTCACGGCGTCCTCGAAATCGTGCACGGAGTAGCCGATGTCGTCGGAGAGGTCCATGACCTCTGCCTCGATGCAGCGGACGCGGCCGGGGGCGCCGTCACGCATCCAGCGGAAGACATCCTCGTCATCGGGGTACACACCGAACTTCAGCCGCCCGCCGGGATCCGGCAGCGGCTCGTCGATCGTCCACGGATACTTGCAGGTCGCATCCAGGCTGGCGCGTGTGAGATTGAGCCCCACGCTGCGTCCGTCTGCCGCGGACACCTTCGGCTCCAGGCGGACGAGGATGCGCAGGCTCTGCGCATTTCCCTCGAAGCCGCCGAAGTCCTCTGCCCACTCGTTGAGGGCGCGCTCGCCGTTGTGACCGAACGGCGGATGCCCCAGGTCGTGACTCAGGCACGCCGTGTCGACGATATCCGGCGAGATACCGAGCCGGGTCGCGAGCTCGCGGCCGACCTGCGCGACCTCCAGGGAGTGGGTCAGTCGGTTGCGCGCGAAGTCCACGGGATTGGCGGGGCTCAGCACCTGCGTCTTGGCTGCGAGGCGCCGCAGCGCCGCGGAGTGCAGGACGCGG
Organism: Microbacterium keratanolyticum; assembly: GCF_016907255.1. NCBI lineage: Bacteria > Bacillati > Actinomycetota > Actinomycetes > Micrococcales > Microbacteriaceae > Microbacterium > Microbacterium keratanolyticum. The sequence continues at coordinate 2,913,477 of NZ_JAFBBQ010000001.1, read as the reverse complement.
GCACGATCGCGCGCGAAGTCGGGACGCTCGGATCGGTGGTGCTCCGGGATGAATCGTTCGACGTCGGAGGCGTCGTACCCGTCAACCACCATTATTCTCGACTTCCGCGCCGCGCAGCATGTCGGACGCATCTGCGCCGATCTCCCGCGAATCCAGCCATCCGTCCGGCAGCGCCGTGCGCTTCGGGGTTCCCGCACGACCCCGCTGCCCTTCCGCGGCGCTGCCGGGGTAGGGCGCATCGCCGAGCTGGCCGACGAGGTCGTCGATCTCGGCGAGACTCGAGACGCGCGCGAGCTGCGCACGGAGATCGCCGCCGACGGGGTATCCCTTGAAGTACCATGCCGCGTGCTTGCGGATGTCTCGGCAGCCGCGGTCCTCGTCCTCGAAGAACTCGACGAGCAGTTCGGCATGCCGACGGAATGCTGCGCCGACGAAGGCGAGCGTGGCATCGACGAGGGGGCCGTCCTTGGGCGTGGCGGTCGGATCGAACGCAGCGGCGAGCTCACCGAAGAGCCAGGGCCGCCCGAGGCATCCGCGTCCGACGACGACGCCGTCGCATCCGGTCTCGGCCATCATCCGCACCGCGTCGTCGGCCGACCAGATGTCGCCGTTGCCGAGCACCGGGATCGAGGTGATGGCCTCTTTCAGCTCACCGATCGCGTTCCAGTCGGCATGCCCGGAGTAGTACTCCGACGCCGTGCGTGCGTGCAGCGCGATCGCCGCAGCGCCCGCGTCTTCAGCCGCACGACCGGCGTCGAGGAAAGTGAGGTGGTTCTTGTCGATGCCCTTGCGCATCTTCACCGTGAGGGGGATGTCGCCCGCGGCCTTCACCGCCTGCGTGACGATGTCGTTGAACAGCGTGCTCTTCCACGGCAGCGCTGCTCCCCCGCCCTTGCGGGTGACCTTCGGGACCGGGCAGCCGAAGTTGAGGTCGATGTGGTCGGCGTGGTCTTCCGCGACGATGATTCGCACCGCCTCGGCGATCGTCTTCGGATCGACGCCGAACAGCTGGATCGACCGCGGTGTCTCGCTCTCGTGGTGCTGGATCAGGCGCATCGTGACCTCGTTGCGCTCCACGAGCGCCCGCGAGGTGATCATCTCGCTGACGTACAGACCCGCTCCGTACTCACGGCACAGTCGTCGAAACGCGGTGTTGGTGATGCCGGCCATCGGCGCGAGGACGACCGGAACATCGATCTCGAGAGGACCGATGCGCAGCGAGCGGGCGGGAGCAGGGGCAAGTGTCACTCCCCTATTCTCCCAGACGCTCGGCCCTCAGTGGGCGAAGCCGCTCTAGGCTGTCAGCATGAGCGAAACGGCACTGCGCAGCATCCCCTTCCGCGACGCCACGGGCGCGGAGAAGACCCTCGACGATCTCGGAGCGGACGTGGTCCTCGTCGTCAACGTCGCCTCCCGGTGCGGGCTCACGCCGCAGTACGAGCAGCTCGAACAGCTGCAGCGCGAGTTCGGAGACCGCGGATTCACGGTCGTCGGGTTCCCCTGCAACCAGTTCCTCGGTCAGGAGCCGGGGTCGGTCGAGCAAATCCTCGACTTCTGCTCCACGACCTACGGGGTGACTTTCCCGGTCGTCGACAAGATCAAGGTCAACGGCAAGAACGCCACCGAGCTCTACAAGACGCTCAAGCAGACTCCGGATGCCGCCGGCAAGACCGGTCGCGTGGAATGGAACTTCGAGAAGTTCCTAGTGTCGGCAGACGGCTCTGTGCAGCGTTTCCGCCCGAAGACCCGCCCCGACGATCCTGCGATCGTGACGGCGATCAACGCCGCTCTGACCCGCTGATTCCTGGCAGACGAGAGGGGGGCGGCTCCGAGAGGTCTCGGAGCCGCCCCCCTCTCGTCTGGTCTACTCGGCGGACGCCGCGACAGCGCCGCGGCGCTGCGCCCACAGGTCGCGAAGAACGTTCTCGAACGCTTCCGCGGGCTGCGCACCGCTGATGCCGTACTGGCCGTCGATCACGAAGAACGGCACCCCCTGGATGCCGTAGGCACGAGCCTGCGCCTGGTCCGCGCGGACATCGTCGAGGTGACGAGCAGACTCGAGGGCCTCGCGCGTCTCCGCGGCGTCGAGTCCAACCTCCGCGGCGAGCTCCACCAGGTCATCGACGCGACCGACGTGCTTGCCTTCTGTGAAGTACGCCGACATGAGGCGCTCCTCCATCTCGTGCTGCAGTCCCTTCGCCTTGGCGTGGTGCAGGAGCTCGTGCGCCTTCACGGTGTTCGTGTGCTGCAGGAGGTCGAAGCGGTACTCGAGCCCGGCCTTCGCCGCGACGCCGGTGACGTTGTCGAGCATCTGCTGCACCTGCTCACGAGGCATGCCCTTGTGCCCCGCGAGGAAGTCGATCTCGTCGCCGTCGAAGTCGACGGGGGTGTCGGGCGAGAGCTCGAAAGAATGGAAGGTGACGCTGACCTGCGGCGCGTCCTCGTCGGATGCCACGGCCGCGAGCCCGTTCTCAAGATTGCGCTTGCCGATGTAGCACCACGGGCAGGCGATGTCGGACCAGATGTCGATGGAGATGGGTTCAGTCACATTCATATCCAACCGCATGCAACGATGACGTATTCCCTTGCTAGCATCCTTCGGTGCTCTCCTGCGATGACCCTCTTCCTCTCACCCCGCGGCGCGTGCTCATCGCCGGGGTCACCGGATCAGGAAAGACGACGCTCGCGGGGCGGATCGCCGCTCTCTGGGGTCTGGAGCACCACGAGATCGACGCGCTCCACCACGGGGCCGACTGGACGCCCCGCCCGGAGTTCCTCGACGACGTGCGAACCTTCTCCGCGACGGACCGCTGGGTGACGGAGTGGCAGTACACGAGCAAGGGCACGGACGAGATCATGACACCGCGGGCGGAGCTTGCGCTGTGGCTTGACTATCCGTGGCATATCGTGCGCTGGCGCCTGCTGCGACGCACGTTCCTGCGCAGCGTGCTCCGCACGCGCATGTACAACGGCAACGTCGAGAAACCCCTCTGGCGCCTATTCGCGACACGTGACCCCGCAGAGAACATCCTCGCCTGGCAGACGAAGACGCGCAGGTTCTGGACAGAGCGGATGCCGGATCGCGAGGAGCAGTTCCCCACCCTCACGATCGTCCGCCTCCGGCATCCGCGCGAGACCGAGCGCTGGTTGCTCCGTCAGGCGGAGGCGTCAGGGGTGTTGATCGCCCCGCCGAAGCGCCGATCGCGCGACAGGTAGATGCCGATCGCCCGCCACAGCTCCGACCGGGAGAAGTCCGGCCACAGCGTGTCGAGGAAAACCATCTCGGCGTAGGCGGACTGCCACAGCAGGAAGTTGGAGGTGCGCTGCTCCCCCGAGCTCCGCAGGAACAGATCGACGTCCGGCATGTCCGGCACGTAGAGGTTCTTGCGGATCTGCTTCTCGGTGATCGCACTGGGCTTCAGCCGCCCGGCCTTGACGTCCTCGGCCATCGCACGCATCGCATCGACGAGTTCGACGCGCCCGCCGTAGTTGACGCACATCGTCAGTGTGAGGGTGTCGTTGCCCCGCGTGAGCTCTTCGGCGTACTGCAGCTCTTTGATGACCGATCCCCAGAGGCGCGGCTTGCGTCCGGCCCAGCGCACACGCACACCCCACTCGTTGAGCTGATCGCGTCGGCGGTGGAGCACGTCACGGTTGTAGCCCATGAGAAAGCGCACCTCCTCGGGGGAACGCGCCCAGTTCTCGGTCGAGAACGCATAGACGGAGAGATGCTTCACGCCCGCCTGGATGGCGCCAGCGACGACGTCCAGGAGCACCTCCTCGCCGGCCTTGTGTCCTTCGATCCGGTTGAGCCCGCGACGGTTCGCCCAGCGCCCGTTGCCATCCATGACGATCGCGATGTGTTCGGGGACCCCGGCGGTGGGGAACGCCGGTGGGTAGACGCCCGTCCAGTCAAGGGGGCGATAGGCCACAGCATCCTTGTGCGTGTAGGGCTTGGGGCTCACAGTGTTCCTTCCACGTGTGCGAGCGAGCGGATGCCGCGCTCCATGTGCCATTGCGCGTAGGCCGAGACGAGGCCGGAAGCCGCCGCGTGCTCCGTCGGCGACGCACCATCAACGCTCTGCCAGTCTCCCGCGACCAGTGCATGCAGGAGCGACAGGGTCGCAGGTTTGATCCGGGCGCTGCCCGCGGGCGCACAGTCCGTGCACACCGTTCCGCCCAGTTGGGCGACGAACATCGGATGCGGCCCGGTGCGCGCGCATCGAGCACAGTCACCGAGCGCGGGCGCCCAGCCGGACAGCGCCATGACACGCAGCAGATAGGAATCCAGGATGCTGCGCGCCGCATGCTCGCCGCGCGCAAGCGCTCGCAGACCACCCACGAGGAGCAGGTACTGCTCCGGCGTCGCCTCCGCGTCGCTCATGCGATCTGCCGTCTCGACCATCGCGTTCGCGGAGGTGAATCGGTCGTAGTGCACGACGATGTCGGCGCCGTAGGCGCCCAAGGACTCGGCCTGCTGCACGATGTCGAGCGAGCGCCCCTGGTAGAGCTGCACGTCGGCGACCATGAAGGGTTCCAGACGCGAGCCGAACTTCGATGATGTGCGGCGCACGCCCTTGGCGACCGCACGGATCTTGCCGTGCCGTCGCGAGAGCATGGTGACGATGCGATCGGCTTCACCCAGCTTGTGGGTGCGCAGGATCACTGCTTCGTCACGGTATGTGGGCATTACTCGATTATCCCTCGCACCCCGGACAATAGAGGGGTGACTGAACCGCTCTTCACGATTCCGCTCTGGGCAGACCTCCTGGGCGTCGGCCTCGGTGGCGTACAGGGTGCGATGTTCGCCTCCGGTTTCCAGGGGCAACGGCGACTCGACCTGTTGGGGGTCGCGATCATAGGCATCCTGATCGGCATGGGCGGTGGTCTCATCCGCGACCTCATGCTGGGGCTTCCCCCCGCGACGCTGCAGAGCAACTGGTACCTGCTCACGGCGACCGGCGCCGCCATCATCGGCATGCTCCTGGCAGGACTGCTCAACCGCGCCAACGGAGTGATCGTCGGTCTGGACGCCATCGTGATCGGCATGTTCGGCGCATTCGGCACCAGCAAGGCCATCGGGCTGGGTGTCCCTCCGGTGCCCGCCGTGTTCATCGGCGTCTGCGCTGCCGTCGGCGGCAGCATCCTGCGCGATGTGATCATGGGTCTTCCCGTGGCGATCATGCACGTCGGCTCGCTCTACGCCGTCGCGGCAGCCGCGGGAAGCATCGTGATCGTCAGCGCTTACGCGCTGGGCCTTGATCTCGTCATCGCCGGCATCGTCGGCATCGTCGTGACCGCCGTCATTCGCGTCCTGGCCGTGATCTTCGATCTCTCACTGCCGGAGCAGCGCCGTCTATACCGCCGCAAGGTCGCCGCGGAGACGGGGATGATACCGATCATCAAGCCGTGACGTCGACGCGAAAGAGGGCGGATGCTGCGCGGCATCCGCCCTCTTCTCGTTGTCTCAGACCGACGCCAACTCGCGGTCTCGGCTGCGGATCGAGCGGTTCACGCCCGAAACGATCGCCTTGAGCGAGGCCGTCGAGATGTCACTGTCGATGCCAACGCCCCAGAGACGCTGGTCACCGACCTGCAGCTCGACGTACGCGGCGGCCTGCGCGTCGCCACCCGAGCTGAGGGCGTGCTCCACATAGTCGTAGACGGTGATGTCGAAGCCCTGGCCGCGCAGGATCTCGACGAAAGCTGCCACCGGGCCGTTGCCCTGAGCCGAGGCCGTCTGCCGTTCGTCGTCGTCACGCAACACGACATCGAGCGACACCGCACCGGACATGTCGCTGCGCGTCTCTGTGCCCAACAGTTCGAAACGACCCCAGCGGGCGTCCGCGTCATCTGCCGGCAGGTACTCATCCGTGAAGATGTTCCAGATCTGCTCGCTCGTGACCTCGCCACCCTCGGCATCGGTCTTCGCCTGGACGACACCGGAGAACTCGATCTGCAGCTTGCGCGGAAGGTCGATCGCGTGGTCCGTCTTCAGCAGATAGGCCACCCCGCCCTTTCCGGACTGCGAGTTCACACGGATGACGGCCTCGTACGAGCGCCCCAGATCCTTCGGATCAACGGGCAGATACGGCACGGCCCACTCGATCTCGTCGACCGTGACGCCCTTCTCGGCCGCAGTCGCCGCCATGGCCTCGAAGCCCTTCTTGATCGCGTCCTGGTGCGACCCGCTGAACGCGGTGAAGACCAGGTCACCCGCCCAGGGGCTGCGCTCCGGCACCGGCAGCTGATTGCAGTACTCGACGGTGCGCTTGACCTGATCGATGTCGCTGAAGTCGATCTGGGGGTCGATGCCCTGCGTGAACATGTTGATTCCCAGCGCGACCAGGTCGACGTTGCCGGTGCGCTCGCCGTTGCCGAACAGGCATCCTTCAATGCGGTCCGCGCCTGCCATGTATCCGAGTTCGGCCGCAGCGATCGCCGTGCCCCGGTCGTTGTGCGGGTGCAGCGAGATGATGATGTTCTCGCGGTGGTTCAGGTGACGGCTCATCCACTCGATGGAGTCGGCGTAGACGTTCGGCGAGGACATCTCGACCGTGGAAGGCAGGTTGATGATGACCTTGCGGTCGGGGGTCGGCTCGAAGACCTCGATCACCTGGTTGCAGATGTCTGCCGCGAACTCGAGCTCTGTACCCGTGTAACTCTCGGGCGAGTACTCGTAGAAGACCTGCGTCTCGGGGATGCGCTTCTCGAACTCCCGACACAGGCGGGCACCTTCCAGCGCGATGTCGATGATGCCCTGCTTGTCGGTGCGGAAGACCACATCGCGCTGCAGCACGCTCGTCGAGTTGTACAGATGAACGATGGCCTGCTTCGCGCCGGCGATCGCCTCGTAGGTACGCGCGATCAGATGCTCGCGTGCCTGCGTCAGCACCTGGATCGTCACGTCGTCGGGGATGACGTTGTCGTCGATCAGGTGGCGGACGAAGTCGAAGTCCGTCTGGCTCGCCGAAGGGAAGCCGACCTCGATCTCCTTGTAGCCCATGCTCACCAGCAGGTCGAACATCACGCGCTTGCGCTCGGGCGACATCGGGTCGATCAGGGCCTGATTGCCGTCGCGCAGGTCAACCGCACACCAGCGGGGTGCCTCGGTGATTCGGGCATCGGGCCAGGTGCGATCCGGCAGGTCGACGCGAAGCTGCTCGTGATACGGACGGTACTTGTGGACCGGCATCGCGGAGGGGCGCTGAGTGTTCTTCATGATGGCTACTTCTCTTCGTCAAAAATGTGTGGGGCCAACACAAGCGCCGCGACGAGGAAGGCCCTGTATTAGGACTCGTCGCGGCAGCTAAGAAGAAGCAGACCGCCAAAGCGCATGCGACCATGATAACAGCCGGATTCCGCTTCGCTGTCACGCAGCGTCGGTAACGTTCCGCTCCAATCGGACACTCCCAGATATGGCTCCCTTCACCTGGCTTCCTCGACGTGCGCTCGCTGCGGCGGCGATCGCTGCTCTCGTCAGCACGGTGACGGCATGCCAGCCGGCACCGGCACTGTCCGCGGCCACCGGCGCCGACGCCCCGCTCGCCACGTGGGTGCCCGCGGCGCCTCCCTCGAATGAGGTGGTTGCACGCGGTCCGGTCATCGAACGAGACGACTCAACCGTGATCTGTCTGGATGCCGCGCCGGACACTGATCCCCTGAACGACTGTGCTGGGGCTCTCCCGCTGCGGGGATGGTCCTGGGAGGGACTCGAGGGAGTCGAGACGACGAACGAGGTGACGTGGGGTGGCCTGCAGGCTTCCGAAGGACGCTTCTGCGTGATCCGTGGCAGGTTCGATGGCACTGCCCTCACCGTGACGAGCGCGCCTCCCCCGTATGAGATGGATGCGGGACGCGACTTCCCCGTCCCGGTGGAGCCCGGACCTTTGGTCGCGGCATCCGCCGTGGAGGCCCACGCACACGAGCTCCTCGGCGACGGCTACGTCGCGACCACGCTGGAGAACGGCCGCGCACTGGTGCGCGTGATCTGGGATGACGGTGCGCTGCAGCGTGCCTTCGACGAGGAGCATGGCGCAGGGGCCGTGATCGTCCGTCCATTGCTGGAGGGCACGGGTGACGAGACTCCACCAGCTCCGACCTTGGCCTCGCTTCTCGGATCCCCGGAGCCGACACTGCCCTCAGGAGAGGTGCAGGGGTGGGGAACGGTGATCGAGCGCGACGGGGGCCCGCAACTCTGCCTCGCGGGTGAGCTGCAGTCCCTCCCTCCGCAGTGCGTCGGCGGACTCGTGCTCTCAGGGTGGGAGTGGGAAGCCGTGGATGGGTGGGAAGAGGTCCGCGGTGTCCGCTTCGGCGGTCCGTACGCCGTATCTGGCACGTTCGATGGTGCGCAGCTCGAGGTCTCCGACACTCCCTCGCCGCCGCCTCACCTCACTGAGACGGAGTTCGGCGGACACGGTGACGAAGCGACACTCCTCAGCATTCAGGAGCGGCTCCTGGGCGCGCAAGACATGCTGATTTCAGTGCCCGACCTGGGGTGGGGCTACCTGAGGATCAGTGTCATCTGGGACGACGGCACACTGCAACGGGCAGCCGACGCTGTGTTCGGTCCGGGGCTTGTGCGCATCACCAGCGCGCTCAGCCCGGTCGAGTGACGACCGTACGCCGGCGATCCGCCTCGCTCAGAATCCGAGACGCCCCAGCTGCTTGGGGTCGCGCTGCCATTCCTTGGCGACGCGCACGTGCAGCTTGAGGAACACACGGGTGTCCAGTAGGTCCTCGATCTGGGCCCGTGCTCGAGCGCCGACGTCGCGCAGACGCGAGCCCTTGTGGCCGATGATGATCGCCTTCTGGCTGTCGCGCTCGACGACGATCGAGGCGTGGATGTCGGTGAGATCCGAGTCTTCCCGCGGCTCGATGTCGTCGACGACCACGGCGATCGAGTGCGGCAGCTCATCACGTACGCCCTCGAGCGCCGCTTCGCGGATCATCTCGGCGATCCGGTCTTCCGTCGACTCGTCCGTGACGACATCGTCGTCATACAGCGCGGGTCCGGTCGGCATGAGCTGCAGGATCTCATCCGAAAGCACGTCGAGCTGCACTCGTGTCAGTGCCGAAAGCGGGATGACCGCGGCCCAGTCTTCGCGCAGCGCGTCGACCTCCATGAGGCGCTCGGTGATCTCATCGCGTCCGGCCACATCGACCTTCGTCACGATCGCGATCTTCTTCGCACGCGGGTAGCCGTCGAGGGACGCCGCGATCCGTCGGTCACCGGGACCGATCTTCTCGTTCGCAGGGACGCAGAAGCCGATCACATCGACATCGCCGAGCACCTGCTCGACCAGGTCGTTCAAGCGCTCACCGAGGAGCGTGCGGGGCTTGTGGATGCCGGGGGTGTCGACGATTACCAGCTGTCCGCCGGGGCGGTTGAGGATGCCTCGGATGGCACGCCTCGTCGTCTGAGGCTTGGCGCTCGTGATGGCGATCTTCTCGCCGACGAGCGCGTTCGTGAGCGTCGACTTTCCGACGTTCGGTCGACCCACGAAGGTCACGAAGCCGCTGCGGTTCTCCGAGTCGAGCTCAGTCATGGTCTGTGTCCTGTTCCTTCTCGTCTTCGGCGCGAGCGACGAAGACGGTCGCAAGGCCGCGTCCGCGTCCGCGGGAGGTGCCACCGGTGAGTTCCAGACCGCGGACGACCGCGGTGGAGCCGGGCAGCGGGATGCGCCCGATCGCCTTGCCGAGCAGACCGCCGATGGAGTCGACGTCATCGTCTTCGAGATCGATGCCGAAGAGGTCACCGACATCTTCCAGGCTCAGGCGAGCACTCACGCGGTAGCGTCCGTCGTCCAGCGCGACGACCTCTGACGACGGCAGGTCGTACTCGTCTGCGATCTCGCCGACGAGCTCCTCGATGAGGTCTTCGAGGGTGACGAGGCCGGAGATCCCGCCGTGCTCGTCGACGACCAGACACACGTGGACCGCTTCGCGCTTCATCTGCTGCAGCAGGGTCTCTGCGCGCATCGACTCGGGGACGAAGCTGGCCGGGCGTGCGATCGTGCGCACGGAGCCGGTCTTCCAGCCGACCTCGTCGCGGAACGCGAACTGGACGAGGTCTTTCAGGTAGAGCACGCCGACGACGTCATCCGCCTCATCGTCGACGACAGGCATGCGCGAGACTCCACGATCGAGGAACAGCCCCATCGCCTCGCTCGTCGTGGCGTCCGCGTCCACTGTCACCATGTCGGTGCGCGGCACCATGACAGCGCGCACGAACTGGTCGGTGAAGTCGAAGACGGAGTGGATCAGTTCGCGGTCGTCGTCCTCGATGAGATCATGCGAGGCGGCCTCATCGACCATGCTGAGGAGCTGCTCCTCCGAGGTGAAGGTGCTGCGACCCGCCCCCGGGGTGACACGGCGCCCGACGACGACGAGCCCCTGCGCGAGTGGCCCCAGGATCAGGCGCATCCCGCGCACCAGCGGCGCGCAGGCGCGCAGCATCGCATCGGCGTGCTGGCGACCGAATGAGCGCGGACTCGCTCCTACGAGGACGAAGGTGATGCCCGTCATGAGCACAGCGGCGGCGAGCATCGCCCACCAGATGTTCCCGAAGAACAGGGTGAACGCGACCGTGACGAGCACAGCTGCCGTCGTTTCCGCGAGCACCCGGATGAACGACACCGCGTTGGTGTGCACCTCCGGGTTCTCCGCGATCCGGGCGAGCGAGGGAGCGTTCCGCCCGTCCTCGCCCATGGCCTCCAGGTCGCTGCGCGATCGGACACCGAATGCGGCATCGATCGCGGCCATCAGCCCGGCGAATGCAACCAGAAGAACCGCTGCGACGAGCAGCAGGACGGCAGTGATGTTCATCGATCTCGCTCGCGCTCTGCGGCGGCGAAGCTCAGAATGAGCTCCCGCTGCAGACCGAACATCTCCCGCTCTTCGTCGGGCTCGGCGTGGTCGAAGCCGAGGAGGTGCAGCAGGCCGTGCGTGGTCAGCAGGATGAGCTCATCCATGAGCGTGTGGCCGGCGGTCGCTGCCTGCCCCTCCGCCACCTGCGGGCACAGCACGATGTCACCGAGCAGCCCAGGTGGCGTGGGGCGGTCGATCGTGCCGGGACGCAGCTCGTCCATGGGAAAGCTCAGAACGTCCGTGGGTCCGGGCTCGTCCATCCACTGCACGTGCAGCGCTTCCATCGCTCCCTCGTCGACGAGAACGATCGCCACATCGGCGTCGGGACTGACGTTGAGCTGGGCCAGGTTGTGATCGGTCAGGCGCAGCAGCACCGTCTCATCGATGGCGATGGCCGATTCGTTGTTGATCTCGATCATGAGCGTCCTCGTTTCGGCGCGCGGTCGTGTGTTCCAGGACGCATCCCTGCGCGTCGTTCTGCGCGGTTGGCGAACTCGGCCGCCTGCTCCCGCTCGTGACGCGCAGCCATGCGCTGTTCGTCGTACTCGCTGTAGGCGTCGACGATGCGTCCGACCAGGGAGTGGCGGACGACGTCGTCGCTCGTCAGGCGAGAGAAGTGGATGTCGTCGATGTCTTTGAGCACGCGTGTCACGAGACGCAGACCCGATGCGCCCTGCGGCAGGTCGATCTGCGTGATGTCGCCGGTCACGACCATCTTCGACCCGAAGCCGAGACGTGTGAGGAACATCTTCATCTGCTCGGGGGTGGTGTTCTGGGCTTCGTCGAGCACGACGAAGGAGTCGTTGAGCGTGCGGCCACGCATATACGCGAGCGGGGCGACCTCGATGGTTCCGGTGGCCATGAGCCGCGGCACGATCTCCGGGTCCATCATCTCGTTGAGCGCGTCGTAGAGCGGCCGGAGGTAGGGGTCGATCTTGTCGGTGAGAGAGCCGGGAAGGAATCCGAGCCGCTCCCCCGCCTCGACCGCCGGACGCGTCAGAATGATGCGCTCGACCTCTTTGCGCTGCAGCGCCTGCACGGCCTTCGCCATCGCGAGGTAGGTCTTGCCCGTACCGGCCGGACCGATGCCGAAGACGATCGTGTTCTCGTCGATGGCATCGACGTACTCTTTCTGGCCGAGTGTCTTCGCACGGATGACCTTGCCTCGCGAGGTCAGGATCGGCTCGCTCAGCACCTCGCTGGGCCGGGGCCCCGCGTCGCGCTGCAGGATGCGCGCTGAGTTCTCAACATCACCGGGCGCGAGGTCGTGTCCCGAGCGCGTCATCTCGATGAGCTCATCGAGCAGCGTGCGTGCGGCCGCGACATCCGCTGCCGGACCGCTGAGGGTCAACTCGTTTCCGCGCACCAGGACATCGACGGATGGATGCTGAGCCTCGAGCATCTTCAGCAGACGGTCTTGCGCCCCCAGGAGGCGCACCATCGCGATGCCGTCTGCGGAGAGCCGATCGACGACGTGGTCGTCTTTCGGGTCAGGCACCGACGCTCGCCTCACTCAGACCACCGGCAAGCACATGCGCGTGTACGTGGAACACCGTCTGCCCGGCATGGGCTCCGGTGTTGAAGACGAGCCGGAACTCACCGTCGGCATGCGTGGCCGCCAGATCGTTCGAGAGCGACACGATCTCACCGAGGAGCTCGGGGTCGCCCGCGGCAAGCTCGACCACATTGCGATACTGCTCGGTCTTGGGGATGACGAGCAGATGCACGGGAGCCTGCGGGTTGATGTCGCGAATCGCGAAGACGCGGTCGGTCTCCGCGAGGATCTCGCCGGGGATGTCCCCGTTCAGGATGCGCGTGAAGATCGAAGGTTCCGTCATAGCGCCCAGTCTATCGGCGCGATGTGGCCTGCGCGGGTGGTACGCGCCCAGCGGAACGGCAGGATCACCAGCGGCCGAGAGCAGCCGAGAGAACCGCGATCGCGGCGGGCCCCGCCGTGGAGGTGCGCAGCACAGCATCACCGAGGACGACTCTCTCGGCGCCGGCCGCTTCGAGGCGTTCAAGCTCGTCCCCGCTGATGCCGCCTTCGGGCCCGACCACCAGCACGATGTCGCGGCCGTCGAGTTCGAGCTCGGTGAGTCTGATCGTCGCGGACGGCTCCAGAAGAAGCATCCGCTGCGTGCTGGCCCGCTGTGCGAGCTGCGCGGTGCTCTGCACCTCGGAGACCGTCGGAATCCATGCGCGATGGGCCTGCTTCGCTGCCTCACGGACGATCGTCCCCCAGCGTTCCCGCCCCTTGGCTGCCTTCGCCCCCTCCCAGCGCGACACGCTGCGGGCCGCCTGCCAGGGCACGATCTCGTCGACACCGAGCTCGCATGAGGCCTGCACGGCCAACTCGTCGCGGTCGCCCTTCGCCAGCGCCTGGACGAGCACCAGCTGCGGGCTCGGCCGTTCGACCTCGGTCCGCGATGTGATCTGCACGTCGACACGCGTGGCTTCGACGAGGGATGCAGCGCCGCTCAGCCATACGCCCGAGCCGTCGCCGAGCGTGATCTGCTCGCCGACGCGCACACGGCGCACGACAGCGGCATGCTTCGCCTCTGCCCCGGTGAGGGTCACGGTGTCGCCGACGGCCGCAGCGGAGGCATCCGCAGTGACGAAGTGCAGAGCCATGGCTCAGGAGTTCCGGAAGCGGTCGCGCAGCTTCGAGAACAGCCCCTGGTGGAACTCGGCGAGCTTGGGCGCCGGTGCCTTCGAGGTGCGGGCGAAGTCTTCGATCAGCTTGCGCTGCTTCGAGTCCAGACGCGTGGGCGTCACCACCTGCACACCGACCCGCAGATCGCCGCGCTGGGTGCCGCGCAGGGGCGTGACTCCGCGGTTCTTGATCGTGAGGACGTCGCCGGACTGCAGACCCGCACGGATCTCCAGATCGACCGATCCGTCCAGGCCCTCGATCGTGGTCGTGGTGCCGAGGATCGCATCGCTCATCGCCACCTCGAGCGTCGCGAGCAGATCGTCGCCCTCGCGGCTGAAGGTCGGGTGCGGAGCGACGCTGACCTCGATGTACAGGTCGCCGCTGGGCCCACCGCCCCGGCCCACCTCACCGGAGCCAGGAAGCTGCAGACGCAGACCGTCTTCGACACCCGCCGGGATGTCAAGTGCGACCGTGCGGCGCGAGCGCACACGGCCCTGCCCGCTGCACGTCGCACAGGGGTAGGGAATCGTCGTTCCGTAGCCCTCGCACGAACCGCAGGGCTGCGTCGTGATGACGTTCCCGAGAAGACTCCGCACCTGCTGCTGCACGTGACCGCTTCCCTTGCAGATGTCGCAGGTGACCGGCGACGTGCCCTCCTGGCAGCAGGAGCCCTGACACGTCTCACACAGCACAGCGGTGTCGACCTCGATGTCCTTGTGCACGCCGAACACGACATCGCCGAGCTCCAGGCTGATGCGAACAAGGGCGTCCTGGCCACGTTCACGACGAGACCGCGGTCGGGCCGTACGACCGCCACCGCCCGCCCCGAAGAAGGTCTCGAAGATGTCGCCGAAGCCACCGAAATTGCCGAAGTTGCCGCCGGCGGAATCGCCGCCCATGTCGTAGCGGCGACGCGACTCGGCGTTGCTGAGCACGTCGTAGGCGTGCGTCACGAGCTTGAAGCGCTCAGCCGCATCCTCACCGGGATTCACATCCGGGTGCAGCTGGCGCGCCAGCTTGCGATACGCCTTCTTGATCTCTTCCTCGGTCGCCTCGCGAGAGACTCCGAGGATCTCGTAGTGATCAGCCACTTCTCCCTTTCCAACGCCCCGGCATGCGGGGCCGTCTCACGTGCCGCTCAGCGGCCCGTCTCATCGTCTTCGAGCATCCGCGACAGGTAGCGGGCGACGGCCCGCGCTGCGGCGAAGTTGCTCGGATAGTCCATGCGCGTCGGACCCATGACCCCGACGCGTGCCGTTCCCCCGTGTGTCTGATAGTCGCTCGCGACGATCGAAGCCTCGGGCAGGCCGAAGGCCTCGTTCTCTGCGCCGATGCTCGCCGCGAGGCCGTGCTCGTCGGCGACCATCTCACGCATCAGACGCAGGAGGGTCACCTGCTCTTCGATCGCCTCCAGCAGCGGATGGATGCTGCCGCGGAAGTCCTGCTCCCGTCGGGCCAGCGTCGCTGCCCCGGCCATCACGAGGCGCTCCTGACGGAACTCCGCGAGTTCTTCGCCGATCGCCTTCGCCAACGCCGACATCGCCGCGGTCGTGCGCGCCGGACCGACTTCGTTCTGCAGCGCCGTGAGACACTCGGAGCCATCGCGCACCGAGCTGCCGGTCAACGTCCCCGTCAGACGGATCCGCAGCGCGGCGAGATCGGTCTCGTCGAGCTCGACGGGCAACGGCACGATGCGCTGCGAGACCCCGCCCGCATCTGTCACGAGAATCACCAGCAGGCGATTGGGCGCCAGCGACACGAGCTCGACATGCGTCACGTGCGCACGCGCGAACGACGGGTACTGCGCAAGCGCGACCTGCCCGGTGAGCTGGGTGAGCACGCGCACCGTGCGGATCATCAGATCGTCGAGGTCGGTGGGTTCCGTGAGAAAACTTGAGATCGCGGAGCGCTGCGCCGTCGAGAGCGGCCGTACCTGCGCGAGGTGATCGACGAAGACCCGATAGCCCTTGTCAGTGGGCACTCGGCCCGATGACGTGTGGGGGGCCGTGATCAGCTCTTCGTCTTCGAGCAGCGCCATGTCGTTGCGGATGGTGGCCGCCGAGACGCCGAAGGAGTGTCGCTCGACGATGGACTTGCTGCCGACCGGCTCATGGGATGCCACGTAGTCCTGCACGATCGCACGAAGAACCTGCAGACCTCGTTCGCTGACCATCGCCCCTCCTCTCGGGTGCATTCCGACCACAGGAGCACATTGGCACTCCCCACCTCTGAGTGCCAATCTTAGCGCGCGGTGCTGGACGCTGGCCGAGCCGACGCGCCTACCCCTACGATGTGGCCATGAGCCCCCAGCGCCCGCGTGTCCGTGTGTCGACAGGAGAGATCGAGGGAGAGAGCCGAGACGGAATCGACCGATTCCTCGGGATCCCCTACGCCGCGCCCCCGTTCGGCGCGCGTCGCTTCGCGGAACCTCAGGCGCCGGAGGCCAGGAGCGGCGTGCGCGATGCCAGCACCTTCGGAGCCACTCCGCCGCAGCGTCCCTATCAGGGGCGCCTGCAGGCTCTGCTGCCCACGGTGACCATCACCGGAGAGGACGTACTGACGGTGAACGTCTGGGCGCCACGCGACGCGCAGCACCTCCCCGTCGTGTTCTGGCTGCACGGCGGTGCCTTCGAGCGCGGCACGACGGCGCTTCCGCTCTACGACGGCACGGCGTTCGCGCGCGACGGCGTCATCTTCGTCTCGGCAGGGTACCGTCTCGGCGCGGAGGGCTTCTCGGTGCTCGAGGGGGCACCGCGCAACCTCGGTCTCTCGGATGCCGCAGCCGCTCTGCGCTGGACACACGCGGAGATCGCAGCATTCGGCGGAGACCCGACCCGCATCACCGTCATGGGTGAATCCGCGGGCGGTGCGCTCGCTGCCGCGCTGCTCGCCCGACCCGACACCGCCGAGATCCCGGCGGCCCTGATCGTGCAGAGCGGCCCCCTCTCGGCCGACAGCCCGGCGAAGGCGGGGCGCGTGACCGCAGCACTCGCGAAACGACTCGGCGTGTCCGCGACCGTCGAGGATTTCCGCGCCCTCACCCCTGACCAGCTTCTCGACGCGCGCCAGGCGCAATCCGCCGGAAGCACACCCCTGCGAGGGGCGCCAGGGTACCTGCTGTGCCTCGACGCGACCTCGCTCCCCCGCTCGCCGGAGGAGGCCCTGCGCGACGCGCAGATCCCTGTGCTGATCGGCACGAACACCGAGGAGTACCGCCTCTGGTTCGCGCCCGAAGCCCTCTCCCGCATCCGTCCCCTCCAGCTGCTGCTCGCGCGACTCGCTCTCGGAATCTCCCGGTCCGCCGTGCGCGCGTACCGCCGCGAGTTTCCCGAAGCGACGACCGGCGAGATCTTCGGGCAGCTCGCAACGGATGTCCTGCTCCGGGCGCCTGCCCTCCGCACGGCCAGTGCGAGAACCGCCCCGACCTCCGTGTACGAGTTCGCCTGGACGACACCGCTGCACGATCTCGGCGCTGCCCACGCGCTCGAACTGGGCTTCGTGTTCGACGCGCTGCAGACGGATGATGCGATTCGCCTCGCCGGTCCGGACGCACCGCACACTCTTGCCGAGCAGATGCACGGCGACTGGGTGCGCTTCATCCTCGGCGGCGACCCCGTCTGGCCGCCGTACGGGGCGCCCTCGCGGATCACCCGTGTCTACGACGAGGAGATCCGTGACGTCTCTGCCCGTCGCACCGCCGCCCTCGACCTGCTGCCGGCAGCGCGGTCACGCTGAGCCGCGCTCGGCTCAGTCGGTGAGAGCGCGGACGACCGCGTCCGCGAGCAGCCGTCCGCGAAGGGTCAGCACGACCGTACCGCGCAGAGCGGATGCCGGATCGATCAAGCCGTCTGCGATGAGGCCCGCCACCTTGGTGCGGTGCGTCGCGGAGAGCACATCGATGGGCAGGCCCTCGGCCATGCGCGAACGCAGCAGCACACGCTCAAGTGCCACTGCAGTGGCATCCGGACGTTCCTGGCCCGCCGCCGGCGACTCACCCGCAGCGAGGCGTGTCGCGTACGCGGCCGGGTGCTTGACGTTCCACCACCGCAGCCCGGCCACATGGCTGTGCGCGCCCGGTCCGAATCCCCACCAGTCGGTCCCCCGCCAATAGGCGCTGTTGTGTCGCGACTCCTGCTCAGGCGTCCGCGCCCAGTTGCTGACCTCGTACCAGGAGAAGCCCGCATCCCCGAGCAGCTGATCGGCCAGCTCGTACATGTCGGCCTGCAGGTCGTCGTCCGGTGCGGGCACTTCGCCGCGGCGGATCTGGCGGGCGAGCTTCGTGCCGTCCTCGATGATGAGGGCGTAGGCAGAGATGTGATCCGGAGCCAGCTCCAACGCGGTCTCAAGGGACAGTCTCCAGTCTTCCAGCGACTCCCCGGGTGCGCCGTAGATGAGGTCCACGCTCACGTCGAGACCCGCGGCACGGCCGGCTTCGACGGCCGTGCGCACGTTCTCGGGGCGGTGCGTACGATCGAGGGCGGCAAGCACGTGCGGCACCGCCGACTGCATGCCGACCGACATGCGGGTCACACCCGCGCGGGCGAGTTCCGTGGCCACCTCGGGCGTCACTGTGTCGGGGTTCGCCTCGACCGTGACCTCCGCGCCGGGGCTGATTCCGAAGGCGTCGACGGCGGCGCGGAGCATCCGCCCCAGGTCTCCCGCCGGAAGAAGGGTAGGGGTGCCACCGCCGAAGAAGACCGTGTCGAGTGGACGCAACGCGCCCGCCTCGTCGAGGACCGACCGGGCGAGCGCGATTTCGGAGATGAGCGTGTCGGCGTAAGTGTCCTGACGCGCGCCCTGAAGCTCGGACGAGGTGTACGTGTTGAAGTCGCAGTAGCCGCAGCGCACACGGCAGAAAGGCACATGGAGGTAGGCCGAGAACGGCGCGTCCGCGTCGATGCGCAGATCAGCGGGGAGACGCCCATCCGTCGGTGCGGGATCTCCCTGCGGCAGTGCTCCGGCCATCAGAGCGGAGTCGCGTACAGCGGAGAGATCGCACGCAGATAACGTGCGAAGAGCTCGCGGCGGCGGCGCTTCACGAGCGCCGGGAGCACGCGGTACAGAAGCCCGACCGGCGCGTCGAACGCGCGCACGGTGAACCACACCTCGTCGGTGTCTTCACGCCACTGCAGGTCGAAAGACTCCTCGCCGCTGACGACCGAGTCCCCCACCGTGCCGAGAACGAAGCCGATGTGGCGGCGCTCTTCCGTGACCGAGATCACACGAAGCTCCGCGTCCGCACGCATCCCCCCGACGCGCCCGTCCAGGCGGATCGTCATTCCGGGACCGACGAACGGTGTCCCCTCCGCATCGAAGCGCTGCTCGACATCGCGCGTGCTCGGCGCGATCGGCGTGCCCTCTTCGTCAAAGGTGACCCCCGCGTAGGCCGGTCCGGCAGCGGGGCGGACATCCTGCAGGGAGAGTCCTGCCGCACGCTGGGCGGTCCAGGACAGCAGCGCCTCACCGGCGATCTGGAATCGCTCCTCGCCGCTGCCGATGCGCCACGATTCCTCCGCGGGAATGCTGTGCTCCGGCGGATACTGCATCAGATCCGGCGCATGAGTGGCACCGACGGCGGCATAGTCCACCGTCCCAGCTCGGAATGTTCCGCGACGCATGTTCTCCAGACTACTTGGGCTCACCTGAGCAGACACCGGACACGCGGCCCGACGCCGAGGACGTCAGGCCACACGACCACTACTTCTTGTCTTTGCCTTCGACGTCACCCGACAGCGCGGCGATGAACGCCTCCTGCGGAACCTCGACGCGGCCGACCATCTTCATGCGCTTCTTGCCCTCCTTCTGCTTCTCGAGGAGCTTGCGCTTGCGGCTGATGTCACCGCCGTAGCACTTGGCGAGAACGTCCTTGCGCAGGGCGCGGATGGTCTCGCGGGCGATGATGCGGGCACCGATCGCCGCCTGGATCGGCACTTCGAAGTTCTGACGCGGGATGAGCTTGCGCAGACGCTCCGTCATGAGCGTGCCGTAGGCGTACGCCTTGTCACGGTGCACGATCGCGCTGAACGCGTCGACCTTGTCGCCCTGCAGCAGCACGTCGACCTTCACAAGATCTGCGGTCTGCTGGCCCGCGGGCTCGTAGTCGAGGCTCGCGTACCCCTGCGTCTTCGACTTCAGGTGATCGAAGAAGTCGAAGACGATCTCGCCGAGCGGCATGTTGTAGCGCAGCTCGACGCGCTCTTCGCTGAAGTACTCCATGCCCAGCAGCGATCCGCGGCGCGACTGGCAGAGTTCCATGACCGTTCCGACGTAGTCCTTCGGCAGCAGGATCGCGACCTTCACCACAGGCTCTGCCACGGAGGCGACCCGGCCGTCCGGGTACTCGCTCGGGTTCGTCACGGTGACCTTCTCACCGGTGTCGGTCGTGACCTCGTAGATCACGCTCGGTGCCGTGGTGATGAGATCCAGACCGAACTCGCGGCTCAGGCGCTCAGTGATGATCTCGAGGTGCAGGAGCCCCAGGAACCCACAGCGGAAGCCGAAGCCGAGCGCGACGGATGTCTCGGGCTCGTAGACGAGTGACGCATCCGACAGCTTGAGCTTGTCGAGCGCCTCACGCAGGTCCGCGTAGTCGCTTCCGTCGATCGGGTACAGCCCCGAATAGACCATGGGCTTCGGGTCGGTGTAGCCGGGAAGCGACTCCTCCGCCGGCTTTCGCAGCGTCGTCACGGTGTCGCCGACCTTCGACTGGCGCACATCCTTCACGCCGGTGATCAGGTAGCCGACCTCACCGACGCCGAGTCCCTTCGTGGGGATCGGCTCGGGGCTGGACACACCGATCTCGAGGAGTTCGTGCGTGGCACGCGTCGACATCATCTGGATGCGCTCGCGCGGCTCCAGCTTGCCGTCGACCATGCGCACGTACGTGACCACGCCGCGGTACGAGTCGTACACGGAGTCGAAGATCATGGCGCGCGCCGGGGCATCCGGGTCGCCCTTCGGCGCGGGAATCTGCTCGACGATGCGATCGAGCAGATCTTCGACGCCGACACCGGTCTTGCCCGAGACGCGGAGGACGTCATCGGGGTGACCGCCGATGAGTGAGGCGAGCTCTTTCGCGAACTTCTCGGGGTCGGCCGCGGGCAGATCGATCTTGTTCAGCACAGGGATGATGTGCAGGTCGTTCTCGAGCGCGAGGTAGAGGTTCGCCAGGGTCTGGGCTTCGATCCCCTGCGCCGCGTCGACGAGGAGGATCGCGCCCTCACAGGCCGCGAGCGAACGGGACACCTCGTACGTGAAGTCCACGTGGCCCGGGGTGTCGATCATGTTGAGCGCGAAGGTCTCACCGCCCGCAGACCAGGGCATGCGCACCGCCTGGCTCTTGATCGTGATGCCGCGCTCGCGTTCGATGTCCATGCGGTCGAGGTACTGCGCTCGCATGTCACGGTCGGAGACGACACCGGTGATCTGGAGCATCCGGTCGGCAAGAGTCGATTTGCCGTGGTCGATGTGCGCGATGATGCAGAAATTGCGGATCTGCGCAGGCGGCGTTGCAGCCGGACTCAGGGGGGTGGAAGCACGTGGTGACATATCCAATCCAGAGTACCGTGGCGCGGCGTCAACCTCGATTCCAAGAGAGAAGTGATAGTGTCCCCAAGGTTGCGATGGCACTGAGTGTCATCTTCGCCATGACTCAGTAACGTCCTCGCAGCGAGTCTGCAACGTCGCCGACTCGTCACAGGGCTTGTACCTACAAGTACCCATTCTCAGTGTGTTATCGGCGATCCCGATGACGTCTGTGAGAGAGAAAGAACATCCACCTTGATCAAGTACCTGTTGCGCCGCCTGTTCGGTTGGTTGCTCATGATCGTGGTGGCGACCAACATCACGTACTTCCTGGCGTGGGGGTTCCTTGACCCGCGCAGCAACTTCGTCGGCCGCCGCCCGCCCGCAACCGAAGAGCAGATCGTTCAGACGCTCACGCCGCGAAATCTGAGCGATACCGTTCCCCTCGCCGAACGGTGGTGGAACTGGTTCAGCGGGATCATCTTCCGCTGGGACTGGGGCGTCAGCCCGGTCGGACAGTCGGTCAATGATCAGGTCGCGTACCGCATGTGGGTCAGCGCGGAACTCGTGCTCGGCGCGACGATCATCACGACGATCCTCGGTATCGCGATCGGCGTGTACACGGCTTCGCGCCAGTACAAGCTCGCCGACCGCATCGGTCAGGCCACCTCGATCATCACGATGAACATCAACATCGTGGTCGCGGCCCTCGGCATCGTCCTGCTGGCGATCAACATCAACGACCTCGCCGGATTCCGCATCTTCTACGTGACCGGCTCGTCATCCAAGGGAGTCACTGGGTTCTTCCCCGTCCTCATAGATGCGTTGCAGCACCTGATCCTGCCCACGATCGCCCTCGTGCTGGTCGGCTATGCGAGCATCCACTTCCTGCAGCGCTCGCTGCTGCTGGACAACATCAACGCGGACTATGTGCGCACGGCGCGGGCGAAAGGTCTGACGAAACAGCAGGCGATCCGCAAACACGCTCTGCGCACGTCGCTCATCCCCGTCGCCACGCAGGTCGCCTTCACGATCCCGGCCGTCTTCACCGGCGCGATCCTGACCGAGACGATCTTCGCCTGGAACGGCATGGGCCGATACTTCATCGACGCCCTAAGCAAGAACGACATCCACGCCACTGTGGCCATTGCGGCGTTCGGCGCCGTCCTGACGGCGATCGGCGCGATTCTCGCCGACATCACCGTCGTGGTCCTCGATCCCCGAGTGCGGGTGAGCTGACATGACTGACGAGAAGATCATCGATTCCGCGGATGCCACAGCGGTCGCCGCTGCTCCCGCACCGCGTCGCCGCATGTCGAAGTGGGAGCTGTACTCGAAGCGCTTCATGCGCAACAAGCCGGCCGTGGTGGGTGTGTTCATCTTCATCGCGCTCGTGCTGTTCGCGATCATCGGCCCGCTTGTGGCCCGCTACGACCACATCGAGCTCGACTTCCTCAACATCGGCACTCCCCCGTCGGCGGAGCACTGGTTCGGCACCACGAGCGCCGGAAACGACACGTTCGCCCAGGTCGCCATCGGTCTGCAGCGGTCCCTGCTCATCGCACTCATCGTGTCGATCGGCACGACCGTGCTGTCCGCGCTCGTCGGCACCGCGGCGGCATACTTCGGCGGTCTCGTCGAGCGCACGACGCTGCTCGTCATCCACTTCCTGATGGTGATCCCGGTCTTCCTGATCCTGTCGCTGGTGTCGAACGACGCGGGTGGTGACTGGCGGGTGATCTCGCTGATCATGGTGCTGACGGGCTGGTTCTTCCCGGCGCGCGTCATCTGGACCGTCTCCCTCTCGCTGCGCGAGCGCGAGTACGTGCACGCCGCGCGCTACATGGGCGTTCCCGGCATGAAGATCGTGATGCGCCACCTGCTGCCGAACATCGGTTCGCTTCTCGTCATCAACTTCACGCTCGGCGTCGTCACCGCCGTCATGACCGAGACGGGGCTTTCGTTCCTCGGCTTCGGCGTGAAGATCCCTGATGTCTCGCTGGGCTCCCTCATCGGCTCGGGCGCCAACACCATCACGAGTGCGCCTTGGCTGTTCTATTTCCCGGCCGGTGCGCTCACCCTGCTCACCGTGTCGATGGCTTTGATCGCCGACGGCCTGCGCGATGCGCTCGACCCGACCTCGGCTGCAGGAGGACGCGCATGACCGCTCCGATTCTCTCCGTCCGTGACCTTAAGGTCAGTTTCGCCTCCGAAGCGGGTCGAGTGGATGCCGTGCGCGGCGTCTCCTTCGACCTCGAAGA
Source organism: Microbacterium keratanolyticum (assembly GCF_016907255.1). Taxonomy (NCBI): domain Bacteria; kingdom Bacillati; phylum Actinomycetota; class Actinomycetes; order Micrococcales; family Microbacteriaceae; genus Microbacterium; species Microbacterium keratanolyticum. Next base: position 2,890,170 of record NZ_JAFBBQ010000001.1, on the reverse strand, counting down.
AGGTCGCACCCTCGGCATCGTCGGTGAATCCGGATCCGGCAAGTCCGTCACGTCACTCGCGATCATGGGCCTGCTCGACGAGAACGCCAAGGTCACCGGCTCGATCATGTTCGACGGACAGGAGCTTCTCGGCAAGACCGACAAGCAGCTCTCCGCCATCCGCGGCAACGGCATCGCCATGATCTTCCAGGATCCGCTGACCTCTCTCACGCCCGTGTTCACGGTCGGCGACCAGCTGATCGAAGCGCTCACGGTACACAAGAGCATGTCGCGCACGGATGCCTGGAACCGCGGCATCGAGTTGCTGCGACTCGTCGGCATCCCCAGCCCTGAGCGCCGGATGAAGTCGTTCCCGCATGAGTTCTCGGGCGGTATGCGTCAGCGCGTCGTCATCGCGATCGCGATGGCGAACAACCCGAAGCTGATCATCGCCGATGAGCCCACAACGGCCCTCGACGTCACGATCCAGGCACAGATCCTCGACCTCATCGCCACCGCGCAGCGTGAGACCGGTGCCGCCGTCATCATGATCACGCACGACATGGGCGTGGTCGCGAAGACGGCGGACGACGTGCTCGTGATGTACGCGGGCAAGCCCGTCGAGCAGGCCCCGGTCCGCGAGCTGTTCCACAACACGCGGATGCCCTACTCGATCGGTCTTCTCGGTGCGATCCCGCGCGTCGACAAGAAGGAGAAGACGCCGCTCGTTCCGGTGAAGGGCAACCCGCCTCTTCTCGTGAACCTGCCGGATGCCTGCCCCTTCGCCGCACGCTGCCCCATCGCCGTTGCCGCCTGCCACGCTGGCGAACCGGCGCTCGTCGATGTCCACACGGGCGGTGACGGTGTACACCGTGCCGCCTGCATTCGCTCCCACGAGATCGACAGCAACGGCATGATCGGCGGCGTTCCCGTCTTCCCCGTGCCGGAGATCCCCGTGAGCGCGCTCGAGGAGATCCCCCGTGAGGATCGTCCCGTCACGCTCGACGTGCAGAACATGAACAAGTCGTTCCCGCTGCTCAAGGGCTCGTTCCTGAAGCGCAAGGTCGGCGAAGTGCACGCGGTCAAGGGCGTCTCGTTCGACATCCGCGAGGGCGAGACGATGGCGATCGTCGGCGAATCCGGATGCGGCAAGACGACGACTCTTCTGCAGATCATGGACCTGGTCAAGCAGACCGACGGCGAGATCACGATCGCCGGCACCAAGGTCTCGGAGCTGCACGGACACCGCAACGAGCGCGAGCTGCGTCGCGACATCCAGATCGTGTTCCAGGACCCGATGGGTGCCCTCGACCCCCGCATGACGGTGGCCGACGTCATCGCCGAGCCCCTGCGGGCGATCGGAGTCGATCGCGACACCGCCAATGCGCGCGTCGACGAGCTCATGGACCTCGTGGGCCTCGACCCGAGCCACAGCAACCGCTTCCCCGGCGCCTTCTCGGGCGGCCAGCGGCAGCGCATCGGCATCGCCCGCGCGCTGGCGACCAACCCGAAGATCGTGGTGCTGGATGAGCCGGTGTCTGCGCTCGACGTCTCGATCCAGGCGGGCGTCATCAACCTGCTGGACGAGCTCAAGGTCAAGCTCGGCCTGTCGTACCTGTTCGTCGCGCACGACCTCTCCGTCGTTCGGCACATCGCCGACCGCGTGGCCGTGATGTATCTCGGCTCGTTCGTCGAACACGGTGATGTCGACGAGATCTTCGACGACCCGCAGCATCCGTACACGCAGGCGCTGCTCTCGGCGATCCCGATTCCGGATCCCGACATCGAACGGACGCGCGAGCGAATCGTGCTGCAGGGCGATCTGCCCAGCCCCACGGAGCAGGCGAGCGGATGTGCATTCGTCACGCGTTGCCCGCTCTACCAAATGCTCGGCGCCGAGCAGAAGCTGCAGTGCGAGACCGAGGTGCCCCTGCTCACGGGGTCGTCGGCGCACAGCAACGCCTGCCATCACCGTTGATTCTCCGAAACGTTACGACCCGTTAACGGTTCGCGAGTTTTTCCGGCGCGTTTCCGAGGGGCAGGATAATCTGCCCGTATTCCCCCCAAGAAGCCGACAAGGCAACGAAGGAGCACCATGAAACGGCACCAGAAGCTGATGGGCGTCATCGCTCTCGGCGGCGCCCTTGCACTCGCGATCAGCGGTTGTGCAGCAGGCGGCGGTAGCACCGGCGGCGGCGAGGGTACGGCCCCCGTCGAGGTCAAGGCAGCGGACTACAACCCGCAGCCCCGCGAGAACCTCAAGGAGGGTGGCACGGTCACCTTCCCGATCAACGAGATCACCCCCCAGATGAACCCCATGAACGGTGACGCCTCGGCCGACACGACGCGCCTCGCGTCGTGGTTCCAGCCGCAGGTCCTCCTCATGAAGGACGACGGCACCCCCTACAAGAACGACGCATACCTCGACGCCTGGGACTTCGCAGTTGAAGACGGCAAGACGGTGCTGAAGTTCACCTTCACCGACAAGGCCACCTGGAACGACGGCACGCCGATGGACTGGACGGCCATCGAGGCCACCTGGGTCGCCAACCGCTCGTTCGACGAGGGCTTCACGCCCAACGCGACCGACGGCTACAAGGAGATCGAGAAGGTCGAGATGGGCGCTTCCGAGAAGGAAGCCGTCGTCACCTTCAAGGGTGAGTTCGCCTGGCCGCAGATGCTGTTCACGCAGATCCTGCACCCGGCCGTCAACACGCCGGAGATCTTCAACGAGGGCTTCATCGAGAACCCGCACCCGGAGTGGGGCGCAGGCCCGTACAAGCTCACCGACTTCGACATCAACGGCCAGACCGTGACGTTCGAGCCGAATGAGCTGTGGTGGGGCAACAAGCCCCTTCTTGACACGGTGACCTTCCGTGGCCTCGACGCAGCCGCCTCGATCAACGCCTTCAAGGCGGGCGAGATCGACATGGTCGGCACCGCCACCAAGGACCGCCTGGCACAGGTCGCCGACATGGAAGACGTCGTCACCTACCGCGCCATGCAGACGGCCAACACGCTGATGCAGGTTGACTCGGAGAAGCCGCAGTTCGAGGACATCAAGGTCCGCGAGGCGTTCTTCAAGGCCATCGACCTCGAGCAGCAGAAGCAGATCGCCTGGAACGGCCTCGACTACACCGAGGAGCCGGCCGGTTCGTTCACGCTGTTCTCCTTCCAGCCGGGCTACTCCAACGCTCTGGAAGAGGCGGGCTACAAGCACGATGTCGAGGGCTCGAAGAAGCTCCTCGAAGAGGCCGGCTGGACCGAAGGCGAAGACGGCGTTCGTGAGAAGGACGGCGAGAAGCTGGCCGTCACGTACCCGATCTTCAGCGACGACCCCGTGCAGGAGGCTCTCGCGAAGGCTCTGCAGCAGCAGCTCAAGGCTGTCGGCTTCGATGTCACGATCGACAAGCGCTCGCCGCAGGACTTCTCGACCGACTACACCTCGAAGAACTGGGACATCTTCTCCCTGCGCTTCACCTCGTCTGACCCGTTCGGTGCGGCCTGGTTCTGCCAGCTGTACTGCTCGGACAGCGGTCTGAACCTGTCGGCCACGGGCACGCCCGAGATCGACGCACGCATCCACGACGAGCTCGAGACGATCTCCGACCCCGAGAAGCAGACGGCCGCGGCCATGAAGCTCGAGGCAGAGATCTTCGCCGAGACCTGGGGCATCATCCCGATGTACAACGGTCCGTCGATCTTCACGGTCAAGGCTGGCCTCGCCAACCTGACCCCGGAGCCCTACGTGGGCCTGGACCTCTTCGGCGTGACGCCGGTGGAGAACGTGGGCTGGGAGAAGTAACACTTCTCGCACTCGAAGCGGGGTCGGTGGTTTTCCACCGGCCCCGCTTTCCCGTTGTCTAGGCTGTGCGCATGGCCACAAGCGTCGTCCTCGTCCATGGCATCCGCACCTCGCACACGATGTGGCGTGCGCAGGTGGAAGACCTGGAGCGGCGGGGTCAGCGCGTGATCGCCGTGGATCTCCCGGGTCACGGCACACGCCGCGGCGAACAGTTCACTCTGTCCGGCGCCTTCGACACGATCGACGGGGCTGTGCAGGAGGCCTCTGTCGACGGGCCTGTCCTGCTCGTCGGACACTCGATGGGCGGTCTGCTGTCACTGCAGTACGCCGCCGATCACCCGGAGGCGCCGCTCGCGGGCCTCGTCGCGGCGTCCTGCACCGCTCTGCCGCGCGGTGCTGCACTCGCCACATACCGACTCCTCGCCCGCGCGCTCGACTCGCTGCCGGATCGCGGCTTCTGGCTCTCAGAACGGATGCTCGACGCGACGATCCCCCCGGAGACGAGGGGCGACTTCGCGGCGGGCGGCTACGCGCTCGATGCGCAGGATGCCGCCCTGAGCACTCTGGTGGGGCTCGACCTCGCGGATGCCGTCCGGCGCCTGACACTGCCCCTGTGGTTCGTGAACGGTCAGTTCGACCAGTTACGGGCCAACGAGCGTCAGTTCCTGCGCTGGGCTCCGCACGCCGAACTCATCGTGGTCCCCCGTACCTCGCACCTGGTCACCGCGATGCGCCCGGCGGTGTTCAATGCGGTGCTGCAGTTGGCGACAGCGAGCGTTGCGGATTCCGCACCGCGAACGTCATGACGGCACCGACGATCGAGAGCGCCGCTGCGCCGGCGAACAACAGCCAGAAGCCGCCCACGAGGGCGACGAGCCCCGCACCGAGCAGTGGTCCGAGCAGCTGGCCGAGGCTGGCGGAGACGTTGACGACCCCGAGATCCCGTGCGTGATCTTCTGGATCACGCAGCAGCAGCGTGCTGAACGACAAGCTCACCGCCATGTACGCACCGTAGCCCGTCCCCATGAGCCCCGCGGCCACCAGGAGCATCTCGAAAGTCGGACTTGCGAGGATCGCGATGCCCGCTACTCCCTGGATGAGCGCGGCGATGATCGTGAGCGCACGGTGCGCGCCGCGACGGTCCGAGATCGCACCGGCGACGATGGATGCGAGGACGACGAAGACGGTGTAGATCACGATGAGCAGGAGCAGGCTGTCTTCCGCGGATGCCGCGGGGATGCCGATCCCATAGATCAGGAAGAACAGCAGCAACGCCGTGCCGAGTGCGTTGCCGATGTTCACGACGAGACGTCCACTGAGCAGCCACAGGAAGTCGCGGTCGCGCAGCGACGAGGAGCGTGGTCCCCTCTGCGTCTCCTGCACCCCGCGCGGCGGATCCGGGAGAAGCACCGCTGTGGCGACGCCGACGATCGCGATGAACCCGGCCAGCACCAGGTAGGACTCGACGATCCCCAGGCCGAGCAGTACGACCGCTCCCACGCCGACGACGATGCCCACGGCCTGCGCCGAGCTGGCCGCCGCGGAGGCGACGCCTCGCTGATCGGTGAGTTGGTCGGCGATCAGGGCGGTCAGCGCGGTCGAGGCGACGGCGATTCCCACGGAGACGCCGATCCACGCGGCTCCCACCGCGACAGGACCATCCGCGAAGGCCGTGACGACGAGCGACGCGGCGGCGAGAAGGGATCCGCCGATCCCCCAGGGACGACGACGTCCCCAGCGCGAGCGGGTACGGTCCGACATGCGCCCCGACAGCGGGCCGGCGATGATGCCGGCACCGCCGCCGACCGAGAGGACGATGCCCGACCAGACCACGCCGTCCAGCCACTGTCCGCCCGTGTTCTGGCTGTCAAGCTGCAGCGGGAGCAGGAGCTGAACCGGTGTGAGCTGCACGGTCCAGATCGCCAACCAGGCGATCGTGAAAAGCGTGAGCCAAGAGCCGCCGACTCGGGTCGGGGCTGGGGCCGTCATGCCCGCGCCTCGGCGATGAGCGCGCGATACCAGTCGTACGAGGCTTTCGGGGTGCGGGCGGATGTCTCGCTATCGACGTGCACGAGGCCGAAGCGCTGGGTGAAGCCCTCCGCCCATTCGAAGTTGTCGAGGAGGCTCCAGACGGTGTACTCCTCGATATCCACGCCTGCGGCGATCGCCTCAGCGACGGCCTCGATGTGCCCTCGCAGATAGTGGATCCGGTCGCGGTCGTCGATCATGCCGTCGGCGTGATCCGGCTCGGGAAACGAGGCGCCGTTCTCCCCGATGATCACAGGCGGCAGATGGACGCCGTACCGCTCCTTGGCGTCGATCAGGAAGGCGGTCAGCCCCTCGGGCACGATCGGCCACAGCGGGCCGAACCCGGTGTGCGGAGCATCCGGAATCGGGAGGATCTCGAACGGCACCGGTCCGCCCGAGGCGCCGATCCGCGTCGGGTTGTAGAAGTTCACGCCGTAGAAGTCGTTGTGCGCCGAGATGATGTCGAGATCGCCCGACCGCACCGGAAGCTCCACGCCCAGTGCAGCGAGGTCCGGATACTCGCCGAGCAGCACCGGATCCGCAAAGAGCCGATTGTGGATCAGATCATAGATGTACGCTGCCGTCTGATCGTTCTCGCTGAGCGACGCGGGAACGACGGCGGTGTGATTGTTGACGATGCCGACATGCGTCGCCCCGTGCGTGCGGAGACGCTGCGCGGCCAGTCCGTGGGCGAGCAGCTGGTGATGCACCGTGGGAAGGGAGTCGAACAGCATCGTCCGGGCGGGCGCGAGCTCGCCGATCGCGTACCCCTGCAGCGACGTCGACACCGGCTCGTTGATCGTGTACCAGTGCGCGACGCGATCGCCGAGCGCCTCCGCGATGATCTCGGCGTACTCCGCAAATCGCTCTGCGGTATCGCGGTTCAGCCAGCCGCCCTGCTCCTCCAGATGCACCGGCAGGTCCCAGTGGTAGAGCGTCGGAAAGGGAGTGATGTCTGCGGCGAGGAGCTGATCGACGAGACGGTCGTAGTACGCGATCCCTTTCGGGTTCGAATGGCCGGAGGCATCTGGCAGCACCCGCGTCCACGAGACGGAGAATCGATACCGGTCCACCCCCAGGCCGTGTAGCAATGCCACATCCTCGGGACTGCGATGGTAGCTGTCCGGACCGGGTTCGGCCGTGCTCCCATCGCGGACGCGGCCCGGCATGTCGACGAAGTCATCCCAGATCGACCGCCCTCTCCCGTCCGCGGTGCGTGCGCCCTCGATCTGGAACGCTGCGGTGGCCGCAGACCACCGCAGCCGGGCAAGGTGAGTGAGTGACGACGTTTCGGGCAACGACGCTGATGTCATGGGCGACTCCTTTGTCTCCTTCGCTCAGCATGCACCATCCCGTCATTCTGGGCGCGCGACGCGCGGAGCGGCACCGCGCATGTGCCGCCCACGAACCTGGTAGACTCGGTGATTGGCTTGCGTGTGGGTTCTTCCCTCACGACCGCTGTTCAACGCCCCTCTCTCGTTGGCAGCACATCCACCATCACTTCGAACGAAAGTTTCCACACGTGGCAAACATCAAGTCGCAGATCAAGCGCAACAAGACCAACGAGAAGGCGCAGGAGCGCAACAAGGCGATCAAGAGCGAGCTGAAGACGGTCATCCGTAACACGCGCACCGCGATCGCTGCTGGCGACAAGGCTGCGGCCGAGACCGCACTCAAGACGGCGACCAAGAAGCTCGACAAGGCCGTCAGCAAGGGCGTCATCCACGAGAACCAGGCGGCGAACCGCAAGTCCTCGATCGCCAAGAAGGTTGCTGCTCTCTGAGTCACCCCTTTCTTCTCGAAGGCCCGTCTCCTCGGAGGCGGGCCTTCGGCGTTCACGTGACATCCCGTCGCTGAGCGGGCCTCCTAAGTGAGAGAAGTCTCCTCGGCGAGCGGACCTCCGCGGCACGGGATACGCGCGGTGGAAGGAGACTTCCGTCGGTTATGAGCGCTCATAGCCGACACAACTCTTCTTCCGTGGGCGGCCTGCGCGGGGTCAGGCGTCGAACCGGCTCTCAGGCGCCGAAGGGTGCGCGGGTGGCGACGACGGTGACCATGCGCTCGAGGGCGAAGATCGGATCGCGCGCGCCGCCCTTGACCTCAGCATCGGCGCGAGCGGTGGCCTGGATCGCCAGCCCGAGGGAGCGTTCGTTCCAACCGACGAGGTCTCGCTTCGCACGGTCGACCTGCCAATCCTTCATGCCCAGGCGCTGCGCGAGCTGTCTGCTGGGCTCTCGGCTACCGGCGACTCGCGCCATCGTGCGCAGCTTCATGGCGAACGCGGCGACCATGGGCACGGGGTCGGCTCCGGAGGCCAGCGCGTGACGGAGAGCGACGAGCGCGGCCCCGTACTGTCCGGCGATCGCCGTGTCGGCGACCACGAAGGCGGAGACCTCGACGCGTCCGCCGTAGTACTTGGTCACGACGTCGTCAGTGACGTCACCGTCGACGTCGTTGATGAGCTGCTGACAGGCGGCGGCGAGTTCGGTCACGTCGTCGGCGAAGGCCGAGACGAGAGCGCGCAGTGCCGTGGGCGCGATGCGCTTGTTCGCGGCGCGGAACTCTCCCGTAGCGAAGTTCACCTTCTCGTCATCGCGTTTGATCGCCGGGCAGGCGATCTCGACGCCGCCGCCCGTGCCGGCGCGCAGGGCGTCGAGCAGCTTCTTGCCCCGGACCGTGGCACCGGTGTGGCGCAGAATGACGGTCGCGCCTTCTTGCGGATGGTTGAGGTAGGCGATCGCCTCCTGCAGGAAGGCATCGGAGCATTTCTCTACGCCGGCGACGCGGACCAGTCGCGGCTCACCGAACAGCGAGGGCGACGTGAGGCTGAGCAGGGTGCCCGCGGCATAGTCGTCCGCTCGCACATCGCTGACCTCAAGGGCGGCGTCTTCTGCGCGAAGGTAGTCGCGCACGCCTGCGATCGCGCGCTCCGCGCAGACCTCTTCGGGGCCTGACACCAGCACGATCGGAGCCGGTCGGGGGCTGCGCCACGAGACCTGAGGAATCGCCGTCGCCTTCGCGCTGCCGCGTGCGGAGGAACGAGGAGCAGCCATGCCTCCAGCCTACCGGCGGGCACGGACGTCGCCGCCCGTCATTCGGAACTCGGTGCAAGCTCTCGTTCGGTCCAGATCGACAGCCCTTCGTCGGTCTGGCTGATGAGGATCTGCCCCTGCAGGTCCGTACGTGCGATCACTGCTCCCGTCGCTTCGAGCATGCTCAGGGTCTGTTCCCGCGGATGACCGTAGCTGTTGTCCGCGCCGACGGTGAAGATCGCGAGTCGCGCGGCCGCTTCGGCGTACAGATCCGCGTCCTGGTCGGCGCTCCCGTGATGCGCGACTTTGACGATCACGTACGGCCCGCGCACGGCGCTCACTCGCTGCATCAGACGTTGGGCCTCCCCAGAGAGATCGCCGAGGAGGAGCATCCGCGGGACTCCCCCGCCGCTGATCTCCCAAACCACGCTGGCGTCGTTTCCCGCCGGGAACACCGGTTCTGGTGCACGCGGCCAGAGAACTCGCCACGATGCGTCACCGAGCTGTCCGGTCTGGCCGCGTGCCGCCTCGTGGAGCGTCGCTCCCGCATCTCGCAGGTTCTCCAGCGCACGCGTGTCACTGCTGCCCGTCGGAGGTCCGTGCAGAACCGTGTCGACCCGGCCCCGTAGGGCTTCCATTCCGCCACCGTGATCAAGGTCGAAATGAGTCAGGACGAGGAGATCGACCCGGGTGATGCCCAGTGACTCCAAGCACGTTCTGAGTGTCGCAGGATCGGGGCCGGTGTCGATGAGCGCGATCTGACCGGCACTGCGGACGATCACGGCGTCTCCCTGTCCGATGTCGCATGCGGCGATGCTCCAGTCCGAGGGGCGTGAGAGCGGAGCAAGCGGTCCGCGCACGAGCGCCCCGCCCGTGACGCCGGCCGTCGCGACCGCGACGATGAGCAGAGCTGCCGCTCGCAGCCAGCGTGGATACGCCTCCGGCGACCTGATCAGCAGCCAGCCGAGCGCCGCACTCAGCAGCGCGATGCCCACCGCTGGCAGCACGCCAGCCGAAACCGCCACCGTCGCCAGAGGAAGCTCTGCCGTCACCTGGGCCGTCGTCGCGATCCAGGCGGAGGGAAGCCACGCCGTCGCGGCGAGCAGATCGGCCAGCCACGGAAGGAACATCGTCACACACGAGAGGAGTCCGATGACCGTGGCGATGGGAGCCGCCGGCGCAGCCAGCAGGTTCGCGACGACGCCGATCAGTGACTGGTGATCGGCGAAGAGAGCGATGATCGGGCCGCACGCCAACTGCGCTGCCAGCGGGACGGCGAGAACGAGCGCGAGGGGATACGGCATCCACCGAGACAGCCCGTGAGCGACTGGTGGCGCGAGGATGATCAGCGCTCCCGTCGCGACGGCAGAGAGCGCGAAGCCGGCCGTCGACGCCAACCAGGGGTCTGCGATCAGGAGCACTGTGACCGCGAGCAGCAGCACGGCGAAGCCCGCCCGCGGGCGTCCGAGCAGCAGACTGAGCATTGCAACCCCCGCCATGGCAGCGGCGCGAATCACGCTGGGCTCGGGGGTCACGAGAACCACGAATCCTGCGAGGCTCACCGCGGCGACGATGATGCGCAATGTCCGCCCTCCCCCGAGCAGCGCAACCACGCCGAACGCCGCCGCGGTCACGATCGCGCAGTTCGACCCGCTCACCGCCGTCAGGTGCGAGAGCCCACTCGCGAGCATCGCGTCGTTGAGCTTCTCGTCGACGGCGCGTGTGTCACCCACGGCGAGGCCAGGCAAGAGCGCTGCGCCCGGAGCGGGCAGGCGCAGCGCCCGCTCGATGAGTGCCATCCGCACGCGGTCTGCCTGTTCCGGGATGAAGCCGCCTCGGTCGGCGACAACCGCGGAACCCTGCCCGAAGAGCACCACAACCGCCCGCTCCCCCGGACCCGCTCGTTTCGCCTCAGCGCGCAGGCGGATCTGCGTGCCCGGAGCGAGGCCACCCTCGACCGCATCTGCGGCAATTCCCAGCCGCACCGGCGCGCTCGTCTCCTGAATTCCGTGACCAGGACGCGCGGCAGCAACGGCATGAGCATCCGCCCATAACCGCCCGTCGGAACCCGGCGATGGATTCGACAGCACCTCGACGACGACGTCCACGGTGGCGCCCTCGAGGGCTGCAACCTGCGCTCGTTCCGGGGACACGATCAGGACGGTGAGTGCAGGACCTGCGACGGCAGCAAGACAGACGACGACCATCCCGGCCGCCGCTCGCAGACGCCTCTGCCACACCCGAGCCGTCCCTCTCCGCGTACGACGCCGGATCCACTCGGCGCGGCCTGCAACGACGGCGCTACCGAGCGCGACAAGCATCACGGTCGCCGACAGGTGCGGCATGAACACGCACAGCAGCGCTGATGCCCACGCGCACAGTGCCACGGGCAGCAGCCGCAGGTCGCGACCCTTCACACCCGCACCTTGCTGCGCAGCCCGGCGAGCAGCTTCTCACCGATGCCCGGGACGGCGAGGAGATCGTCCACCGACTGGAACCTTCCGTTCTCCTCCCGCCACGCGATGATGCGCTCTGCGATCGCGGGGCCGATCCGCGGGAGCTCCTCCAGAGCTGCGGAATCCGCCGTGTTCAGGTCGATCATTCCGTCCGAGGTGGCCCCAGGCACGGTCGCCGCACCGGGAGCCCCCAATGCGGCGACGACCAGCTGCTCACCATCGCTCACCAGACGGGCGAGGTTGATGCTCTGCAGATCGGCGGTCTCGGTCGTGCCTCCCGCTGCCGCCAGAGCATCTGCGACGCGTGCGTCGGCCCCGAGCACATAGAGCCCGGGATTCACGACTTCGCCGAGGACATGCACGTAGGCCTCGGCTCCTCGCGGCGCGCCGTTCTCTTCGACGGCGTCCCACTCGATGGCCTCCGCGGGGCGGACCTGGCCCTGCACCAGGGCGACGCCCACGATCGCTGACAGCACGATGAGGCCGACCACCACCGCGGCACCGACACTCAACCGGAAGCGACGCGGAGCCGGTGCGAGTTCCTCGTCATCATCGGGAGATTCCGGTGCGAGAACGGGCGAAGTGGGCACACCTCGACGCTAGGCTCGCGCAGTTTCCCCGTCTGCCTGGTTCACATCGTCAGTGGAGAATTCCGGACGTCCCACGTCTGTGCAGAACCGGATGACGCCCAGAGACAGCAACGCGGCACCCGGCCGAAGCCGTAGTGCCGCGTTGTCAGCTGTTTCGAACTCAGCCCTTGACGGCGAAGTTGACGATCTTCGGAGCGCGGACGATCACGCGAACGATCTCCTTGCCCTCAAGCGCACGCTGCACCTTCTCGTCAGCGCGGGCGAGCGCCTCCAGTTCGGTGTCGCTGATTCGCGCGGGAACCTCCAGAGTGCTGCGCACCTTGCCGTTGATCTGCACGGCCGTCGTGACCGTGTCTTCCACGAGCATGTCTGCTTCGGGCTGACGCCAGACGACGAGTCCGACCGATGGCTCGTGTCCGAGAGCCTCCCACATCTCCTCGGCAGTGTGCGGCGCGATGAGGTCGAGCATCACGGCGACCGTCTCTGCCGCTTCGCGGACAGCCGGATCTGCGGCGCCGGCGCCCACGTCGATCGCCTTGCGGGTGCTGTTGACGAGGTCCATGAGACGAGCCACGAGCACGTTGAACTTGGTGTGCTCGACGAGTCCCGGCGCGTCCGCGAGCAGACGGTGGGTCACGCGACGCAGCGTCACATCACCCTGGGCGAACGGTGCGCCGACCGGAGACTGCACTTCGCGGGCGATACGCAGCGCACGGGACAGGAACTTCTGCGCGCCCGTCATCGAGACATCCGCCCAGTCCTTGTCGTCTTCCACTGGACCCGCGAAGGCGAGGCCGACGCGCAGCGCATCCGCGCCGTGCGCCTCGAGCTCCTGCTGGAACAGCACCAGGTTGCCCTTGCTCTTGGACATCTTCTGCCCGTTGAGGATCACCATGCCCTGGTTGATGAGGCTGGAGAACGGCTCGGTGAAGTCGACCAGACCCATGTCGAACAGAACCTTGGTGAGGAAGCGCGCGTACAGCAGGTGCAGGATCGCGTGCTCGACACCACCGATGTACGAGTCGACCGGTGCCCAGCGTCGTGCGTCCTCGGGCGTGAAGGCGGCCTCTTCGTTACCCGGAGACAGGAAGCGCAGGAAGTACCAGGAGCTGTCGACGAACGTGTCCATCGTGTCGGGGTCGCGCAGGGCCGGCTCCCCCGTCGTCGGGTCGACCGTGCGCACCCACGACTCTGCAGCGCCCAGGGGCGACGTGCCCTTCGGCGAGAGGTCGAGACCCTCGACGCTCGGCAGGCGCACCGGCAGCTGCTCTTCGGAGACCGGCACGATGCCGCCGTCCTGCGTGTGCAGCATCGGGATCGGCGTGCCCCAGAAGCGCTGGCGAGAGATCAGCCAGTCGCGCAGGCGGTAGTTCTTCGCCGCCCGCCCTGTTCCGGCTGCCTCGAGCTTCTCGATCGTGCGAGCGATCGCAGTGCGCTTGGAGAGGCCATTCAGCTCACCCGAGTTGATCATCCGACCGTCGCCGACGAGGGCGACACCGGTCTGCGCCGGGTGCTGCTCCTCGAGCGTCGCCGCCGCGTCGATAGGCACGCCATCGGCGTCGACCTCGACGACGGGCATCGCTCCCGTGATCGGCGCTGTCGTGTCGACGACGACCTTGACGGGCAGATCGAAGGCGCGGGCGAAGTCGAGGTCGCGCTGGTCATGGGCGGGCACGGCCATGACCGCACCGTGACCGTAGTCGGCCAGCACGTAGTCGGCTGCCCAGATCGGCAGGCGCTCGCCGTTGACCGGGTTGATCGCGTAGCGCTCCAGGAACACACCGGTCTTCGGGCGGTCGGTCGACTGACGATCGATCTCGCTCGTCTTCTGCACCTGCGTCAGGTAGTCCGTGAAGCGCGCACGCACCTCTTCCGGAGCATCCGCAGCGAGCTCCGCCGCCAGATCGGAGTCGGGAGCGACGACGAAGAAGGTCGCACCGTGCAGGGTGTCGGGGCGCGTCGAGAACACGGTGACGGCGCCATCGCGGCCCTCGATCGTGAAGTCCACGTCCGCACCGACCGAGCGACCGATCCAGTTGCGCTGCATCTGCAGCACCTTGTGCGGCCAGAAGCCCTCGAGCTGGTTCAGGTCATCGAGCAGGCGGTCTGCGTAGTCGGTGATCTTGAAGTACCACTGCGTGAGCTTCTTCTTCACGACCTCGGCGCCGCAGCGCTCGCAGCGACCGTCGACGACCTGCTCGTTCGCGAGCACCGTCTGGTCGTTGGGGCACCAGTTCACCGGGCTCTTCTTGCGATAGGCCAGACCGCGCTCGTACATCTTCAGAAACAGCCACTGGTTCCAGCGGTAGTACTCCGGGTCGGAGGTGTGCAGCACGCGCGACCAGTCGAACGAGACGCCGTACTGCTGGAAGGCGGCCTTCTGCTGGGCGATGTTCTGGTAGGTCCACTCACGCGGGTCGGCACCGCGACGGATCGCGGCGTTCTCCGCCGGCAGGCCGAAGGAGTCCCACCCGATGGGGTTCAGGACGTTGTGTCCGCGGTGACGCCAGAAACGGGCGACCACATCGGAGTAGAGGTAGTTCTCGGCGTGCCCCATGTGCAGGTCACCGGAGGGGTACGGGAACATCGCGAGCACGTACTTGCGCGGGCGAGTGTCGTCTTCGCCGCCCGCGAGGAAGGTCTCGTTCTCGGCCCAGTACTTCTGCCACTTGGCCTGAAGCTCGTGCGCCGACAGCGACTCATCAGCGGACTCGGTGACGGGGAAGGACGCGTGCTCAGACAACGAAGGACCAATCTACGGGTGCGGAACGGCGCGAAAGCCGGATATTCCAGGGTATCCGACTTGACCGGCCCCTGTTGCGTCTCAGCGAGCGCCGTCCACAGCCTGCTTCTGCAGGAGATCTGACCACTCGCTGGGCAGCGCCGCACCGAGTGCAGCGAGTGGAGCCCGCGCCTTGGTCGCCACCTCTGCGGCCTCCTCGGCGGGGTTCGAGAGCCAGGTGATGCCGCCGCCGGCACCCACCGACGCGGTGCCTGCCGCATAGATGATCGTGCGGATCACCATCGCGAGGTCGACTTCGCCGTCGAGGCCGATGAATCCGAAGCATCCGCTGTAGACGCCCCGGGGCGCGGCCTCCAATACATGTAGGATCGTCATCGCGGAGAGCTTCGGTGCTCCCGTCATGCTGCCGGCGGGGAATATCGCGTCGATGAGGTCGCCGACGCGCACCCCGGCTGTCAGGTGGCCGCTCACGGTGCTGACGAGCTGATGCACCGCGGGATACGACTCCACAGCCCAGAGCGCCTCGACGGCGATCGTTCCGGGTTCGGAGACGCGGGAGAGATCGTTGCGCATGAGATCGACGATCATGACGTTCTCGGCTCGCTCCTTCTCGCTCTCCACGAGTTCACGGGCGAGGCGCGCATCAGCCTCTGCGGTGGCGCCCCGCGGGCGCGTGCCCTTGATCGGACGCGTCCGCGCGACTCCGCCGGAGACGTGCAGGAACTGCTCCGGACTCGCGCTCAGCAGCGCGTGGGCGCCGACCCGGATGAAGCCGCCGTGATGCGCGGGACTCACCGCACGCAGGCGCAGGTACGTCTGCACCGGGTCGGGTGCATCCTCGACGGTGAAGCGGGTCGTGAGACAGAGCTGATACGCATCGCCGGCACGGATCGACTCACGGCATCGCTCGACGAGCGCCGTGTAGTCGTCGACTCCGTGTCGGGCGCGCGCGACGCGCGCCGAGGAGGCGGATGCTGCGCGCGGGCGCCCCTTATCGACGGAGACGAGCCAGGCGGTCCACTCGTCGAGTTCGTGCTCCGGCGCGAGGACCCACCGCACGCCGTTCGCGTGATCGATCGCCAGCAGATGCGTGACCCCGATCCAGGTCTGGCCCGGCACCGTGTCGTCGACGGCCACGGGCGCTCCGGCCACCGCGGCACCTTCCTCATAGCCCGCCCAGCCGATCCATCCACCGCGGAACGGGGGAAGACCTGGGTCGGTGGGGCCCGTGCCCTTCAGAGGCTGCGCGCGCACGGCGCTCGCATCTGCCGTTACGACGCCGCGCCCGAGATAGCTCCATCCGCTGGCTGCATCCGCGCCCGCGTCGAGCCAGAACACACCCATCGCATCCGTCGGAGCTTCCGTCGCAAGCGCGGTGAAGACGGCCGCGAGATCGACATCGACAGGCAGCCTGCGGGCAGGAAGAGAGGCCGGGCTGTGCACACTCCCAGCGTACGTGGCGGTGCGGGCGCATTACTCTCGTGGTGTGGACGACATTCTGCTCTGGTTGCTCGATACCGTGCAGTCCGTCGACCCTGTCCTCCGGACGGTCCTCGCGGGCATCGCGATCATGCTCGAGACCAGCATCCTGATCGGACTGATCGTCCCGGGTGACACGATCGTCATCGTCGCCGCCATGGGCGTGACGACGCCCCTGCAGGGTGTCGCGCTCGCGATCACCGTCATCATCGGAGCCCTCATCGGCGAGAGCATCGGCTTCGCGCTCGGACGGTGGCTCGGACCCCGCATCCGGCACTCATGGATCGGGCGGCGGATCGGCGAGCACAACTGGGAGCGCTCGGAACGGTATCTGCAGCGTCGCGGCGGCATCGCCATCTTCCTGTCGCGCTTCCTCCCCGTGCTGCACTCCCTCGTGCCGCTCACCGTGGGAATGAGCACCTTCAGCTACCGGCGGTTCCTTGCGTGGACGACTCCCGCCTGTGTGATCTGGTCGATCGCCTACGTGAGCGTCGCATCCGTCGCGGCCGGGAGCTACCGCGAGCTCTCCAGCACCGTGCATTTCGCGGGCTACATCTTCGTGGGCGTCATCGTGCTGTTCCTCCTCGTCGCGCTGCTGGGCAAGAAGCTCCTGCAGAAGCGGGAGGAGCGTCACATGCGGGCGACCGCCGAGGAACCTCAGGGAGACGTGAAAGACTGAGGTGATGGCTTCCCCCACTTCCCGCCCACGGAAGATCCACTGGTTCGCCCGCCTGGAGCACCGCTTCCACGCGTGGCGTGAGCGGCGTGCCCGCAGACGGGGTCGCACGGCGACAGTCCTGCCATTCCCCGGCTATGGCGGTCCCGGTTGGGTTCGCGTCGTCGGGCGCGTGCTGATCGTCCCGCCGCGGCCGCGCACGGCCAGTGGCGAGTTCGCGAGCGTCCGCGGCTGGCGCAGCTTCGTCGGGATCCCGGTGAGTTTCGCGACCGTCCAGGTCACGGTCAACGGGCGCGTGCATGAGGTGACCGCCGACCGCGGCGGCGTCGTCGACGCGGTCATCCACGAGGAGCTGCCGTCCGGCTGGCAGAGCATGGAGATGCGCGTCGAGGGCCAGGATCCTGTCGAAGCCCGAGTCTTCGTCGTCTCCGCGGATGTCCGGTTCGGGGTGGTCTCCGACATCGATGACACGGTGATGGTCACCGCTCTCCCCCGCCCCCTCGTCGCCGCATGGAACTCCTTCGTCGTCGACGAGCACGCGCGTCTTCCCGTTCCGGGAATGGCCGTGCTGCTGGAGCGGATTCTGCGCGACAACCCCGGCTCCCCGATGCTGTACCTCTCGACGGGGGCCTGGAACATCGCGCCCACGCTGTCGCGATTCCTCTCGCGGCATCTGTTCCCAGCTGGTTCCTTCCTGCTGACGGACTGGGGTCCCACGCACGATCGCTGGTTCCGCAGCGGCCGCGAGCACAAACTGACGAATCTTCGCCGTCTTGCCGTCGAGTTCCCGCACATCAAGTGGCTGCTCATCGGCGACGACGGACAGCACGACGAGGCGATCTACACCCAGTTCCTCGCTGAGCACCCGGCGTCGGTCGCGGGTGTCGCGATTCGTCGACTGCGCCCCGCTGAGGCGGTGCTCGCGGGTGGCCGTGTCGCGCCCGAAGATCATTCCGACGACGATGTGCCGTGGGTGAGCGCCGAGGACGGTGCCGGAATCCTCGAGAAGTTCGTCGAGGCCGGACTCCTTCGCTAGGACGATCGTCATGACCTCCTCCCCCGCGATCCGCGCCGAGGATCCGCGGATGCTGACTCGGGATCGCTGGCGCGCCCGGGAAGGCGCGCACCAGGAGCGCGCCGATCGGCTGACGGCGGAACACCGTGCGCGGGCACAGCGGGGTGAGAAGCATCCGGTCTGGGACTTCCTCTTCACCTACTATTCCTACAAGCCGACACAATTGCGCCGGTGGCATCCCGGTGCGGGCGTTGCGCTCGTCGACGCGCGCGAGCGCGCCGACTGGCGCTGGTACGCAGCGGGTCCGGTCGACGGGTCATTCGCGCCCGACGCGGAAGCGTACGCGCGCGAGAAGCCTCAGCTGGCACAGCTCGTGGAGCGGATGCTGCGGCGTACCGCCGCGCGCCCGGCACAGTTCGGATGCTTCGGCCTGCACGAGTGGGCCATGGTCTACCAGCAGGATGAGACGCGGCATCCGGTGCCCCTGCGCCTCGGACGAGACGGCACCGACGCGGTGGTCGAGGCGAACGAACTGCGCTGCACGCACTTCGATGCGTTCCGCTTCTTCACCCCGCCCGCGGTGCCGCGCAACCGACTGTCGCTCACGCGCGACTCCCAGTCTGAGTTTGAGCAACCTGGCTGCCTGCATGCGGGAATGGATCTGTACCGCTGGGCGATGAAGCTGGGCCCCCTCATCCCCGGCGAACTGCTGCTCGACACGTTCGAGCTCGCACGTGATATTCGGCTGCTCGATATGGAAGCTGCACCCTATGATCTCGCGGACTGGGGCGTCATACCGGTCGCCATCGAAACAGCCGAGGGAAAGGCCGAGTACGTGCGCCGACAGCGCGAGTTCGCCGAACGCGGAGTGCTCCTGCGCGGCGCGCTGCTGCAGGCGTGGTTCGGCACACCACCTGTCGCCCCCTAGGATCGCGATATACCCCCGGCGCAACGACGCACCACCAGGAGCCGACTCATGATCGAACGCGAGATCACCTCGCCCGTGTCTCTCACGACCGCCGACGGTCGTTTCAACCCCGAATCGCAGGGATGGACCCGCACCCAGCTGCACGACACCTCAGGCATCGGGCAACGCAGCCGCGGGCGCAACAAGCGGTGGGAATACTGGAACGTGATGACGCCGACGCACATCATCGCGCTCACGGTCTCGTGGGTCGACTACATGGCGCTGCACGCTGTGTGGATGTTCGACCGCACGACCGGCGCGGCGATCGACGTGACTGACATCGTGCCCGGCGGCCGCAGCGCAACCCTGCCCCCCACTCTCGGCGATGGCCCGGCTCGAGCGCGCAGCAGACGACTGTCGATCGACATCGACGAGCTCGGGCCCGTCGCCGGCACACGTCTGCGTGCAGAGACCGCGCGCGCGAGCTTCGACATCATCGCCGAACGTCCCGAGGGGCATGAGGCGATGGGGGTCGTCGTGCCGTGGCGCCGCAACGGTGCAGTGAAGAGATTTCAGTACACGGTGAAAGACGTCGCACGCCCCGCGCGCGGAACCCTGACGATCGACGGCGTCACGCACTCTTTTGATGCAGACAGCTGGGCTGTTCTCGACCACGGCCGTGGCCGATGGCCGTACCGCGTCTGGTGGAACTGGGCGGCGGGCAGCGGCATGGTTGACGGGCGCGTGATCGGCCTGCAGCTGGGCTCGAAGTGGACGGATGGCTCGGGGTCGACCGAGAACGCACTCGTCGTCGACGGGCGGGTGTCGAAGGTCAGCGAAGAACTCGTCTGGGAGTACGACGCGAGCGATTGGATGCGCCCGTGGCGCGTGACTGGAGAGCGCGCAGACCTCACGTTCACGCCGTTCTACAACAAGGCGTCACGCACGAACGCGCTCGTCGTTTCGTCGCGCACGAACCAGCTCTTCGGCGTCTGGACCGGGTGGGTGCTCGACGACCGCGACGAGCGGGTGCGCATCGACGGTATCGAGGGGTTCGCCGAAGACGTGCTGAACCGCTGGTGAGGCGCGTCAGACGACCGGCAGCGCCTGCTGTGCGGTGAGTGCTTCACTCACACCGCGAGCCGCGGCGCGACCCGCGCGATTCGCGCCGATCGTGCTCGCGGAAGGTCCGTAGCCGACCATCTGCACACGAGGGTCTGCGACGGCCGTGGTTCCTCGACCCGCGCGGTCGAGTTGAATGCCGCCCTGCGGGCTGCGCAGCTTCAGCGGGGCGAGGTGGCTGATTGCGGGGCGGAAGCCGGTCGCCCAGAGGATCACCTCGACTGGTTCGAAACGACCGTCCGCCCAGCGCACGCCGTCGGGTTCGACTGAGGAGAACATCGGCATCCGGGCCGCATAGACCCCCATGCGCTCAGCCTCGCGCTCCTGGTCACGCAACATCAGCCCCGTGACGCTGACAACACTCTCGGGCGGAAGGCCCGCTGCCACGCGCTGCTCGACGAGCGCCACTGCTGCGGCACCCGCCTCGGGGGTGAAGTCGTCGGATCTCCAGACCGGCTCGCGGCGCGTCACCCAGAGTACGTCGGCGATCGGTGCGAGCGCACCGAGGAACTGCACAGCGGATGCTCCGCCGCCCACCACCAGCACACGCTTACCGCGGAAGTGCTCGGGGCCGGGGTAGTCGACCGTGTGGAGTTGCTCGCCGACGAACGTCTCCATGCCCGGGTAGTGCGGAAGCAACGGGTGCGTCCACGTGCCGGTGGCATTCACGAGCGTGCGGGTGAGCCAGCGCCGCTCCCCTGCCGAGACAACCAGCAGCCCGTCCTCGTCGCGCACGTCGTCAACGCGAACGGGTCGGATGATCGGAAGGTCATGCGCGCATTCATAATCGGCGAACGACAACGGCACGATGATGTTCGCACGCTGGCCGTCTCGGGCCGGCGGACGCGCATCAGGGAGTTCTGCGACACCGTGCACGTCGCGCATGGTGAGTGCATCCCAGCGATGCTGCCAGGCGCCGCCTGGGGCGTCGTTCGCATCGAGGACGACGTGGGTGATGCCGCGCCGCGTCAGATGGTACGAAGCGGATAGCCCCACCTGCCCGGCACCGATCACCAGACTGTCGAGAATGTCCATACTCTGAGCAACGTGGCGCCTCTCGAAAATGTTCCGCGCGTCACGGCAGTGCGATCACCGCCGCGTCAAACTCCGCACGGAACTGCGCGTTGAGACGCCGCACCGTTGCGGCATCCGCCTTCAACTCCTCCCGATTCGCGGTGAGCAGTCCGTTCGACTCGTCTTCGACATCAGCGAGCTGCGTGTACACCGTGGCAGAGAGGCCGTGGCGGATCGCGGGGATGACCTCCCGCTCGTGGAGACGCGCATATGCTTCGGTGAACTCGTCGCGCGTCTTCATTCGACGGTAGCCGAAGTGCCGTGGCGGATAGCGATGGCCGGGGAGGCGCAGACTGTACCCACCGTACTCCGAGATCACCAACGCCCGGCCATCGCGCCCCCACCAGCGCGCGGGGCGGATCGGCTGAAAGTAGACATGCAGGCTGCGCAGATCCCCGGCTCGCTGGTCGTGCCATCCGCTCGCATGGTCGATGATCCGATCGGGATCGAGCCGCCTGACACGCTCGGCGGCCTGTGCGGCATCGAACTGTCCCCACCCCTCGTTGAAGGGCACCCACGTCACGATCGAAGGCGCGTTCGACAGATGCCGGATCATCTCGTCGAGCTCGCGGAGTAGCTGCTCACGGCCCTCAGCGTGGGAACGTCCGAAGATGCGGTGGTGCCGGTCAGACCACCCGATGCGGGGCGAGATGACCGGGGTTGAGATCACCCAGGGCTTGTACGTCGTGCCACCGTTGACCGCGTCCTGCCAGACGAGCATGCCCACACGATCGCAGTGGTGGTACCAGCGCAGCGGCTCGATCTTGATGTGCTTGCGAAGCATCGTGAAGCCGAGGTCCTTCATCTCCCGGATGTCGCGGACGAGAGCCTCATCGTCTCGCGCGGTATACAGCCCGTCTTCCCAGTAGCCCTGGTCGAGCACGCCGATGTGCGGGTATGGCACGCCGTTCAGGCGCAGCCGTGGCACACCGAGGGCATCGGGGGCAACATCAACGCTGCGGATTCCCACGTAGCTGCGGACCTCGTCGGCGCCAACCGTGATCTCGAGGTCGTAGAGATGCGGGTCATCGGGCGACCACAGGCGCGGGTCTGCGATGGGGATATGAAGCGCCGTTCCTGTCATGCCCGAAGCAGCCGCGATCTGGTGGCCATCGTCCGTGACGATGACCGCGACGGGCACCGCGTCGTCTGCAGAACACTCGACCGTGAGCTCGACTTCAGCGCGCTGCATTCCGACGCGCGTCTCGGGTGTGCGCATACGCAGAGCCGTGATGTGTTGTTCTGGCACCCGCTCGAGCCAGACGGTCTGCCAGATACCCGACTGAGCTCGGTACCAGATACCCCCGTTCTTCAGGCGCTGCTTGCCGACGGAGTGGTGCGAGGTGTCGCTGACGTCTCGCACTTCGACGATCAGCTCGTGCTCGCTGCCATCACCGAGAGCCTCGGAGACGTCAATTGCGAACGGCAGATAACCCCCGGTGTGCGAGCCGACGCGGATGCCGTTGACGTACACCGAGCACGACTGATCGACCGCGCCGAAATGCAAGATCGTTCGCTCGCCAGGGCGGTTTCGGTGCGCAAGAGACCGGCGGTACCAGAGGGTCTCATGGGGCAGGAGCTGTCGTTCGACTCCTGAGAGCGTCGTTTCAGGAGAGAAAGGCACGAGGATCTTCTGATCCCACGATGCCGGGCGCACGCCTGCCTCTGTGAAGGCGCACTCCCACGTTCCGTTGAGGATCTCGAATTCATCGCGTCGAAGTTGGGGGCGCGGATACTCGGCCAGCGGGATCTCAGTACTCACCGCGCGCGCTCCTGAGCGCGGTCGTGGAAGAACTGCAGCACCGGCACTAGCACCAGCACGATCGCGGAGGCAAGGAAGATCTCGGGTCCGGGCACGGGACGCTCGACACCGAGGTCGACATAGGTCTGCCCTGAGCCGACGATGACCCAGGCTCCGATGAACGGACCGATCATCATCGGAATCATCACTCCGGCCACCATTCGCAGCCCCTGCACCATGCCCGCGTGGCCCTGGGGCGTCTCATCGCGGGCGATTGCGGATGCGGCCGCGAACGCGATCATCATGCCACCAAGAGCGATCGCCGCTGCCGTGATCACCCACACTGATTCGCGCGCCAAGAACATTCCGAGCAGTCCGGCCGCGAAGAGCACGGCGGAGGGAAGAAGCATCCGACGCTTGCCCACACGATTCATCAGAACGCCGCCGAGCACACTGATGAGCGATGCCACGATGAGCGAGACGCCGAGCACAAGGGCGTAGGAGTCGACCTGCAGTCCGTACTGCAAGTAGATGATCACATATGGCAGGAACACCTGCGACGCCGTGGCGAGTACGAGGATCATCCCGAAAGTGGCGTAGAGGCTGGGGTTCGCGCGCATTGTAGACGGCCGGAAGCCAACGAGCATCCGGCGCCACACTGACTCCTCGTCATCAACGGACGGAATCTTCGGAACATCGCGCATCAACATGCCGCCGACGATGCCACTGATGATCGTCGCACCGCCTGTGATGCAGAAGAAGAGACGCCAGTCGCCCTGGCGGGTGAGTCCGTCGAGCGTCGCGAAGACGAGAAGCATCGCGAGGAGAGGCATCATCGCGAGCACCGCATCGGCGAGGCCACGGGTGCGGGGTGTCGTGACGTCGGTCACCCACGCTCCGAATGCAGCGCTGTTCGCGCCAGATCCGATCAGACTCATGATGCAGTCCAGCGCGATGATCCCAACGATCGCTGCGATGACGAAAGGGGCCGCGACGGCGCCGGACGGCGGCGCGAGAAGGCCAAAAGCGGCCGTCGACGCGCCCCAGAGCACATACCCGATCGTGACGAAGCGACGACGGCGTCCGCTGCGATCCGACCATGCGCCGACGATGATCGTGGCGAAGGTCGCAGCAATCGCACTGAACGCCACCATCACGGCGATGATCGTGGGGTCCTGCGTGATCCGCTCGTACACGAATACGTTGAGGTACATGTTCTCGACGACCCAGGCCACCTGGCCGACGAGACCGACGATGATGATTGCCCACCAGGCGCGGGCGCCGATGCGGTCTGGTGCGTTCGGCGTCGACGGGAGGACGTCGCTGCGCGGTGAGGGTGACGTCATCGTCGGGTCCTTCTCGCTGGGGAGTGGTCGGGTTGCCACGTGGCAACCCACATTAGCAACGCGTGGGCCTCCAGGGAGGCGCGGCGCGACAATCAGATCGCGAAGATCACCCACTCGGCAGTTGTCGACTCACCCGCGTCAAGCGTGATCAGATCCGTTCCGCTGTTGAAAGCATCAGGCGGGCACGTCATAGGTTCGACCGCGAGGCCGGCACGGTGGCTTGCCGGAAGTACCGGGTTGTCAGCGGTGTGCACCTGCACCCAACCGCACTCCGCGCCCCATGACATGCCAACGCCCGCCCCGGCCGGCGTTGTCAGCCGCACGGTGGCGCGACCATCGGTGCGCGAGAGCCCCGTGAAAGCGTGATCGATGAAGGTGTCCGCGATCGGTCGAGCCGCACGGAAATCGAACGCCCCCTCGTGCACAGGCACGAGGCCCACGGGAATGAGTCGATCCTCGGTGACTGTCATGACGACATCCGCCGGAAGCTCCAGCCGCCAATCGTCAACCAGACCCTCGCCCGCAACGAGGTACGGGTGGGGAGCAACACCGAAAGGCGCCCGCCCACCACCGACGTTGGTCGCCGACACCTGCGTTGACAGGCCAGCCTCCGTCACAGCGAAGTGCACGACGACCTTCACGCGATACGGATACCCCTGCTGCGGTTCAATCACGGCGACCAGCGTGACCTCGCTCTCGGTCTGCGCGACAGGCGCAAACCGTGACCAGGCCACCAGGCCATGCAGTGCGTGGGAGCGCGCCACCTCGTTCAACGGCAACTGCTGCGCCTCACCCGCCCAGGCGTACGAGCCGCCAACCACCCGATTCGGCCAGGGCGCAAGCATCGCTCCGCGATACACCGGTCGCACCTCGTCTGCGTCGAAGGGAACGATCAGATCTCGCCCCTCGTGGGTGAGCCCGCGCACCGAGGCGCCGATTGACGCGATATGCGCCACATACCCCCCATCGCGGAGCACGTACTGCTCCCCCGATGCCGGCACAGCAGTGTCAATCGAGTGGTCCATCCGAACATCCTCCCAGTTGCGCGACGTCGCGGACGCCCACGGCCGTCGGAGCGTGATGTGCGGGCACAAAAAACCCCCGGCGAACCGGGGATCTGTTTGTGGACCTGAGGGGACTCGAACCCCTGACCCCCTGCATGCCATGCAGGTGCGCTACCAGCTGCGCCACAGGCCCATCTTGCTGCTGCGATCTTCACCGCGACAACTTGATAAGCGTACTACACGCCCGGCGACGATTCCCAATCGAGGGACCTCCTGCGATCAACCGGGCGTGTTGCCGCTTCGCTACTCCCCTGCGACGGGGCTTGCGGTCTCGATCGGGACCGTCGGGCAGTCCTTCCAGAGGCGCTCGAGATCGTAGTAGCTGCGTTCTTCTTCATGGAAGATGTGCACGACGAGGTCGCCGAAGTCGAGCAGAACCCAGCGCGCCTCGGTGCGGCCCTCGCGACGGACTCGCTTGTGACCGGCTTCGATCAGCTTGTCTTCGATCTCGTCGGCGATCGCGGCGACGTTGCGCTCGCTGTTACCCGTGACGATGAGGAAGATGTCGACGAGCGGAAGCGGCTCCGACACGTTCAGGGCGACGAGATCCTCGCCGCCCTTCGACACCGCGGCATCGGCTGCGAGCTGCAGCATGCGGGCTGCGGTTTCTGGTGACTGCATTACGAGAAGACTCCTGTTGTGAAGGCGACCACGAGGGCACCGACGAGAGCGAGCGCAAGCGCGCCCGCGGTGATCGTCAGCGCCAACATGAGCTTGTTGCCCTTGTCGGGCTCCGGCGGGCGGATGACCTCGCCGGCGGGCTTGATGGTGCTGATCGCGGAACTTGCCGCGATCGGCACGGGAGAGGATGCGGCGGGGATCTCACCGTCGAGGAGGACAGCGTCGACCTCTTTGCCGTCTGCGGCGCCGATGGCGTGGCCCTGCGAGCCGATGCCATCGGGCAGTGACATCATGCCGGTGATGAGGATCTCGCCCGTCGTCGGCACCGGCCCGGAGAGGGATCCGGCGCCAGGGGTCTGGCTGTAGATCAGAGCACTCGGCGCGACGCGCGAAGAACCCGTGGAATCGCCGGCCGTGAGCAACTCGCCGAAGGAGTTCGAGGGACGCGGAGCCCGCGGCTCTTCCTTCGCGAGAAGCGCCTCACCGAATCCGGGATTGACCTTCGGGCGCGAATCCTGCGGCAGGGGTGCAACCTGGGGCTGCGGTGCGTTCTCCGCGACGGCAGGAGCGACCTCGACCTCACCGGTCTGGCGGTCGAACGGAAGGTCGCCGAAAGAAGGAGTTCCGAACGGCGCAGGCTCTTCTGCCGGACGGTCAAAGAGTGCTGACACCGACTCCTTCGAGACCGGCGAGTCCCAGGAGATCGTCTCTGCTTCCGGCTCGGCCGGTGCATCGAACGCCGGCGCAGTGAACGTGGGAACGTTCGCCGCCGGCGCCGACGGCATCACCGGAACGGAGGCGATGGGCGCGGATGAGGCCTCGTCGCGAACAGGGGCAGCTGCGGGTGTGGCATCCGCTGCCGGAGCAGAGCCGGGCTCGGATCCCGTCGCGATGGACCCCGTCCGCAGACGCTCTTCTGCACGCGCACGCTTGCGCGTCATCGGGGCGTCGGGCGTGGTGACGGCTTCGACGGTGGCCGCAGGGGGAACCTCGATCGGTTCGGCGGCACGCGGAAGGGGCGCAGCCGGGACGACAGGGGTGACCGTGGGTGCGGTCTCGACGTCGACGGCAACGCGCCCGGCGGGCTGCGCTGAGGCGGGCGCGGCGCCTGACTGCGGGGTCGCCACAGGTGTCGAGCCGGTGAGGCGCACCTCACGCAGCTGCTTGCGGGTAAGCGAACCAGATTCGGGCTGATCCGATGTGCTCATACCTTGCTCCGATACAGATGATGCTTCGCTATGTACTGCACGACCCCGTCGGGAACGAGGTACCACACCGGATCCCCCGCGCGGACGCGCTCCCGGCAGTTCGTTGACGAGATGGCCAGAGCCGGAACTTCCAGTTGACTCACGTCATCACTGGGAAGTCCGTCCGTGCTGAGCACGTGCCCTGGACGGGACACGGCGACGAAGTGCGCCAGGTCCCACAACTCATCATGATCCCTCCAGCTGAGAATCTGCGCTACGGCGTCGGCACCGGAGATGAAGAAGAACTCCGCCTCCGGCCGCTGAGCCTTCAGATCGCGCAGTGTGTCGATCGTGTAGGTGGGTCCGTCACGATCGATGTCGACACGACTCACAGTGAAGTTCGGGTTGGATGCTGTCGCGATCACCGTCATCAGATAACGATGCTCACTGAACGTGACGTCGTCTTTGTGCCAGGGCTCACCCGTGGGCACGAACACGACCTCGTCGAGATCGAAGGAGTGCGCAACCTCACTCGCCGCCACGAGGTGGCCATGGTGAATGGGGTCGAAAGTGCCACCCATCACGCCGATGCGCGGTGTACGAGTGGTCGTCGTCATGCGCGAAGCCTAGTGGCCGTGACCTGCTCCATGCTTGCCGTGCTTCGCAGCCCAGGCCTCAGCCTTGGCGGAGTGGCGGTTCGCCACATTGCGGTACGACATGGTCACAATCGCAAGGAGACCGAAGATGAGGGCGGCGATGACACCGAAGATCAGCGTCTCGAGCGCGACGTTGCCGTGTTCTGCCTCGGCGGCTGCCATCACGATCTGGGAGGCGAGGTTCATCAAATCTCCTATGTAGAACCGGGTACGAGAATTCTCTGTCCCAGTCTAGCCGTCAGGCGCGCGTCTGACCGGAACCGCGCGCGAGCCACTTGGTGCTCGTGAGTTCCGACAGCCCCATCGGTCCGCGCGTGTGCAGCTTCTGCGTTGAGATGCCCACCTCCGCGCCGAAGCCGAACTCGCCTCCGTCGGTGAAGCGCGTCGAAGCGTTGGCCATGACGACTGCGGAATCCACCTCGGCGAGGAAGCGCTCCGCATTGCGCGAATCGGTCGTGATGATCGACTCGGTGTGTCCGGTGCTGTACCGACGAATGTGGGCGAGCGCCTCGTCGAGGGTGTCGACGAGCTTCATCGACACGTCGAGGCTGAGGTACTCGGTCCCCCAGTCCTCTTCCGTCGCGGGAACGACGCCCGGCACGAGCTCCGCGACACCGGCATCGCCGTGTACGGTCACACCCTGCGCGACAAGCGCCTCGACGACATTCGGGACCAGCCGCTCGGCGGCCGGGCGAAGCACGAGGACGGTCTCGACCGCGTTGCACACGCTGGGACGCTGCACCTTGGCGTTCACGACGATGTCACGCGCCCAGTCATCCGGAGCGCTCTCGTCGAGCACGATGTGCACGACGCCCGCACCTGTCTCGATGACCGGGACGGTGGACTCGGTGACGACGGTCTCGATGAGTGAGGCGCTCCCCCGAGGGATCAGAACGTCGATGAGGCCGCGTCCGCGCATCATGGCGTGTGCTCCGTCGCGACCGAAGTCGTCGACCGTCTGAATCGCCTCCGCCGTGATGCCCGCGGAGTCGAGCGCAGAGCGCATGACCTCGACGAGCACCGTGTTCGAACTGCGAGCCGCGCTTCCGCCGCGCAGAACAACGGCGTTGCCGGAGCGCAACGCGAGAGCGGCGATATCGACGGTCACGTTCGGGCGCGCTTCGTAGATCACTCCCACGACGCCGAACGGCACGCGCACCTGCTCGAGGGCGACGCCGTTGGGCATGCGGTGTCCGCCCACGACCTGTCCGACCGGATCCGCCAGCGCAGCAACCTCGCACACCGCGGAGGCGAGCCCCGCGATACGTGCGTCATCGAGGCGCAGACGGTCGAGAAGGCCGGTCGTGAGACCGTTGTCACGGCCGCGCTCCAGGTCTTCCTGGTTCGCCGCGATGATCGCCGGGGCGCTCGCCACGAGCGCGTCGGCGATCGCGTGCAGAGCACTGCGCTTGTCGTCGCTCGTCAACTGAGCTGTCGCTCGCGACGCCTCCTTCGCCAGCGCCATGCGCTGCTGCGGAGTGTCGGTCACGACGGGCGCGGAAGACGTGTCAACGGTCATGCGCTCAGTGTACCGAGCGCCTCAGGCCGTCGGATCCGCGTCAGTGCTGTGTGACGTCTGCCGGCTCGAACCAGGTGCCGATGTCGGCCCCCGACAGCGCCTCCTCGATGAGGTCGGCGCTGGTCACGAGCACGCCGATGCCGGATGCGGCCGCCAGGCGCGCCGCCGAGACCTTGGTCGCGGCCCCTCCGGTGCCTACGCCGTTCACCACGGACGCGCCGAACTCAAGTCCAGACAGGTCGGAACCCGCCGGAATCACGTCGAGGGGCGTCGCGTCGGGATCACTCGGAGGCTTCGTGTACAGCGACTCGACATCGCTGAGCAGCACGAGCGCATCCGCTCCGATCAGCTGAGCGACAAGCGCGCCGAGGCGGTCGTTGTCACCGAAGCGGATCTCCTGGGTGGCGACGGTGTCGTTCTCGTTGACGATCGGCAGCACACGCAACGCGAGCAGACGCTCCATGGCGCGCTTGGCGTTGCTGCGAGACGTTGCGTTCTCGAGGTCGTTGGTCGTCAGCAGCACCTGGCCGGAGACGATCGCGTGTGGTCGCAGCGCCTCCTGGTATCGGTAGATCAGGTAGTTCTGTCCCACGGCCGCCGCGGCCTGCTGGGTCGCCAGATCGGTGGGTCGCGCATCCAGACGCAGGAACGGGATGCCGGTGGCGATCGCACCCGAGGACACGAGCACAACCTCGGCACCACGCGCGTGTGCCGCAGCCAGGGCATCGACGATCAGCGGGATGCGCCAGGCGGAATCTCCACTGATGGACGAGGACCCGACCTTGACGACGATTCGTTCGGCGGTCGCGAGATCCGCCCGGGCGCGAGCGGTCACTCGCCCTCCGCGGGAAGATCGTCGCGGCGCGCGAGACGCTCGGTCTCGAGCTCTGCACGCGCGGCGGCCTTGGCGTCCATACGCTCGTGATAGCGCTCACGACGCTGGCTGGTCGTCCGACGCGTGTTGGTGTCGAGACGGGAATCCAGGCCTCGCGCCGACGTGATGAGCTCTGCGGACGAGGTCATCGTCGGCTCCCAGTCGAACACGACGCCATTGCCTTCGCCGATGATGACGGTCGCACCGGCGGTCGCGCCGAGCTTGAAGAGCTCGTTCTCGACACCGAGCTTCTCGAGGCGGTCGGCGAGATATCCCACAGCTTCTTCGTTCTGGAAGTCGGTCTGCAGCACCCAGCGCAGCGGCTTCTCGCCGAGCACGTGGTACACGTTGCCGTACGTGCCACCTTCGACACGGACCGTGAACTCCTTGACCGCACCCTTGGGGCGGATGACGACCCGCTCGGCGGGCGCTTCGACAGCCGCGGCAACACGGTGCTTCTCGACGAGCTCACCGAGAGCGAACGTCAGCGGGCGCAGTCCCTCGTGCGACACCGTGGAGATGTCGAAGACGCGGAATCCACGGGCTTCGAGCTCGGGACGCACGAGATCTGCGAGATCGCGCGCCTCCGGCACATCGATCTTGTTGAGTGCGATGAGCTGCGGGCGCTCCAGCAGCGGGATCTGCCCTTCGGGAACCTCGTAAGAGCCCAGCTCGGCGAGGATCACGTCAAGGTCGGAGATCGGGTCGCGACCGGGCTCCAGCGTCGCGCAGTCGAGCACGTGCAGCAGGGCGCTGCATCGCTCGACGTGGCGGAGGAACTCCAGTCCGAGTCCGCGGCCTTCGCTCGCCCCTTCGATGAGACCCGGCACGTCGGCGACCGTGTACCGGGCATCGCCCGCCTGGACGACGCCGAGATTCGGGTGCAGCGTGGTGAAGGGGTAGTCGGCGATCTTCGGACGTGCCGCAGAGATCGCAGCGATCAGGCTGGATTTGCCTGCCGACGGATAGCCGACGAGCGCGACATCCGCGACCGTCTTGAGCTCGAGCACGATCGAGCCCTCGTACCCGGGGGTTCCGAGCAGCGCGAAGCCGGGAGCCTTCCGCTTGGGCGAGGACAGCGCGGCGTTGCCGAGCCCGCCCTGCCCACCGGCTGCGGCGATGAACCGTTCGCCGGGGACAAGAAGATCGACGAGCGTCTCACCGTCGGCGGACTTCACCACCGTGCCGACGGGCACCGGAAGCTCGAGGTCCTCCCCCATCGCACCGGAGCGCATGTCACCCATACCGAAACCGCCGTTGCCGGCCGCGCGGTGCGGCGAGTGGTGGTAGGACAGCAGCGTCGTGACCTGCGGGTCGGCGACGAGGACGACGTCGCCGCCGTCGCCGCCATTGCCACCATCCGGACCGCCCAGTGGCTTGAACTTCTCACGGTGCACGGAAACACATCCGTTGCCACCCTTACCTGCACGCAGGTGCAGCGTGACGGTATCAACGAACGTGACCATGTCGGGATTCCTTTTCAAATACGCAGACGGGGCGGGCCGAAGCCCGCCCCGTCTGGATGTCTATCTATCGCTTAGGCGACAGCGGTGACGATGTTGACGACCTTGCGGCCGCCCTTGTTGCCGAACTCGACCGCACCGGCCGAGAGGGCGAAGAGGGTGTCGTCCTTGCCACGGCCGACGTTCACGCCGGGGTGGAAGTGCGTGCCGCGCTGACGGACGATGATCTCACCAGCGTTGACTTCCTGGCCGCCGAAGCGCTTGACGCCAAGTCGCTGGGCGTTGGAGTCACGACCGTTACGGGTGGAGCTTGCGCCCTTTTTGTGTGCCATTCCTTAAGCCTCTTCCGCTTACTTGATGCCAGTGACCTTGACGCGCGAGAGCTCCTGACGGTGGCCCTGACGCTTCTTGTAACCGGTCTTGTTCTTGTACTTCTGGATGACGATCTTCGGGCCGCGGAGGTTGCCGAGAACCTCAGCCGTGACCTTCACCTTTGCGAGCTTGTCGGCGTCGGTGGTGACGGCGTCGCCGTCAACGAGCAGCACCGCGGGAAGCTCAATCGTCTCGCCCTTGGCCGCGCTGACGCGGTCGAGCTGGACGACCGTGCCGACCTCTACCTTCTCCTGCCGGCCACCGGCGCGCACTACTGCGTAAACCACTTCACACCTGTTTCATTGGGGAGCACATGGGCTCCGTACTCTCACGGAAAGACTCTGCTTGCATCGATGCCACAGCGGAGAACCGCTTCAGCGGGTGCAGCTGCAAGACATCATCCGTGCGCCCAGCAAATGCGGACGGCACGGTGCACCAAGGAGCTACTTTACCGGATGCCACGCGATGCCGCAAAGCGAGCCACGCCGTAGGATCGCGGCATGGCAATTCTTGTAGATGATGCGATCTGGCCGGCCCACGGACGCCTCTGGGCGCACCTGGTCAGCACCGCCAGCATCCAGGAACTGCACGAGTTCGCCGCGGCGCACGATCTGCCGCGCCGCGCCTTCGACCTCGATCACTACGACGTTCCCGCAGAAGCGCTCCCCCGGCTGATCGCCGGAGGAGCGCGTCATGTCACAGGCAAGCAGCTTGTGCGGGCTCTGATCGCCTCAGGACTCCGTATCCCCGCCCGAGACCGCTGACGGCGTCGTAGTGGGGGTGTGCACGACCGGCGTGCCCGACAGCGCCGCGGTGGAGACGCGACGACGTCCGCGCCCCTGACCGGGGGCCTTCGGCTCGGGAAGCGCGTCGAGAACGGAGTCCAGCAGGGCTTCGGTCTGCGTCTTGGGCGCGGAGCGGTCGCCGCCGCGCTTCTTGCGCGACTTCTTCGGACGCTCAGCCTGCACGCTCTCAGCCGGAGCAGCGGGTGCCGCACCCTCGACCTCGATCTGCGGGAGCAGCGTGGAGGCGGCGATCTGCGCGAGTGCTGACTTCGCCCCCTCGGGGATGCTGTGGGTGGCGGATGCGGCGGGCGCAGACGCCTGCGAGGACGAGCCGTTGCCGTTTCCTCCGCCGTTGCCGTTGCCGTTGTTTCCGCCGCCGTTGCCGTTGCCACCGCGCTGACGACGGTTCGAGCCGCCGTTGCCGTTTCCTCCACCGGAGTTCGACGACGAACGGTGCTTCACGACCGGATCGTGGTGCACGATGACGCCGCGCCCGGCGCAGACCTCACAGGCCTCACTGAAGGTCTCCAGCAGTCCCAGGCCGAGCTTCTTGCGCGTCATCTGAACCAGGCCCAGCGAGGTCACCTCGGCGACCTGGTGCTTGGTCCGGTCGCGGCTCAGGCACTCGACGAGACGGCGCAGCACGAGATCACGGTTGGATTCGAGCACCATGTCGATGAAGTCGACGACGATGATGCCGCCGATGTCGCGCAGGCGCAGCTGGCGAACGATCTCTTCCGCCGCCTCGAGGTTGTTCTTCGTGACGGTCTCTTCGAGGTTGCCCCCGGAGCCGACGAACTTGCCGGTGTTGACATCGACAACCGTCATGGCCTCGGTGCGGTCGATCACGAGGGATCCACCGGAGGGCAGCCAGACCTTGCGGTCGAGCGCCTTCTCGATCTGCTCGGTGACACGGAAGGCATCGAACGGATCGACGTCATCCTCGTACGCCTCGACGCGCTCCAGCAGGTCGGGGGCGACGCTCTCGAGGTAGCCGCGGATGGTGCGGCTGGCGTCCGTGCCCTGGATGAGCATCTTCGTGAAGTCCTCGTTGAAGACATCACGCACGATCTTGACCAGCAGGTCGGGCTCTGCATGAAGCAGGGAGGGCGCCTGGATGCTCGTGACCTGCGTGCGAATGTGCTCCCACTGGGCGGTCAGTCGCTGCACGTCGCGAGTGAGCTGCTCCTCAGTTGCACCCTCGGCCGCCGTGCGCACGATCACGCCGGACGATTCCGGGAGCACCTCCTTGAGGATGCGCTTCAGACGCGCACGCTCGGTGTCAGGGAGCTTCCGGGAGATGCCGTTCATCGATCCGCCGGGCACGTACACGAGGTAGCGGCCGGGGAGGGAGATCTGGCTCGTCAGACGGGCGCCCTTGTGACCGACCGGGTCCTTCGTGACCTGCACGAGAACCTTGTCGCCCGGCTTGAGGGCCAGCTCGATCCGGCGGGGCTGATTGCCGGTCTCGACGCCGTCCCAGTCCACCTCGCCCGAGTAGAGGACGGCGTTGCGTCCGCGGCCGATGTCGACGAAGGCCGCCTCCATGCTGGGCAGGACGTTCTGCACTCGCCCCAGGTACACATTGCCGATGAGCGAGGCGTCCTGGTTGCGCGCCACATAGTGCTCGACGAGAACGTTGTCCTCGAGCACCGCGATCTGCGTGCGGCCGTTCTTGGATCGCACGATCATCTCGCGGTCGACAGCCTCACGGCGAGCGAGGAACTCGGCCTCGGTGACGACCGGGCGGCGACGACCGGCGTCGCGGCCATCACGCCGGCGCTGTTTCTTGGCCTCAAGGCGCGTGGAGCCCTTGATGCGCTGCGGCTCGGTGATGTACTCGACGACGCGCTGACGCTGACGCGGCTCTTCGCGCGTCTCGTCGGCGTCTCCGCCGCGACGGCGACGACCACGGCGGTTGCCGCCGGAGGCGTCATCCGCATCTGTGGCGCTGTCTCGCTCCGGGCGCGCCGGCAGCGGCACGAACTCCGGGGCGTAGAAGTGCAGCTGCGTCGACACCCGGGAGACGAACACCTCGGGAAGCAGTCCCAGGCTCACGGCCGTGACGGGAGCGGGCTTCGTCGGCTCCACCGCCGGGACGACGGCGTGCGCATCCGGAACGGCGGCGGGAGCATCTGCATCCGACGTCTCTGCGCCGGGCGCCTCGGTCTCGGGCGCGTCCGGTGCAGCTTCATCGGCCTCGACCGGAGCCTTCTCGACAGTCGCCGACTCCTCCGCCTCGACGGCCACGGACTCGTCTGCGTCCGCGACGGGTGCCTCTGCCGGCTCCTCCACAACAGTCGGCGCCTCGTCGCCAGTCGGCTCTGCGTCCGGCGCAGCATCCGCCTCGGGCGTGTCGATCAGCGTCTCGAAGGAGAGCTGTTCGTCACCATCATGGGTAGGACTGTTGTCAATGTTCTCATCGGCCATCTCTGGCTTACTCCCTGCACAGGGGCCTGCGCCCCCGTGAAATCGTGCGGCACTCTCGGTGCCGTCTCACTTGGCTGCGATCGGCGAACGCTCTGATCGCGAGGAGGCATGTGCCTCCGAAAGTCTGCGTGCGATGTCCGCTGGCTCGCCAGGTACGACATCAACGTTCATTATCGCACCATGCGGCGCAGAACGCGGCATCCGACGGCGATCCCGATGAACTTCCGCGTCATCCAGAGGACACACCCCGCCCATAGGAAAACTTCGGCATAATCCGAATCATGACTGCCGCACGATCGCGCCCCGTTGTCTTCGCCCTGTGGCTCATCGTCGCCGGCGTGATCGGCTGGTGGGCGGCCTTCCAGCTCACGGTAGAGAAGTTCCATCTGCTCAGCGATCCTGACGCGACGCTCGGCTGCGACTTCAGCCTTCTCGTGCAGTGCCAGGCGAACCTGGATTCCTGGCAGGGATCGGTGTTCGGCTTCCCGAATCCGATCATCGGGCTCACCGGATGGATGGCCCCGATCGTCGTGGGCGCCGCGCTGCTTGCCGGTGCACGGTTCAACCGCTGGTTCTGGCTGCTGTTCGGCCTGGGCATGACCGGTGCCCTGGCCTTCGTCATCTGGCTGATCACGCAGAGCATCTTCGTGCTCGGCACACTGTGCCCGTGGTGCATGGTCACCTGGTCGGTGACGATTCCGACCTTCTTCGCCACGCTGGTGCATCTGTTCCGCGTGGGTGCTTTCCCCGTCAGTCCGAAGACGCAGGAGGCGGCGGACCGGCTCATGAGCTGGGTTCCCCTTGCCACGGTGCTCGCCTTCGCCGTCATCGCGGTCATCGCGCAGCTGCGTCTGGATGTGCTGGGCAACCTCTTCTGAGCGCCCCGCACACAAAAGAGGCGGCACCCCACGTGGGGCGCCGCCTCTTTGCCGTATGGCTCAGGAGAACCAGATGCCCAGTTCGCGGGCAGCCGACTCGGGGCTGTCCGAGCCGTGCACGAGGTTCTGCTGCACCTTGAGTCCCCAGTCGCGGCCGAAGTCACCGCGGATGGTGCCGGGAGCGGCGGTCGTCGGGTCGGTGGTGCCTGCGAGCGAACGGAAGCCCTCGATGACGCGGTTGCCAGCGAGGCGGATCGCCACCGACGGTCCCGACATCATGAACTCGAGGAGCGGCTCGTAGAAGGGCTTGCCCTCGTGCTCGGCGTAGTGCTGCTCCAGCAGCGCACGGTCGGGCTCGACGAGGCGGATGTCGACGAGCGAGTATCCCTTCGCCTCGATGCGCGCGAGAATCGCGCCGGTGAGGCCGCGGGCCACACCGTCGGGCTTGACCAGGATCAGCGTCTCTTCAGTAGTCATTGCATTCACTCTCTGTGTCGAATTCGAAAGGTGTCGGTTCAGCTGTCGGCCTGGGCACGTGCCGCTTCGCGGTCGGTGCGTCCGCCGGCGATCATCGCATAGGCCCACATTCCGCCGAAGACGACGGCGATGAAGGCGACCGCGGGAACGAGGAATCCGCCGAGGGCGACGATCACCTGGAGCGTCCATCCGGCGATGACACCGCCGCGGGTGTGCACGCGGCCGGCCGTGATGATCATGGCGATGGCGATGACGCCACCGCCGACGATCGCCCACCAGGGTTCGATCCCGGCAGGCAGGGCGCGAAGGCCGAAGACGGTCAGCCCGCCGAGTCCGACGACGACGGCCTCGAACCCGAGGACGACGGCGCCGAGCTTCGCCGCCAGGCCACGGGGCGCGCGGCGGCGCGGAGTCGCCGATGCTTCACTCATGCGCGCCATCCGCTCTTCCAGTCCTCAGACTCGGCCAGTGCGATAGCCTGCCCTGCGAGGACGACAGACCCGGCGATCACCACGGCGCGTCGATCAGCCGAGGCGGCCCACTCCCGGGCGGCATCGGCCGCATCCTGGAGCGACGGGTGCACCGTCACGCGTTGACCGGCGGCCTCGACGAGGTCAGCGATGGCGTCGGCGTCATTCGCCCGATCGGAGTCGGGCGCGGTCGCGAAGATGTGCGTCGCGGCGGGTGCGAGCGCCGCCACGATGCCTTCTGCGTCCTTGTCGGCGAGCACACCGAGAACGATGCCCCACTCGTCGAAGTCGAAGTTGTCGCGAAGCGCCTCCGCCAGGGCACGTGCGCCGTGCGGATTGTGCGCCGCATCGACGATCACTGTCGGTGCGATGCCGAGGAGCTGGAGACGCCCCGGCGACGTGGTTCCCTGCAGGCCGTCGGCGACGATGTCGGCCGCGATCGGCTTGGTCGCACCTCCGATGAGCGATTCGACCGCGGCGATCGCCAGCGTCGCGTTGAAGCCCTGGTGCGCACCGTACAGCGGCAGGTACTCCTCGGCATACTCCCCTGCGAGACCCTGCAGGCTGATCTGCTGCCCGCCGACCGCCAGACGCTGTTCACGCAGCGCGAAGTCCTGGCCTTCGAAGGCGATGGATGCGCCGCGCTCGGCCGCCACCCGCCGCAGCACCGCCTCCGCCTCCGGGGTCTGTCGCGCGGAGACGACCGCGGCGCCGTCCTTGATGATCCCGGCCTTCACCTCGGCGATCTTCGCGATCGTGTCACCGAGGCGGTCGGCGTGATCGATGTCGATCGGCGCGAAGACCGCGACATCGCCATCGGCGGTGTTGGTGGAATCCCAGGCGCCGCCCATCCCGACCTCGAGAACGAGGACGTCGACCGGAGCATCCGCAGCAGCGGCGAACGCCAGTGCGGTCAGCAGCTCGAAGAACGTCAGGGGCTCTTCACCGGCCGCCGCCAGCTCGGCGTCGACGAGCCCGACGAACGGCTCGATGTCTTCCCAGGCGTCGGCGACCGCGGCGTCCTGGATCGGCTCGCCGTCGATCATGATCCGCTCAGTGAAGCGCTCCAGGTGGGGGCTCGTGAACAACCCGGTGCGCAGCCCGTGCGCGCGCAACAGGCTCTCGATCATGCGCGCCGTCGAGGTTTTGCCGTTCGTGCCGGTGATGTGCACGACGCGGTAGGTGCTCTGCGGGTCGCCCAGCAGTTCGAGCAGCCGAGCGGTGCGCTCCTTGCGGGGCTGTACCCAGCGCTCCCCCGCGCGGCTCAGCAGCGTCTCGTAGACGGCGTCGGCGCGATCCTGATCGCTCATGAGGCAACCTCCACGGCGTTCGTGTCGATCGTGACGATGAGAGCCGCCTTACCCACCCCGAGCGCGCGGGCACCGGAGCAGAACACGCCGTCTCCGGGATTCCTGACCTCATCGACCAGCGCATCGGTGTTCTCGGTCACCTGCACGGCGAAGCCCACCGCGAGCGTCTCGGCGGCGATGAGATCGGCGTGCTGCTGGAGGGCAGCGGCCTCGGCAGCATCCGCGTTCAGAGCGAGCACGATGCGGTCGCTGACCTCGAGGCCGGCGTTCTTGCGGGCCTCCTGCACGATGCGAATCGCATCGCGCGCAAGACCTTCGGCTTCCAGCTCCGGCGTCGTGGTCGTGTCGAGCAGCACGAAGCCACCGCTCGGCACGACGGCCAGAGCCTCGCCCTCGGGACGTCCCGAGGTCTCGAGCGCGAGCTCGTACTCGTGCGGCTCCAGCGCGATGCCGTCGGCCGTGACGACGCCGCCCTCTTCGGTCCACAGACCTGCCTTTGCGGCCTTGATCACGTGCTGGACGTTCTTGCCCAGACGCGGTCCTGCGGCACGGGCGTTCACGCTCAGACGGTGGCTGATGCCGTACTCGGCGGCCGTGCTCTCACCCAGGACGACGAGCTCGACGCTCTTCACGTTGAG
The DNA here is from genome assembly GCF_016907255.1 of Microbacterium keratanolyticum. Lineage (NCBI taxonomy): Bacteria > Bacillati > Actinomycetota > Actinomycetes > Micrococcales > Microbacteriaceae > Microbacterium > Microbacterium keratanolyticum. The sequence goes on along the minus strand of NZ_JAFBBQ010000001.1, from coordinate 2,851,433 downwards.
TTCCTCGCGGAGGATGTCCTCGAACTGCGCGAGAGCATCGGCCTGCGCCGAGACGACCGTGAAGCGTGCGAGCGGCAGACGAACGCGCAGCCCCTCCTTCTTGCGCAGGGCGTTGCCCACGCTCGACAGCTCGCGCACAGCGTCCATCGCGTCGGCGATATCCGCGGCATCCGGGAACTGCGCAGCGTCCGGCCAGTCCTGCAGATGCACGCTGCGTCCACCGGTGAGACCCTGCCAGACGCGCTCGCTGATGAGCGGGACAAGCGGAGCCGCGACACGGGTCAGCGTCTCCAGCACCGTGTAGAGAGTGTCGAAGGCCTCGCGGCTCTTCGGATCGTCGTTCACGCCCACCCAGAAGCGGTCGCGCGAACGTCGGATGTACCAGTTCGTGAGCACCTCGACGAAGTCACGCAGACGCGCAGACGCCGTGGTCGAGTCGAGACCCGTGAGATCGGCGTGGACCTCGCGCACGAGGTCACCGAGACGGGACAGGATGTAGCGGTCGAGCACGTCGGTCGAATCCGTGCGCCAGGATGCCTCGTAGCCCTCGCCACCCGCGCCGCCGGCGGCGTTCGCGTAGGTCGAGAAGAAGTACCACGAGCTCCACAGCGGCAGCAGGAACTCACGGACGCCGGCGCGGATGCCCTCCTCGGTGACCGAGAGGTTGCCGCCGCGCAGCACGGAGCTCGACATGAGGAACCAGCGCATCGCATCCGACCCGTCTCGGTCGAAGACCTCCGAGACATCCGGATAGTTGCGCAGCGACTTCGACATCTTGTACCCGTCGTTGCCCAGCACGATGCCGTGGCAGCTCACACCCGTGAACGCCGGGCGATCGAAGAGCGCGGTCGAGAGCACGTGCATGACGTAGAACCAGCCGCGGGTCTGCCCGATGTACTCGACGATGAAGTCGGCCGGCGAGTGCGAGTCGAACCACTCCTGGTTCTCGAACGGGTAGTGCACCTGTGCGTACGGCATCGACCCCGAGTCGAACCACACGTCGAAGACGTCTTCGATGCGGCGCATCGTGCTCTTGCCGGTGGGGTCGTCGGGGTTGGGGCGCGTCAGGTCGTCGATGTACGGGCGGTGCAGATCGATCTCGCCCTCGGGGTTGCGCGGCAGCGTGCCGAAATCACGCTCGAGCTCCTCCAGCGAGCCGTAGGCGTCGACGCGCGGGTACTCGGGGTCGTCGCTCTTCCAGATCGGGATGGGCGAGCCCCAGTACCGGTTGCGGCTGATGGACCAGTCACGGGCGCCCTCAAGCCACTTGCCGAACTGTCCGTGCTTGACGTTCTCGGGCACCCAGGTGATCTGCTCGTTGTTCGCGAGCAGGTCGTCCTTGATGTCGGTGACGCGGATGAACCAGCTCGACACGGCCTTATAGATCAGGGGGTTGCGGCAGCGCCAGCAGTGCGGGTACGAGTGCTCGTAGCTCTGCAGCCGGACGAGGCGGCCGTCTGCGCGCAGCAGGCGGACAAGCGGCGTGTTGCCGTCCATCCACAGCTCACCGGCGACGTCCGTCACCTGCGGGAGGAAGCGCCCGCCGTCGTCGAGCGAGATGATCGTCGGGATGCCGGCCGCGTTCGCGAGACGCTGGTCGTCTTCACCGTAGGCCGGGGCCTGGTGCACGATGCCGGTGCCGTCGCTGGTCGTGACGTAGTCATCGACGAGGATGCGCCAGGCGTTCTCGGTGCCCCACGTCTCGGCATCCGCGTAGTAGTCGAAGAGACGGTCGTAGGTGACATCCGCCAGCGCCGAACCGAGGTGGGTCGCTGTGATCGCCGCCGCGGCGTCGTCTGCGCTCTCGTAGCCGAGATCCTTGGCATAGCCGCCGAGCAGTTCGCGTGCGAGCAGGTACTCATGCGCGGATGCTTCGACGACAGCGTCATCCGACCCGGCCGCGGCGTGCACATCGGCCGCGCCGTTCGGTCCGGCGGGCACGACGACGTATTCGATCGAGGGACCGACGGCGAGGGCGAGGTTGGTGGGGAGCGTCCATGGCGTCGTCGTCCAGGCGAGTGCGCGCACGTTCGTCAGTCCGAGCGACTCGGCCTTCGCACCCGTGAGCGGGAAGGTGACGGTGACCGACGGGTCCTGACGCATCTGGTAGACGTCGTCATCCATGCGCAGCTCGTGCGCGGACAGCGGTGTCTCATCGCGCCAGCAGTACGGCAGGACACGGTGCCCCTCGTAGGCGAGCCCCTTGTCGTAGAGCGTCTTGAAAGCCCAGAGCACGCTCTCCATGTACCCGAGATCGAGCGTCTTGTAGCCGCGATCGAAGTCGACCCAGCGCGCCTGACGGGTGACGTAGTCCTGCCACTCGTGCGTGTACGCGAGCACGGAGTCCTTCGCCTTCGCGTTGAAGACGTCGATCCCCATCTCTTCGATCTCGCTCTTCTCGGTGATGCCGAGCTGCTTCATCGCCTCGAGTTCGGCGGGAAGACCGTGCGTGTCCCAGCCGAACACACGATCGACCTTGTGGCCCGTCATCGTCTGGAATCGCGGGAAGACATCCTTCGCGTAGCCCGTGAGCAGGTGCCCGTAGTGGGGCAGCCCATTGGCGAACGGCGGGCCGTCGTAGAAGACCCACTCCGGTGCGCCCTCGCGCTGCGCGATCGACGCGCGGAAGGTGTCGTCGGCCTGCCAGAAGTCGAGCACCTCGCGCTCGATCTTCGGGAAGCGCGGGCTCGGGGCGACGTCGGCGGCGGGGCCGAAGGCGGAGGAACGCGGGTAGGTCATCGTGTCTCGCAGTTGTCGTGTGGCGATCTCTGCGAGGACGACCCTGTGCCGAACTTCGACGACGGACCGCGGTACCACCTCGCGTGCATCGGATACGTCGCATCCGGTGCCACTCTCACTGCGGCGATGACGGGCCTGCCCCGCTCGGTTCTACTGAGTCGTGCGACCGTTCTTCCGAGAGCTCCCCGGTGATGGCCGGATCAAAGCTGGTCCGGCTATTGTACGCAGATCCTCTGCAGGGCGATGGCCTGATCGCGCGGGGCGATGTCCGCAGCCACCCGTACGCTCGACGCATGGCTCGCAAGAACGACTCCCCGACCGCCCCTCGTGTGTCCGCCCCGGATCTTCCCGCGACCCTCACCCCCGCCCAGCCTGCACGACGAGCCCAGCTCACCGCTGCGCAGCTGAGCCTCACGGGCGACGTCGATCTGGCCTACGCCGACCTCGACCAGTGCGCGTTCTCGGCAGATGCCGACTCGATCGACCTCACCGGTGCGACCCTCGTCGATGTCGACGCAACGGATGTCCGTGCCACGACTCTCGTGCTGCGCAACGCGAACCTTCGCCGTGTGCGCATCAGCGGCGGGCGCATCGGCACACTCGACCTGAGCGGCACGCGCGTCAGCGAGCTCACCCTGCGCGATCTGCGTGTGGAGTACCTGACCTTCGGCGGCGCCCGTCTGCATGACGTGCTGATCGAAGACTGTCGTGTGCGCGCGCTCGACATGCCGCAGGCGGAGATCGCACGCCTGGCATTCGAGCGTAGCGACGCCGACGAAGTCGACACGGGTGGGATGCGCGCGAGCGACCTTGACCTTCGAGGCCTCGATGCCGCGGCCTACCTCGACACGAACAGCCTGCGCGGAACGACGATGAGTGTGCTGCAGGTCGAGCGCCTCGCCACGGCCTTCGCGCGCACCGCCGGCATCCAGGTCCTGCCCTGAAGCTCAGCGGCCGGCCGCCAGCAGCTCCCGCGTGAACGGATGCTGCGGTGCAGCGAAGATCGATGCCGTCGGCCCCTGCTCGACGATGCGTCCGTCCTGCATGACGAGGACGTCCTCCGCAATCGCGGCAACCACATCGAGGTCATGCGATACGAACACCATCGTGAGCGCGCGCTCCTCCTGCAGCCGCCGAAGGAGCTCCAGCACGCGTTCACGCACCGTCGCGTCCAGGGCCGAGACCGGTTCATCCAGCACGAGAACCGTCGGGCTTGCGGCCAGGGCACGCGCGATCGCCGCACGCTGACGCTGTCCGCCGGAGAGCTGATGCGGACGGCGGTGGCCGAGCGCGGGATCCAGTCCGACCTCCTGCAAAAGCTCTGCCGTGCGCGCCGACCGTGCGCCGCGGGACACGCCTCCCGCAGCCAGCGCTTCGCCGAGTGACCGCTCGATCGTCCAGCGGGGGTCGAACGCACCGAGCGGGTTCTGGTGCACGAGCTGCACCCGCACCGGCTGATCCCAGCTCAGCGCCCCGGCGTCGGGACGATCGACGCCGACCAGCATCCGCGCGAGCGTCGTCTTGCCCGAACCCGACTCACCCACGATGCCGAGAGTGCCGCCGCGCGACAGCGTGAAGGAGGCGCCATCGACGGCGGTCATCGCACCGAATCGCCGAGTGAGCCCCTCCGCCGTTGCGAGCATCACGCGTTCCCCCGACGGTGCCGACAGCGGACGATGCCGGGACGCCGCCACCAGAGCGCGCGTGTACTCGTCAGTCGGCGCGGTCAGAATCTGCGCCACCGTCCCCTGCTCGATGACGCGTCCCTCTCTCATCACCAGCACTCGATCGGCGACGCGACGGACCGCAGCGAGGTCATGGCTGATGAAGACGACCGCCATGCCGTCATCGGCGATGGTGCGCAGAAGCGACAGCACACGTGCCTGGACGGTGGCGTCGAGCGCGGTCGTCGGCTCATCCGCGATCAGGATGCGCGGCTCCGCAGCGATGGCGGAAGCGATGAGCGCGCGCTGGCGCAGCCCGCCGGACAGCTCATGCGGATGCTGCGTCGCACGACGTTCCGGGTCCGGCATCGCGACCGCGGCGAGAACCTCCTGCACCCGCTTCTTCCTCGCCTCCCGGCTCAGCTGCGTGTGGATCTCAAGCGGCTCCGCGACCTCCGCGCCGATCGCCCGCAGCGGATCCAATGACACGAGCGCATCCTGCGAGACGAGGGCGATGCGGTCGCCGCGCATGGCCCGCCACTCGCGCTCGCGGAAGCCCCGAGCATCCGTGCCGTCGACGCTCAGCTCTTCTGCCTGCACGGCGCTCCCGCGCGGCGCGAGGCCGAGAAGCGCGGCCGCCGTCAAGGACTTGCCCGCGCCGGATTCGCCGACGATGGCGAGACACTCACCGGGCTCGACGTCGAAGCTGACCCCGTCGACGAGGACGCGGCCGTCGATGGCGATCCGCAGATCGCGTACGTGCACGCTCATGCGGTGCGCCCTTCTGCGCGGGCTCGCGCGATGCGCCCGAGGACGGTCGCGCTCACGACGGTGAGCGTGATCGCCGCTCCGGGGAAGACGGAGATCCACCAGGCCTGGGCGAGCACGTTGCGGCCGCCGGCGAGCATGAGTCCCCACTCGGGATCCGGTTCGGCGGGGCCAAGCCCGAGGAAGCTGAGCCCCGCGGCGGCGAGGATGCTCGAACCGATGCCGATCGTCGCCAGGACGCTCAGCGATCCCAGCACGCCCGGGAGCACGTGGCGCACGAATGCCTGGAGGGGCGCCACCCCGAGGATGCGAGCCGCTTCGACGTGCTCGGCCAGCACAAGCGTGCGAGTCTGCACGCGGGCAAGCCTCACGTACACCGGCACGGCAGCGAGGGTGACGGCGATCGCGACGTTCTGTGGGCCGGGACCGAGGACCGCGACGACAATGAGGGCGATCAGGAACTCCGGAAACGCCAGCAGGATGTCGGTGAGACGCATCGCCGTGGCATCCACGATCTTGGGAGCAATCCCCGACAGCGAGCCCAGAAGCAGACCCACGATCAGCGCGAGTCCCGTCGCCAGCAGACCGATGCCGACCGAACGACCCGCGCCGTACACCACCCGCGAGAACACGTCGCGTCCGCTCTGATCGGTGCCGAAGAGGTGTTCCGCGCTCGGGGCCTGCAGTGCGGCCCGGACGTCCGTCTGCAGCGGGTCGTGCGTTGCGATGACCTGCGGAAACAGCGCGGCGAATGCGGTGACCGAGAGCACAAGCAGCGCCGCGAACACGAGCACTTTCTGCCGGACGCTCATCGGGTGCGCTCCCGCAGGCGCGGATCGATCACCGGATGCAGCAGATCGACCATGATGTTGATGAGGACGAAGGCTGCGGCGCTCAGCAGGATGACGCCGCTGACGACGGGCAGATCACGGTTCGTGATCGCCGCGAGAGCGACACGACCGATGCCGGGACGCGCGAACACGGTCTCGACCAGCACCGCGCCGCCGAGCAGCGAGCCCACGAGGTAGGCGGTCAAAGTGAGGGCACCGGCGGCACCGTGGCGCAGCGTGTGCCGCGCTGTGAGGCGGGCATGGCTCGCTCCGCGTGCGCGCACCGTCAGGGCGAAGGGTGCACGTTCCGCGCTCTCGATGCCGTCGCGGAGCACCTGGCCGAGAAGCGCGGCGACGGGCAGCGCGAGCGTCACGGCGGGCAGAACCAGGGTCGCGGGATTGCGCGACCCTGACACGGGGAACCATCCCAGCCCGAACGCGAACACGCTCAGAAGCACGAGGCCGATCCAGAACACGGGCGACGACAGCACGACGAGTTCGACCGTCGCCACGATCCCCCGGGAGGTGCGTCCCCTGGCGAACATCGCGACCGCGAGGGCCAGCACGACCGCGATCAGCAGCGCGAGTGCGGTGAGCTGCAGCGTCGCACCGAGCTGGCGGCCGAGAACCTCTGCGACCGGCATCCGCAGCTGATATGACTCACCGAGATCCCCGCGCAGCAGCTGCCCCAGATAGGTCACGTACTGCACGAGCACCGGCTGGTCGAGACCGAGCTCTGCGCGGAGGGCTTCGCGTCCTTGCGCGCTCACCTGAGAGAGCGGACCGAGCATCACGTCGACGGGATCCCCCGGGATGACGCGCAGCGCGAAGAAGGCGAGGGTCGCTGCCCCCCAGAGCACGACGACGACGGACACGACGATCCCGCCGAGCCTTCTGATCATCACACCGCACCTCTCGGGGGCATCGTAGCGGCTCTGCCCTCCCGCTCAGCGCGAGAGGGCAGAGCCCACGTGACTACTTGACGGATGCTCCGAAAAACAGCGGTCGCCCGTACAGATCGAAGGTGACGCCCTGGAGGCGCTCCCCGATCGCGGTGATGCTCGAGGGCACATACAGCGGCACGATCGCGACGTGCTCGGCGTTCCACTGCTGCAGTTCGGTTGTGATCTTCGCCCGGGCCTCCGCATCGCTCGTCGACATGCCCTGCTCCAGCAGCGCGTCGAGCGCGGGGTCGTTCACCTGCGATGCGTTCTGGAAGCCGTCGGTGTGCAGGTGGCTGCGCAGCAGGTCGGCATCGACGCCGGAGAAGCCCCAATCGGTCAGATCGAACGTCTTGGGCCCGTACTGCTCGTTGTACGCACCGGGCTCGAGAGCCTCACGCACGAGCTCGAACCCGACCTTGGCGAGATCGGACTGGATCGCATTCGCGAGAGCGGCGCGATCGTCGGGGATCGGCGTCCACGCGATCCATCGGGCGGAAAGACGCACACCGTCCTTGGTGCGGATGCCGTCCGCGTCGCGGGTCGTCCATCCCGCCTCATCCAGCAGCTGGTTCGCGACCTTCTCATCGAACGGCCAGGAGCCTTCGAGGCTCGCGTCGTAGCCGGGAGTCGTCGGCCCCAGGATGCTCCACGCACGCGGGAACTCACCGAAATAGATCTCCTCGACGGCCGCATCGATGTCGATGGCGCGAGAGAAGGCCTGGCGCACCTTCTGGTCGGCGAACACGCCGTACTTCTCGTTCAGGTAGAGCGAGTACGGGAGGCCCGGGTACTCGATGGATTCGACGGTGACGCCCTCGTTGATCGTCGACACCAGGTTCGGCGGCACCTCACTCACCAGGTCGGCTTCACCGGAGTTGATCACACCCGCACGGACGGATGCCTCCGGAAGGATCTGCACCCGAAGCGTCTCGAACGCCGGCGCCTCGAGGCCTTCCGGCGCCCAGGTGTAGTCGTCGTTGCGCGTGTAGACGATCTCCTGATCCGGCGTGTAGTCGGTGAGCACGAAAGGCCCGGTGCCCACCGACACATCCGGTCCGCCTGCCTTGAGTGTGTCAACCGACTCGTCCAGCACAGCCGGTGAGAAGAAGCCGAGCTGAGCGGTGCTGGCGGCATGCAGGAACGGCGCATACGGCTGGGTGAACCGCACACGGACCGTGTGGTCGTCGACGACATCCGTTCCGGCGTAGAACTCACCGCCCAGCATGCTCGCGGCCTGTGCGGAATCGGTCGCCGGATCGACGATGCGATCGAAGTTCGCCTTGACGGCCTCGGCATTGAAGGGCTCGCCGTCGTGGAACGTGACGTCTTCACGCAGAGTGAAGGTGTACTCGGTGCTGTCGTCGGAGATCGTCCAGTCGGTGGCGAGCCACGGCACGAAAGAGCCATCTGCCTTCTGGAAGATGAGCGAATCGAGGATCGAGCGCTGCACGGTCGCCGAGATGTCGAGCTGGCTCGTCTGCGGGTCGAGGTGACCGAGCGAGAGGAGGCTGCCGTCGACGCCCCAGACCACTTCACCACCGCCGTCCGCAGAGCCCCCGGGAGACGCGCAGGCGCTCAGGAGGAGCGCGGCGGATGCTGCCAGGGCAGCGAACGGGAGAAGACGACGAGCACGCGGAGTGGGCATGGGGATCCTCGGGAAGATCGGATGGGTTGCCACAATCCTATGTCGAATTCTTGGATCGAGTCGATCTATCGCGATTCTCCCCCGGTAAGGCCACGTCGACGCGGCCGCCGGCCGCCTCTCGCCCGCGCCCGGCGCACCACGGGTAGACTGGCGCGAAACCCACACTCAGGCACGCTCACACAGTGCCGCACACATCGCGCAAGGAGACCTCCATGTCAGTGATTCCCGACAAGCCCGCACTCGAAGGTCTCGAAGCGAAGTGGAACGACCAGTGGTCGGAGCAGGGCACCTACCTGTTCGACCGCATCCGCGCCGCTGAAGCCGGCCGCGCCGGTGTCTTCTCCATCGACACCCCGCCGCCCACGGCATCCGGCAGCCTGCACATCGGGCACGTGTTCTCCTACACGCACACCGACGTCAAGGCGCGCTTCGAGCGCATGCGCGGTAAGACGGTGTTCTACCCGATGGGCTGGGACGACAACGGCCTGCCCACCGAGCGTCGGGTGCAGAACTACTACGGGGTGCGCTGCGATCCCTCCCTCCCCTACGAGGCCGACTTCACGCCCCCGTTCGAAGGTGGCGACAACAAGTCGAGCCGCGCCGCTGATCAGCTGCCGATCAGCCGCCGCAACTTCATCGAGCTCTGCGAGCGCCTCACGATCGAAGACGAGAAGCAGTTCGAGGCGCTGTTCCGCCAGCTCGGCCTGAGCGTGGACTGGACCCAGACGTACCGAACGATCTCGGACGACACGATCCGTCAGAGCCAGCTCGCCTTCATCCGCAATATCGAGCGCGGCGAGGCCTACCAGTCGCTCGCGCCAACCCTGTGGGACATCGACTTCCGCTCCGCGATCGCACAGGCCGAGCTCGAAGACCGTGACCAGCAGGCCGCCTTCCACACGATCGAGTTCCCCTTCGCCGACGGCTCCGGCTCGATCGCGATCGAGACGACGCGCCCAGAGCTGCTTCCCGCGTGCATCGCGATCGTGACGCACCCGGAAGGACCGCACAAGCACCTGATCGGCACGAAGGTGCGCACGCCGTTCTTCGGCGCCGAGATCGAGATCCACGGCCACCACCTCGCGCAGCCCGACAAGGGCACGGGCGCTGCCATGGTCTGCACCTTCGGTGACGTGACCGACATCATCTGGTGGCGCGAGCTGCGCACGACCGAGGGCGCCGATCTGCCGAATATGACCACGATCGGCCTGGACGGGCGCTTCCTTCCCGACGCTCCATCGATCATCACGAGCGTCGAGGCGACCGACTGGTACGCGGCAGAGCTCGCCGGCAAGACCGTGTTCAGCGCACGCAAGGCGATCGTCGAGAAGCTGCAGGAGACCGGCGACATGACAGCCGTCGGCAAGCCGTTCAACCACGCCGTGAAGTTCTTCGAGAAGGGCGACCGCCCGCTCGAGATCGTCTCGACGCGCCAGTGGTACATCCGCAACAGCGCCCGTGACGAGCAGCTGCGCGAGACGCTCGTCCAGCACGGCCGAGAGATGACCTGGCACCCCGACTTCATGCGCGTACGCTACGAGAACTGGGTCGGCGGCCTCACCGGCGACTGGCTCGTGTCGCGTCAGCGCTTCTTCGGCGTTCCGATCCCCCTGTGGTACGCATTGGACGAGAACGGCGAACGCGACTACGACCGGGTTCTGACCCCGGATGCTGCCGCGCTGCCGATCGATCCGACGATCGACGTGCCCGCGGGCTACACCGAAGACCAGCGCGGCGTGGCCGGCGGCTTCGACGCCGAGCGCGACATCCTCGACACCTGGGCGACGTCATCGCTGACGCCGCAGCTCGCCGGTGGATGGAAGCGCGACGAGGAGCTCTGGAACCTCACGGCTCCGTTCGACGTGCGCCCGCAGGGTCAGGACATCATCCGCACCTGGCTGTTCTCGACCATGTTGCGCTCTGTGCTCGAGGACAACCGTGCACCGTGGACGGATGCCGCGATCTCCGGCTTCATCGTCGACCCCGACCGCAAGAAGATGTCGAAGTCGAAGGGCAACGTCGTCACCCCGGCGGACATCCTCGACGCACACGGCTCTGACGCCGTGCGCTACTGGGCAGCCTCCAGCCGCCTCGGCATGGACGCAGCCTTCGACCCCCAGAACCCGACCCAGGTGAAGATCGGACGCCGTCTGGCGATCAAGATCCTGAACGCGGCGAAGTTCGTGCTCTCGTTCCCGGTTCCGGAGGGTGCGCAGATCACCCACGCCATCGACGCGTCCATGCTCACCGCGCTCGACGGCGTGGTTCGCGAGGCGACGACGGCGTTCGAGAACTACGACCAGGCGAAGGCACTGGAAGTCACCGAAGCGTTCTTCTGGACGTTCTGCGACGACTATCTCGAGCTCGTCAAGGAGCGCGCCTACGACCAGACCGATGTCGGCCAGGCGTCGGCCGCACTCGCACTGCGCACGGCACTGTCGACGCTGCTGCGTCTGCTCGCCCCCGTCGTGTCGTTCGCGACCGAAGAGGCCTGGTCGTGGTTCGAGCAGGGCTCGATCCACACCGCCACATGGCCCACGCCGCTCGGATTCGACGGCGACTCCGCGGTGCTCGCCGTCGCGAGTGAAGCGCTGATCGGCATCCGCCGCGCGAAGACCGAGGCGAAGGCCTCACAGAAGACGCCGGTCGCTCGTGCCGTGATTGCGGCGCCCGCTGCCAAGATCGAGGCGCTGCGCGCCGCGGCCAACGACCTGCGTGCCGTCGGTCGTATCGCCGAGCTCGAGATCATCGAGGCCGACGAGTTCGCGGTCGTCGAGATCGAACTCGCCCCCGCGGAGCAGAGCTGATGCAGCTCGGCACTCGCTGGGCGGCGGGGACGGATGCTCCGGCATCCGTCCCCGCCGCCCTGCGACCCGCGATCAGCCAGGTCGAGGCATCCGCAGACCCGCTCACGGGATCATGGACCCTCACCTGGCTGGAAGGCCGGCCGATCGCCGAGTGGGATGGCGGCTGGGAGGTCTTCCTGGGCGCCGACGACGAGGTCGTCGCGCGGCCGTTCGAGGACTGACGCGACTCACTCACAGCATGCGCGAGCCGAGGTCCTGCAGCACCCTCTCGTAGCGGATAGGTTCCGGGCGCCGGCTCTGCCGCTCGCGCAGCCGGTCGAGTGCGAGCTCCCGGCGCTCTGCGCGTCGTGCAACGCGCTGCTCGACGCGCGCGGTCACCCGTGCAGCGAGGCGCAGGAGTGCGCGCTCAGCCGAGGTGGGTGCGACCAGATGAATCGTCGCGCTGGTCATGATTCCTCCGTCTCTTGTGCGCGGGCGGTGCGCTCGCGGGTGTGCGGAACGGGAAGGTCGAAGACGTCGGCACGCACGGTGACGTGGCGAACGTCGGGGCCTTCCTGCCCTCGGTAGCGCTCGATCGCCTTCTCCACGACCGCCGTCAGCTCCTTCTGCAGTTCCTGTGTCTGCGCGGCCGTCATCATGATGCCGGCGGTCATGATGAGGTGCGCATCTCGCCACGCGTCGGATTCATCCGATTCGTCCGACTCCGAACGACGCATGTACGCCAACAGCGCCTCATGGCGGAGACGGAGGAACTCGGCGGTGACGATCTGTGCGGCGGCCTTCGTTCCCGGCGACATGGAGTCGCTCGGGCCCGCGAAGTCGATGCGCACCTTCGGACGCTCCCACCAACGCTCCCGGCCTGTCCCCCGGCCCGGGACCTCACGGATGAGATCATGAGCGGCCAGCGCCCGCAGGTGGTAGCTGGTGGCTCCGGATGTCTCGCCGACGATGGCCGCCAGGGAGCTCGCGGTCTGTGGGCCAGCCGTGCTGAGAACGTCGAAGATGCGCACACGGAGCGGGTGCGCGAGCGCCTTGAGCGCACCGGGGTCGAGCGTGCGAGGAGCGGCGACCTGGGGCTTCTCTTCCTTCGTCATAGCGCAAAGATATCTCTGCAAAGAACTCTTTGCAAGCCTTTCTTTGCATTCTTGCGAACTGGGCGCGTAGGCTCAGGACATGACTGAAGCGCCCAACCCGTTGCTCTCGCCTTCGGCACTCCCCTACGCGCTCCCCGACTACGCGTCGATCAGCCCGGAACACTACCTCCCGGCTTTCGAAGCAGCGTTCACCGAGCACCTCGCAGAGGTTCAGAACATCACGCGTGTGCGCTCGATGCCGACGTTCGACAACACGATCGTCGCGCTGGAACGCAGTGGTGAGACTCTTGATCGCGTTGCGCATGCCTTTTACACCGTGAGTTCGGCCGACGCGACGCCCGAGATCCAGGCGATCGACGAGGCACTCGCACCGTTGATGGCCGCCCATCAGGATGCGATCCTGCTCGACTCTGCCCTGTACTGGCGGGTATCGACGTTGCACGAGCGCATCGACGAGCTCGCGCTCGACCCTGAGGCACGCTATCTCCTCGAACGCCACCATCGTGAGATGACCCTTGCTGGTGCCTCCCTCGACGATGAGGCCAAAGAGCGGCTCACCGCGCTCAATCAGCGACTCTCCACTCTCAGTGCGACCTTCGAGAAGAATCTGCTCGCCGACACCAATGAACTCGCTGTGCTCTTCCCGGAAGCGTCCGCACTCGAGGGGCTTTCTGCGGGAGAGCTCTCCGCTGCCCGCCGCGCCGCCGCCGACCGCGGTGCAGAAGGCTACCTGCTGACGCTGCCTCTGTTCACGGGGCATCCCGCTCTCGCATCCCTCACCGTTCGCGAGACGCGTCGACGCCTCATGGAAGCCTCCCGCGCCCGAGGCTCGCGCGGGAACGTGCACGACAACCGGGCAACCCTCCGCGAGATCGTCTCCTTGCGCGCCGAGCGTGCGCAACTGCTCGGCTACCCCTCGCACGCCGCGGCGATCACCGCCGACGAGACCGCGGGCACCCCGGAGGCTGTCGAGCGGATGCTGCGCCATTTGGCCGCGCCCGCCGCCCGCAACGCCCGCGCTGAGCAGGCTGCACTGCAGGAGATCATCGACGACACGGAAGCGGTTCCCTTCGCACTCGAGGCTCACGACTGGGCCTTCTACACGGAGAAGGTGCGCACCGCGCGCTACGACATCGACACGGCTGCGCTGAGACCCTGGTTCGAGGCCGAGCGCGTCCTGCAGGACGGCGTCTTCCGCGCGGCAACGCTGCTCTACGGCGTGAGCTTCGAAGAACGCCCTGATCTTCCGAGCTACCACCCCGAGGCCCGCACCTTCGAGGTCTTCAATGAAGACGGAAGCCCTCTCGGCCTGTACATCCTCGACCTTTACACGCGCGATTCCAAGCGCGGGGGCGCGTGGATGAATCCGATCGTCAGCCAGTCGACGCTGCGGGGCACGAAGCCCGTCGTCGTGAACAACCTCAACGTGCCGCGACCCGGTGACGGCGAGGCGACGCTGCTGACCCTCGACGAGGTCACCACTCTCTTCCACGAGTTCGGCCATGCCCTGCATGGGCTCTTCGCGACCGTCACCTACCCGCACTTCGCGGGCACCAACGTGTTCCGTGATTTCGTCGAGTTCCCCAGCCAGGTGAACGAGATGTGGATCCTCTGGCCCGAGGTGCTGACCGCGTACGCCCGTCACATCGACACCGACGAGCCTCTCCCCGCCGACATCGTCCAGCGCCTGCGCGCCACAGAGACGTTCAACCAGGGCCACGCCACGAGCGAGTACCTCGCCGCCGCCTGGATCGACCAGGCCTGGCACCGGCTCGGCACAGCGGATGCGGATGTCGACGATGTCGGCGCGTTCGAGGCGGCCGCTCTCGCCGACATCGGTCTGGACAATCCCGCCGTGCCGACCCGCTACTCCTCGGCCTACTTCGCGCATGTGTTCTCCGGAGGCTACAGCGCGGGGTACTACTCGTACATCTGGAGCGAGGTTCTGGATGCCGACACCGTCGAGTGGTTCCGGGAGAACGGCGGACTCACCCGTGACAACGGAGACCGGTTCCGGCAGCGCCTGCTCGGCGTCGGCGGGTCGAAGGATCCCCTCGAGGCCTACCGCGACTTCCGCGGCCGTGACGCCGACATCGCTCCGCTGCTGAAGCGTCGAGGGCTCGCCGACTGATCGCAGAGTTCTCCGAATCGCAGGGACCTCGCGGTTCTACACTGGGGCTATCGCCGCCGGACCGTGAAGGAGCCCCTGCCATGACCGTCTTTCCTGACGCCCCGTTTGCCGCCGTCGACCGCATCGACGTCGGTGACGTCACCCTGGCGGTGATCCGCCATGAGCAGATTCGCATCGACGACCTGCGTGATGCCTTCGACACGGGATACGCGGCGCTCGGTGCGCTATTCGCCGACGGGACTCTCACTCCGGTGGGCCCCGCCGTCGCCGTGTACTACGGCAACCCGATGGAGCTGTTCGACCTCGAACTCGGCTTTCCTGTCGAGCGTGCACCCGAGCACCCCCTCACGACAGATGCGGGCGTCACGATTCTCGGATCCGCACTTCCGACAGGACCCGCGACGGCGACCACGGTCATGGGTTCGTACGACGGGCTCGGCGCCGGGTGGATGCGCCTGGTCGAGGAGACGCTCGGTCAGGGACTCAGCATCCGAGGGATATCGATCGAGGTCTACGTCTCAGACCCAAGCGTTCCCGCTGAAGAGCTGCGCACCGACCTCATCCTGCCGATCGCGTCCTGACCTCTCGCTCCGCCGCGCTCACGCGCTCTTGCGCTTGCGCTCCATCACGAGCGTGGGCGGGGCGCCCTCGTCGACCGCAGCGCGGGTCACGATGACCTTGGCGACGTCCTCTGTCGAGGGGATCTCGAACATGATGGGGCCGAGCACGTCTTCGAGGATCGCGCGAAGCCCACGGGCTCCTGTCTTGCGTTCGACGGCGAGGTCGGCGATCGAGCGCAGCGCCTCATCTTCGAACTCCAGCTGGACTCCGTCGATCTCGAACATCCGCTGGTACTGCTTGACCAGCGCGTTGCGCGGACCGGTGAGGATGTCGATCAGGGCGTCCTGGTCGAGCGGTGACACCGAGGCGATGACCGGGAGGCGGCCGATGAACTCCGGGATGAGACCGAACTTGTGCAGGTCTTCCGGAAGGACCTCACTGTAGAGGTCGAGGTCTTTGCCCTTGTCGTGCAACGGTGCACCGAAGCCGATCCCGTGCTTGCCGACACGGGACGAGACGATGTCCTCCAGGCCGGCGAAAGCGCCTGCCACGATGAACAACACGTTCGTGGTGTCGATCTGCAGGAACTCCTGGTGCGGGTGCTTGCGCCCGCCCTGCGGCGGCACGGATGCCACGGTGCCCTCGAGGATCTTGAGCAGAGCCTGCTGCACTCCCTCGCCGGAGACGTCACGCGTGATCGAGGGGTTCTCGGCCTTGCGAGCGATCTTGTCGACCTCGTCGATGTAGATGATCCCCATCTCCGCACGCTTGACGTCGTAGTCAGCAGCCTGGATGAGCTTGAGAAGGATGTTCTCGACGTCTTCACCGACGTAGCCGGCCTCGGTCAGCGCCGTGGCGTCGGCCACCGCGAACGGCACGTTCAGTCGCTTCGCCAGCGTCTGGGCGAGATAGGTCTTGCCGCAGCCGGTCGGGCCGATGAGCAGGATGTTGCTCTTGGCGATCTCGACCTCGTCGGCCTTCTGCTCGGCGGGCTGCAAGGTGCCGTGCGCGCGGATGCGCTTGTAGTGGTTGTACACGGCGACGGCGAGTGCGCGCTTCGCCGGGTCTTGGCCCACGACGTACTCCTCCAGGAAGGAGAAGATCTCGCGCGGCTTCGGGAGGTCGAATTCGGCGACCGCTCCGCCCGCCGACTCCGCCATACGCTCTTCGATGATCTCGTTGCAGAGTTCGACGCACTCGTCGCAGATGTACACCCCGGGGCCAGCGATGAGCTGCTGCACCTGCTTCTGGCTCTTGCCGCAGAAAGAGCATTTGAACAGATCAGCGCTTTCACCGATACGGGCCATGCGCGTCCTCCTTGGGGAACGAGAGATCGTCAATCGAGCCTAACCGCTCCCACCGACACTGGGCCGCATTGATGCGACCCCGACTGCAAGACATCCAGTCGGGGTCGCACGCTCCGCGGTCATCCGCCCCAGTGGCGCCGCACGACGCGCTCGATGATCGACGCCACGCCGTACAGGAGCAGCGACGAGAGCGTGATCGCGACGACACAGGCCCAGACGAAGGTGTTGTCAGACCGTCCGATTGCCGAGACGATGCCGTACCCCAGTCCGTTTCCGGTGGCGAGCCACTCTGCGAGCAGCGCGCCGCCGATCGCTCCCGGAATGGCGATCCTGATCGATGAGAACAGGGCGGGAAGCGCCGCCGGAACCCGCACCATCCGCAGCACCGTCGGCGTGCGCCCGCCGTACACGCTGATGAGGTCGGTCATCTGCGCCGGAGTGCTGCGCAGCCCCATGGTCACGTTCACGAGCGCCGGGAAGAAGACCACGAGTCCACCGATCACGGAGAGGGTCATGATGTCCCGTCCGAAGATCAGGATCACGATGGGCGCGAGCGCGACCAGCGGCACCGAGCGCATCATCATCGCCAACGGCATGATCGCGAACTCGAGCGGAGGCACGAGCACGAACAGCATCGCCATGACGATCGCCGCTCCCAGACCAGCCGTGAAACCGATGCCCGCATGGCCGAGAGTCACGACCGTGTCGGCGAGGATCTGCGATCTGTTGGCCGCCGCGCCCTCGGCTGTTGTGAAGAACGCCCACACGTCGAGCGGCCCCTTGCCGACGAACGGAGAGACGTGGAAGATCCTCAGCGCGAGATCCCAGAGCAGTACGAGCACCGCGACCGTGCCGACGGTCGCCAGCACCGAGCGCCAGCCCCCGCGACCCTGCAGGGCATCCTCACTCGCGAAGCCGGCCGTCGTCGCCTCGGCGACCAGTCCGATGCGACGCGCGAACCACTCCAGGAGCCCGATCAGTGCAAACGATCCGCCCGCGATCGCCGCGGCGACGATCGCGACCGCCCACGTCCGCTCGACGTCCATGTTCTGCTGCGCGTTGACCATCGCGGCACCGAGCCCGCGGTCCACTCCGCCCACGTACTCGCCGAGGATCGCACCGAGAAGTGCGCCGGGAGCCGCGATCTTCAGAGCGCTGAAGATCGACGGCAGCGCACTGAAGAGCTGCACCTTGCGCAGTCGCGTCGCGGCGCCGCCGCCGTAGGCCGTCACCAGGTCGAGCGCGCGCTTGTCCGCCGCCCGGAACCCAAGCATCGCATTGACGACCGTGGTGAAGAACACCGCGATCGCGGCGAGCACGATGGCCGTTCCGGAGGGCCCGCCACCGCGCGGAGCACCCACCAGCAGGTAGACGATGGGGCCGATGGCCACGATAGGGACGCAGTACGTGATGACGGCGAGCTGCACGACGAAGCGCTCGGTCGCCGGGATCATGAGAGCGAGCGATGCGGCCACCAGGCCGAGACCGACACCCATGGCATAGCCCTGGACCGCCTCGAGCATCGTCACCGAGGCGTTCGCCCAGTAGAAGGCGAAGCCGTCGGCGGCGAACTGCGCAACCACCGCGGGCGGGGTGGGAACCGTGCCCGCGGCCGCGAGCGGCCCCGCGGCCAGAAGCCACCACAGCGCGATGATCCCGAGCGATCCGAGCACGCCGAACAGCCGCGGATCGATGCGCCGTCGCCGCGGATTCGCGCCGACGGCGATCGCGACCGTGGCACTCATCGTCGCGCCTCGGCAGGAAGCGCGTTGGATTCCTCGAACAGCAGCTCGGTCGCCTCGTCGACGAGCGCATGGAACTCAGGCGAGCGCATGAGCTCCGGCGTCCGCGGCCGCGGCAGGTCGATGTCGAGGATCGTCTTGACGCGCCCAGGACGAGCACTCATGACGGCCACCCGATCTGCGAGGAAGATCGCCTCGGTGATGCCATGGGTCACGAGCAGGGTCGTGGCGGGCTTCGCCGCAAGGATCCGCTGCAGCTCCAGGTTCATCCGCTGACGGGTCATGTCATCGAGAGCGCCGAAGGGCTCATCCAGCAGCAGCACGGACGGACGCACCGCGAGAGCGCGCGCAATCGAGACGCGCTGGCGCATCCCTCCGGAGAGGTGTGCGGGTCGGGCGTTCTCGAAGCCCTTGAGTCCGACCAGTCCGATCAGATCCAGCAGTTCGTCGCGCGCGACATCCACCCCGGAGATCTCCAGCGGCAGGCGCACATTCGCGTAGACGCTGCGCCACGGCAGCAGCGCCGAGTCCTGGAAGGCGATCCCCATCTGGTGCTGCGCACGAATGCGGGCGGGGTCCTCGCCGTGCACCGTGACGCTGCCCGCAGAAGGCTCATCCAGCCCGGCGAGGATGCGCAGGATCGTCGACTTCCCGCAGCCCGAGGGCCCCAGAAGGGCGAGCAGCTCGCCCTTCTGGGTGGAGAGCGAGACGTCCGACAACGCCGTGACGGTGCCCTTTCCTCGCCCGAACGTCTTCGTCAGACCGTCCAGCACGAATCCCTGATCCGCGGATGACACCGCGTCACCGCGCTCGTGAAGTGCGCTCGCGGTCACTTGCCGACCTCCCGCAACTCGGGGTTCTCGGCGTAGATCTCGTCGAGCAGGCTCATGTCGAACAGGTCGGCCGCGGCGATCTTGACGCCGGCGAACTCGATCGATGCGATGTTCTGCGCGATGGCCTCTTCCGTGAGATAGAACAGACCCGTCTCCGCAGACGTCGCAGGGTAGACGTAGTCGATCTGCATCGCGCCCTGCGCTGCTTCCTTCTTCGCGTCCAGGCCCAGGTCGGATCCGTAGGTCTTCAGCGCGAGGTCGACGCCCTTCTGCGGGTCGGCGATCGCCGCCGTCCACCCGCGGATCTCCGCGCGCAGGAAGGCCTTGACGCGCTCCCGATCGTTCTTGAGTGCGTCATCGGTCACGATGAAGCTCGTGCCTGCAAAGGGCAGGCCGTTCTCGGCGAGCGGAAGCGACACGATCTTATGTCCCTGCTGTTCGAGCACGATGCGCTCGTTCGTGTCGAGGCCGAAGTATCCGTCGACCTCGCCGTTCGTCAGCAACGCGGGGTTGCCCTCGGCCGGGACGAATGTGACCGATGCCGGATCGATGTCGTTGGCCTTGGCCAGCGCCTCGACGATCGTCTTCGCGGTACCGGCGGTGATGCCGATGCGAGCACCTTCCAGATCCTTCGGCGTGCGGATCGCACCGTCGCCGTCGAGCGACAGGATCGTGAAGGCGTTGCGCTGGTAGACCGCGCCGACGATCTTCACGGGCATGCCCTCGGTCGCGATGACGTTCGCGGCGGTCAGCGCGGTCGAGAAGCCGACGTCGGCCTTGTTCGATGCGACGGATGCCTCGACCGCGGTCGGGCCGGCGATGAGGTCGACGCTCGTGAAGCCCTCGTCGAGGTAGAAGCCCTCGCTGTCGGCGATGTACTCGCCGCTGTTCTGCGAGTTCTTCACGAAGGACAGCTGAAGAGCGAGGCCGCCGAAGTCGGCGCCTTCCGCAGCGCTGTCCGCCGCGGGGGCGCACGAGGTGAGTGTGGTGACGAGCGCGGCGGCAGCGATGGCTGCGAGGACGGCGCGCGTGCGGATGGACTTCATTGTTCTCCTCCGGAGTGGGTACGGGTGTTCGGGTGGATGGAAAGTGTGGGTTCAGGCACCGGCATGACCGGTGTGCGCCTGGAGCGCGCCGGCACGGCGTGGACGGTGCACAGCGGCGAGGGCGTCGCGGACGGCATCCGCGGGGGAATCGGCGAACTCCAGCTCGGAGACGCGTCGCTCATCGAGCCAGCGCCCGTCGACGAGCGAGGATGCGATGCGATCGGCCCACCCGCCCGTGCCACGCAGCACGATGACGGGCGTGCCCACGTCATAGGCGATCGTCAGCTCGTTGAGCGTGCCGATACCGCCGCCGACCATGATGAGGGCATCACAGCAGCGGGCTGTGAGAATGTTGCGCATCGTGCCCATTCCGGTCGGGAACGCGATGTCTGTGAAGTCGTTGGCATGCGAGAAGTCCGCCTGCGGCAAGAAGCCGATCGTCAGACCGTCGACGGACTTCGCTCCCTCAGCAGAGGCCTCCATGACCCCGCCGGTTCCTCCGGTGACGAGGACGGCACCCGATCGGGCGATGTGCGCACCCACCTCACGGGCCGCGCCGAGCAGCGTTGCGGGCAGCTCGACGCCGGGGCGCGCGGCGTTGCCGATGACGCCGATCGTGGTCTTTCTCATAGCGGGGTCACTCCGTTTCGAATGTGGTGGATGCGCTCGTCGATGTCGTCGAGAGGCTGGGCGATAAGCGCCAGGGGGCTGGGAGCGTTGAGCGCATAGGAGCCATAGACGGATGCCTCCACCGCAGCGTCGATCACCGTCGCACCGGCAGCGCGCGCGGCGGCAAAGACGCCGCAGAAGACGTCACCGGCGCCGGTGGCATCCAGGTGCTCGCCGACCGGATACGCCGGCACAGACCAGCGCTCGCCGGTGGTCGCATCCGAGACCAGTGCTCCCTCTTCGCCGCGCTTCATCACGACGATCGGTGCGCCGTACTCGTGGAAGCGAGAGACCAGCTCCGCATGCGCGACACCGGGAGCGAAGACGTCGGTGTCGGATGTGCTCGGAAGGAAGGCATCGAGCTCACTCAGGTGCGAGCGCAGCACGGCATCACCATCGCGCAGCAGTTCGGAGCGCGCCGGGCAATCCGCCTGGAGGTATCCGACCCCGGCGCCACGGAGCGCGGAGGTCAGTTCCGCGAAACGTGCGGGAGGAAGCAGCCCGAGGTGCCACGCTCCGCCTTCTACGGCGGCGCTGAGAAGATCCGCCCCCTCCGGCAGCGAGGCGAGGGTGATCGCCGGCTCCCGCGTCGTGTCGGCGAACTCCGGCTGCACGTGGAGCGGAAGTCGGCCGACGGCATCCGCGGGAGCGGGCTGCGAGCGGGTGCCGTCCGGACGGTAGGCGAAGGTGATCCGCGCTGTGCGCCCTCCACCCCGGCGGACGCCGTGGATGTCGATCCCCTGCGCACGTACGGCGTCGAGTGCGGATGCCGGATAGTCCACACCGATCACCGAATGCGCCACCGGGTGTGCCCCGGTGCGCAGCCGCATCCCCGCGGACGCCCACAGCGCGTTTCCACCGAGCTGGCCTGTCGTCCAGGTGCCATCGGCACGGATGATCGCGTCGATGGTGAAACCGCCGACGACGTTGACTCTGGTCTCCGAGTGCACGAAATCTCTCCCGCTAAACAATCTGACTACAATGTCTAATGCTCGACAACATACTACAGATTGAAGCCGACCGGAGACCTTTGCCAGAATGACCCTCATGAAGCTTCCGCCGGTCCGTGACCGCCGCCCGCTCGCCGTCCAGGTCTACGACAGCCTGTTCGACGCCCTCTCGACGTCCCGAGACCCCCATGCCGCCCTCCCCACCGAGGAAGAGCTCACCCGACAGCTCGGTGTCAGCCGGACCACCGTCCGGCAGGCGCTCGCTCTTCTGGAAGAGGATGGGGTGATCGAGCGCGGTCCCGGACGGCGCCGGCACATCGCGGGAATGGCACCGGCACGCCTCGGGACGGTCGTCTCACTCGAGGCGATGGCGCGCACCCACTCCCCTGTCGTCGTCCGTCGCGTCGCCCGCACACCTTCCCCCGCAACCGAGTGGAACTCCCGGCTCCTCGAGATCCAGCGCGGGGACGACATCGTCACGTGGGAGAGTGAGCTGCTGATCGGCGACAGGATCGTCGCCAGCGCACTGGAGTTCATCGAGGCCGGGCACGAGCCCGTCGACGCCTCGGATGAGGCCACCCTGTTCGCGCAGCTCGGCGC
This sequence comes from Microbacterium keratanolyticum, assembly GCF_016907255.1. Lineage (NCBI taxonomy): Bacteria > Bacillati > Actinomycetota > Actinomycetes > Micrococcales > Microbacteriaceae > Microbacterium > Microbacterium keratanolyticum. The sequence goes on along the minus strand of NZ_JAFBBQ010000001.1, from coordinate 2,829,103 downwards.
GCAGTATCAGGCGAAAGCCGCACTGACCTCTCTGCGCCTGGCCCCGTACATCACCGACACGCGTCGCATCGGCTCACCCCGGAAAGAGGCACGGACCCTCGTCACCGTGACCTTCACGGCCCAGGCTCCGGGCAAGTTCGTCTACCTCGCCAAGCACGTCGTCGATCTGTCCGTCGTGCCGCTCGACCTGTTCGCAACATCCTCGGCGCCGGACGAGGCCTGATCCGCACACGGCAGGACAACAATGAGACCGGCGCCGGGGATTTCTCCCGGCGCCGGCCTCATTCATCCGCTGACTCAGACCATGCTCTTCGGATGCCACACGGTCTTCACCTCGGTGAACGCCGCGATCCGCTGCGGTGATGCGGTCGGCTCCCCCGGCGTGATGACGCGCTTGAGGGTATCCGCTGCCGCGATCTGCAGGTCGATCCACTCCAGCGCGCCCGCACCGGTGAGATCGAGCGCGTTGACGTCGGCGTGCGATGCCAGCCACGGAGCGATCTCCGCGGGCGAGCCCGTCAGCACGTTCACAACACCGCCGGGCACATCGCTCGTCGCGAGCACCTCCGCAAGACTGATCGCCGAGAGCGGATACTGCTCGCTCGCGATCACGACCACCGTGTTACCCGCCACAAGCGCAGGCGCGACGGTCGCCACCAGGCCGAGCAGAGCGGAGTCCTGCGGGGCGATCGTCGCAACAACGCCCGTCGGCTCCGGAACCGAGATGTTGAAGTACGGACCCGAGACAGGGTTCGCGTTTCCGGCGACCTGTGCATACTTGTCGCACCAACCGGCGTACCAGACCCAGAGGTCGATTGCCTCGTCGACCTGCGCGCCCGCCGCGGCAGCGTTCACACCCTGCTGCAGGACGATCTCGTCGACGAACTGCGCACGGCGCCCTTCGAGCACCTCCGCAACCCGGTAGAGCACCTGGCCGCGGTTGTACGCCGTCGCCCCGGACCAGCCTTTGACAGCGGCGCGGGCAGCGACGACCGCATCGCGCGCGTCCTTTCGCGACGCCTTGGCCGCATTGGCGAGGAACGCCCCCTTCGCAGAGCGCACCTCGTAGGTGCGCCCGGACTCACTCCGCGGGAAGGCCCCGCCGATGGCGAGCTTGTACGTCTTCGGAACAGTCAGTCGCGCGCTCACTTTGCCCCCTTGAGGTATGCCTGGAGTCCGTGGCGTCCGCCTTCGCGGCCGTAGCCAGACTCCTTGTATCCGCCGAACGGGCTCGACGGGTCGAAACGATTGAAGGTGTTGGCCCAGACGACGCCCGCGCGGAGTCGATCGGCGACCGCGAGGATCCGCGAGCCCTTCTCCGACCAGATGCCCGCCGACAGACCGTACGGAGTGTTGTTGGCCTTAGCGATCGCCTCGGCGGGAGTGCGGAAGGTCAGCACCGAGAGGACGGGTCCGAAGACCTCGTCGCGGGCGATGCGGTGGGATGCCTCGACGCCGGTGAAGATCGTCGGGGCGAACCAGAAGCCCTTCTCCGGGATCGCGCACTCCGCGGTCCAGCGTTGGGCGCCCTCGTCCTCGCCGATCTGGCTGAGCTCCTTGATTCGAGCCAGCTGCTCGGCGGAGTTGATCGCACCGATGTCGGTGTTCTTGTCGAGGGGATCGCCCAGGCGCAGAGTCGACAGACGAGTCTTGAGGCGGTCGACGACCTCGTCGTGGATGGACTCCTGCACAAGCAGACGGCTCCCTGCGCAGCAGACGTGCCCCTGGTTGAAGAAGATGCCGTTGACGATCCCTTCGACCGCCTGGTCGATCGGGGCGTCATCGAACACGATGTTGGCAGCCTTGCCGCCCAGCTCCAGCGTCACGCTCTTTCCGGAACCTGCGACCGTGCGTGCGATCTCACGCCCGACGCCGGTGGATCCGGTGAAGGCGATCTTGTCGACATCCGGATGCCGCACGAGCGCCGCTCCCGTGGCACCTGCCCCGGTCACGATGTTGACGACTCCAGCGGGAAGATCCGCCTGCTGCAGGATCTCCGCGAACAGGAGCGCGGTGAGCGGCGTGGTCTCCGCCGGTTTCAGGACGACCGTGTTGCCCGCCGCGAGAGCGGGGGCGACCTTCCACGCCAGCATCAGCAGCGGGAAGTTCCACGGGATGATCTGCCCCGCAACGCCCAACGAGCGGGGGTCGGCGCCGAGGCCGGCGTAGTCGAGCTTGTCGGCCCAGCCTGCGTAGTAGAAGAACCAGGATGCGACGAGCGGAACATCGACGTCGCGGGCTTCCTTGATGGGCTTGCCGTTGTCGAGGCTCTCGGCGACAGCGAGCTCACGGGCGCGCTCCTGCACGAGCCGCGCGATGCGGAAGAGGTACTTCCCGCGATCACGACCGGACATTTTCGACCACACCTTGGTGTGGGCGCGGCGCGCTGCGGCGACCGCAGCGTCGATGTCTTCTTCGGAGGCGTGCGCGATCGTTGCGATGTGCGACTCATCCGCCGGGGAGATCGTCGTGAACGGCTCTCCCCGTCCCTCGACGAACTCTCCGTCAAGGAAGAGTCCGTAGCTGTCGCGCAGCGAGAGGATCGATCGCGCCTCGGGCGCGGGTGCGTATTCCAGGAAACTCATCATGCTCCTAGTCGATGGTCACGTAGTCGGGGCCGGAGTAGTGGCCGGTACGAAGCTTCTGGCGCTGCAGGAGAACGTCATTCAGAAGACTGGAAGCGCCGAAGCGGAAGAGGTGCGGCTGCAGCCAGTCCTCCCCCACGGTCTCGGCAACGAGAACGAGATACTTGATCGCGTCCTTGGACGTGCGGATGCCACCGGCGGGCTTCACACCGATCTTCTCGCCGGTCAGGCGGTACCAGTCGCGCACGACCTCCAGCATGAGCAGCGTCACGGGCAGAGTGGCCGCAGGGGCGACCTTGCCGGTGGACGTCTTGATGAAGTCGCCGCCCGCCAGGATGGCGAGCCATGACGCCCGCTTGATGTTGTCGTAGGTGTTCAGTTCCCCCGTCTCCAGGATCACCTTGAGCGAGGCGTAGCTGCCGTCCTCACGGCGGCATGCTTCTTTGACACGCACGATCTGCTCGAAGACGAGTGCGTAGTTCCCCGAGAGGAACGCGCCGCGGTCGATGACCATGTCGATCTCATCCGCGCCGGCAGCGACGGCCTCACGGGTGTCCGCGAGCTTGATGGCCATCGATGAGCGACCGCTCGGGAACGCCGTCGCCACGGCGGCGACGGAGACGCCACCGTGATCCGGGTCGCCGTGCCGTGCGCCGAGCGCCTCGACCGCGTAGGGCACCATGTCGCCGTAGACGCAGACAGCGGCGACCAACGGGGTCGTCGGATCCGCGGCATCCGGGTTCATCGCCTTCGCGACGAGCGATCGCACCTTCCCCGGTGTATCCGCACCCTCCAGCGTCGTCAGGTCGATGAGCCGGACGATCGTGTCGAGCGCCCACGCCTTGGACGTCGTCTTGATCGAACGGGTGCCGAGCGCCGCAGAGCGCTGCTCGAGCCCCACGGCATCGACGCCAGGCAGCCCATGCAGGAAGCGCCGGAGTGTCGCGTTGTCGGGTTCACCACCCAACATGTCTTCCGCCGTCCGGCGGGTGAGTTCACTTGTCGTCACTTCTCCTCCAAGAGTGCTCGAGCGGTTTCTTCGTCGGTCACGAGTACGCTGCACAGCCCCGTCGTCACGACGGTGCGGGCGATGTCGTATTTGCCGTGACCGGACGTCACGAAAATGGCGGTCTCCGCGGAACGCAGGCGGTCGAGCCCCAGGCCGACCGTGCGCGCATCCAGCTCAGGAGCGACGATATGGCCGTCCGCGTCGATGTAGCGGCCGAGAACGTCGCCGACCGCACCGCGCTGGGCGAGTTCGAGGATGTCGTCGACACTCAGGTAGCCGTTCTCGACATGCGCAGAATGACGGTCGCACGCACCCGCCGTGAAGAGGAAGGCGTCCGCGGATGCGGCCTGCTCAAGGACTCCCGCCACCGTGCGATCGCTTTCGATCGCCTGCTTGGTCTCCAGACGCTCCAGGATCGCGGGGCTGGGCAGCAGCGCGACCTGACCGTTGCCACGCTGGGCGATCGTCGCCGCGAGGGAGGCCGCCCCGCCGGGACGGCGATTCACACTGACGCCGCCATTCATCTGTACGACCGTGACGCCGTGCGCCCATCGCTCGGGCAGCCGCTCTGCGGTCGCGGTGAGCGTGCGTCCCCAGCTGACCGCGAGCGTGCGAGGCACGGGTCGGAGCGCGGCCAGCAGGTCCGCCGCAGCCTGTGCGACGCGCTCCAGCGAATCCTCGCCTTCCCCCGAAGAGGGGACGACGACCGCGTCCGCGAGCCCGAATCGCTGGCGGAGCTCTCGCTCGACGCCGAGCCTGCGAGCACGCGGGTGCACGATCTCGATCCGAACGATCCCCGCCTCGCGCGCCTGAGCCAGCAGACGACCGACCTTCCAGCGCGAGATGCGCAGCAGGCCGCCGATCTCGTCCTGTGTCTTGTTGTCGTCGTAGTAGAGCTCCGCGACACGCACGGCGAGCAGCTCGTCGTCGAGAGTGATCGTCATGCCTCGACCATACGCCCGTACCTGCGTACGCGCACCGCATTGCTCATATGAGCACGAACGGCGGGGGCGCTGCACATTCGCTCAGACCGGATTGCGACGCGAAAAGGGGGTGACCCGGATCATCCGAGTCACCCCCTTTTGCGCTGCGCTCAGGAGAGCGGCGTGCGCTTGCGGCTGGTCAGCACCTGGTCGACGATGCCGTACTCCAGGGCCTCCGCCGCCGAGAGGATCTTGTCGCGATCGATGTCGCGGTTGACCTGCTCGACGGACTTGCCCGTGTGGCGGGCCATCGTCTCTTCGAGCCAGGTGCGCATGCGGAGGATCTCCGCGGCCTGGATCTCGATGTCGGATGCCTGACCGTGGCCTGCTTCACCCATCGCCGGCTGGTGCATGAGCACACGTGCGTTGGGCAGGGCGAGGCGCTTGCCCGGCGCTCCGGCGGCGAGCAGCACGGATGCCGCCGACGCCGCCTGACCGAGAACGACCGTCTGGATCTGCGGCGCCACGTACTGCATGGTGTCGTAGATCGCGGTCATCGCCGTGAACGAGCCACCCGGCGAGTTGATGTACATCGTGATGTCGCGCTCGGAATCCTGGCTCTCCAGAACCAGGAGCTGAGCCATCACATCGTCGGCTGAGGCGTCGTCGACCTGCACGCCGAGGAAGATCACACGGTCTTCGAACAGCTTGTTGTACGGGTCCTGGCGCTTGAAGCCATAGGCGGTGCGCTCTTCGAACTGCGGAAGAACGTATCGGCTGGACGGCAGGTTGCCGGCTGAGCGGAAGGTGGGGGTGTGCATGAGAGTCCTCTCGCTCCGGTTCCTACTTGGCGTCCTGGTCGGTGCCGCCGCCGCCGATGACGTCGGTGGCCGACTCGCGGATGTGGTCCACGAAGCCGTACTCCAGCGCCTCCTCAGCGGTGAACCAGCGGTCGCGGTCACCATCGGCGTTGATCTGCTCGACGGACTTGCCGGTCTGCGCTGCCGTGATCTCGGCGAGGCGGTTCTTCATCGAGATGATGAGCTGCGCCTGCGTCTGGATGTCGCTGGACGTACCGCCGAAACCGCCGTGCGGCTGGTGCAGCAGCACGCGGGCGTTCGGCGTGATGTAGCGCTTGCCCTTGGTGCCCGCGGTCAGCAGCAGCTGGCCCATCGAGGCCGCCATGCCGATGCCGACGGTGACGATGTCGTTCGGGACGAACTGCATGGTGTCATAGATCGCCATGCCCGCCGTGATCGACCCGCCGGGCGAGTTGATGTAGAGGTAGATGTCACGCTCGGAGTCTTCTGCGGCGAGAAGAAGGATCTTCGCGCAGATCTCGTTTGCGTTCTCGTCTCGCACCTCTGAGCCGAGCCAGATGATGCGATCTTTCAGCAGCCTGTCGAAGACGCTCGTCGCGACGAGGGGTTCTGCAGCCATGTCAGCTCCTGTTTCCGTGTTCGGTGATTCGAATCTACCGGCGCCGACGCGGTGCACCGCGCGTGTTCGCCGTCGGCATATCGCGCGTCTCTCCCCGTAGCCGGAGACCGTATGACGCCATGCGGTCTGCGGCCGCACGGAAGCCCGGTACCGTCGAGGTATGTCTGTCTCCGCACCACCGCTCGGCCTGCTCCTTGACGTCGATGGCCCCATCGCCAGCCCGGTCAGCCGTTCGATCGCGATCGACTCGATCGTGCAGGATCTCGTCACCCTCGCGCACGCGGGCGTGCCGATCGTCTTCAACACCGGGCGTTCGGACGCGTTCATCCGTGACGAGGTCGTCGAGCCGCTGCTCGCGGCAGGTCTTCCCGAGCACGCGCGCGTGTTCGCCGTGTGCGAGAAGGGAGCGGTCTGGTTCGAGATCACGCCTCGCGGAGTGGGCGAGATCCACGTCTCCCCCGAACTCGCCGTGCCTGCGCCCTACGGAGAGTCCATCGAGCGTCTGGTCTCGGAGCGCTTCTCCTCGCACATGTTCTTCGACCACACGAAGCGGGCAATGGTCTCGGTCGAGCAGCACACGTATGTCGACAACGCGGACTACAAGCACCATCAGCGCGACTTCGACGCCGCAGCCTTCACGGAGATGGCTCGCCACGATCTGGGCGTCGAGCACGACGGCCGCGAAGCGCCCGCATCCGCGGCCACGATCGACTACCGGATCGACTCGACCATCATCTCCACCGACATCGAGTCCATTCGCCTGGGGAAAGACCTCGGCGCACTCCGGGCGATCGAGCTCCTCCTCCCCCAGGGGCCGCTGCCGATCCGCTGGCGCACCGTCGGCGACTCTCGCACGGACTACGCCATGGCTGATTGGCTCCACGAACAGGGGTATGACGTCGCGCACGTCGACGTGCGCCCCGCCGATGGCGTTCCGGAGACGCCCTATCCCGTCCTCACCGCCGGTGAACTCATCCACGATGAGGCCGGGGCAGCATTCCTCACCCGCTGGGTCGAGATGGTGCAGGGCACCGCGATCAGCGACGACGACGTGCGGTGATCCTCAGTCTGTGGCGTCAGACGCGAGCTCAGCCGCGTAGGCGGTGACTGAGCGCGTGTACCGAGGCAGGTGGGGCGCGAGCGCAGCGAGTGCGACGCTCGCCGCCTCTTGTGCCCGCCCGGCGGAGACGAGCGCGAGCGCATAGAAGGCGGATGCGGCATCCTGCAGCTCCCCGCCGCGACGGCGCTCCTCGGCCAAGAGAGTCAGACTCTCTTCAAGGCGTCCGAGGTTGCGCAGCGTGCTCGCGAGCTGGATCACGGCTTGCGAACGGAGACCTTCCTCGAGCCCACCGCGCAGGGCGGCGCGATAGAGCGGCTCTGCGTCCTCCTCCAGACCCGCCGAGTCGCGCGCGCCGGCCTGCTCGAACAGGGCCTGCGCATCCCCGGGCGCCCGCTCCGCAGCCAGCGCATCGATCGCGCGCACACGCGCCATATCGTCCAGCGCCTCGTCCGCCCAGACGGCATCCACCCGCTCGTGCCAGCTCATCCGCTCATCCTCTCTGAGACGACGAAGGGCGGATGCCGCAGCATCCGCCCTTCTCCACACCGACCGAATTACTCGGCGGCGTCAGCCTTCTTGGCCGGAGCCTTCTTTGCAGCCGGCTTCTTGGCGGGCTTGGCTTCTGCGTCGTCCGCGGCAGCCTTCTTCGCCGGAGCCTTCTTCGCAGGGGCCTTCTTCGCGGGCTTCTCCTCCGCAGCAGCGTCTTCGGTCTCGTCCTCGTCGACGGCGATGAAACCGCTGAGGTCGACAGCCTTGCCGTTCGAGTCCACGACCTTCACCTTGCCGAGCGCAATCGCGATGGCCTTGTTGCGCGCAACCTCGCCGACGAGAACAGGAAGCTGACCTGCAGACTGCAGCGCCTCGACGAACTCCTGCGGAGCCATTCCGTACTGCGCAGCCGACTGGATCAGGTACTGCGTCAGCTCGTCCTGCGACACCTGGACGTTCGCGTCCTCGGCGATCGCGTCGAACAGCACCTGCGTGCGGAACTGCTTCTCGCTCGCCTCGGTGACCTCGGCGCGGTGCTCGTCGTCCTCAAGGCGACCCTCACCGTCGAGGTGGTTGTGCACCTCGTCTTCGATCAGCTTCGGCGGGACAGGGATCTCGACCTTGGCGAGGAGCGCCTCGATGAGCTGGTCGCGCGCGGCAGAGCCCTGCGCGAACACGCCCTGCTGCGAGACACGCTCGCTCAGGCTCTCGCGGAGCTCGGCGATCGTGTCGAACTCGCTCGCGATCTGGGCGAAGTCGTCGTCAGCCTCGGGAAGCTCGCGCTCCTTGACAGCCTTGACCGTCACGGAGACCTCCGCCTCGGAGCCGGCGTGGTCGCCGCCCACGAGCTTCGAACGGAACGTGGTGTCTTCGCCAGCCGTCAGCGACTCGATTGCGTCGTCGATGCCCTCGAGCAGCTCGCCCGAGCCGACCTCGTAGGACACGCCCTCGGCGCGGTCGATCTCAGCGCCATCGATCGTCGCGACGAGGTCGAGCTCGACGAAGTCGCCCTTGGCTGCGGGACGGTCGACCGGAATCAGGGTGCCGAAGCGCGCACGGAGGTTGTTGAGCTCCTCCTCGATCGCGGCCTCATCCGTCTCGACGGCGTCGACCGTGAGCGTGATGTCGTCGTAGCTGGGCAGCGTGATCTCGGGACGGACGTCAACCTCGATCTCGACGAGCAGGTCGCCGGAGAAGTCCTTCTCGTTCGGCCACTGGGTGATGTCTGCCGACGGGCGACCGACGATGCGGATCTTGTGCTCCGCGACGGCCTCCTGGAAGAAGCGGTCCAGACCCTCGTTGACGGCGTGCTCGATGACCGCACCGCGGCCGACGCGCTGGTCGATGATCGGCGCCGGAACCTTGCCCTTGCGGAAGCCGGGGATCTGCACGTCCTGAGCGATGTGCTCGTAAGCGTGCGCAATGCCGGGCTTGAGGTCTTCCGGGGTGACCGTGATGTTCAGCTTGACCCGAGTCGGGGTCAGCGTCTCAACGGTGCTGTTCGCCATGCTGATGTTCTCCTTGTGAATGACCCGCGCACTTCAGCGGCGCGGTCGAGAGGTGTCACGTATACGACGTCGGGGCGACAGGATTTGAACCTGCGACCTCCCGCTCCCAAAGCGGGCGCTCTACCAAGCTGAGCTACGCCCCGGATGAACCCGCGCACGCGGGAACGGCCTCGACGAGTCTAACGGACAAGAGCACCCCCCAACGTCCGCTATGATCAATGAGTCCCCTTCCGGAAGGTCGGGTTCCGCAGAATCAACAATTGAATATCCACGACCGGTGCGATTGAGCCCCGGAAACGGGGCTGTAGCTTAGTGGTAAAGCCTCTGTCTTCCAAACAGATGATGCGAGTTCGATTCTCGTCAGCCCCTCCGATCCTGAACGCCCCGCCACTCGGCGGGGCGTTCTGCATTTCACGCACGACGACCGCGATAGAGTCGCCTCACGCCCGAGCGACAGGAGTCTGCATATGACAGAGCCGATCGTCCACCCTGGGCCCCCGACGTCCGGCCGTCATGAGCTTCCTCCGCAGTTTCACGGTGGAGCGGCCGACGCCACAACTCCCCTCGCCGTGCGGGCACGAAGCCAGAGACGGTGGATCTATCCTGCGGTCGCCGTGCTGATGCTGTGCGTCGGCGCGGGTGTGCAGCTCGCCTCTCATCTCGCCTACGACGATGCGCGCGCGAAGTGGGAGGACGCTTCCGGCGATTGGGAGCGCACCCGCGAGGAGTCCGCTGCGCTCGTGCTGCAGACGCAGGGTACGGCAGCCGCCGGACGCACGATCCTGAGCGTCGGGACGGATGCGCTTCTTCCCGCCCAGGCGCGCGGAGAACTCGAGGTGGCGCTGAAGAGCGCGGAAGACGCGGCAGCGGAAGCAGACGCGAAGATCACGAGTGATGCGGCGGCCTCGCCGAGCAAGCCCGCGTGGTTCTGGTCGCTCATCCCCGCCGCGGCCGCGCTGCGAGAAGACACCGCTGCGGCTCGCGAAGCCGACGCCGACCTCGAATCACTCGCGGATGACCTGGACGTCGCGCTCGACACGCTCACGACAGCGGGCAGCGCCGCCCTGGTCGGTGCTGCCGGCGCCGTTCCCGCAATTGAGACCGAGAACCGCTGGGCGCGCACAGCCGACGTCATCGCTCTGCGGGAAGCAGGTGTCGACGCGGCAGCAGCGGGTTCAGACTTCGACGAGCTCTCCGGCGACATCTATCAGCACCTCGAACAGGCGGTCGAAGCTGTTCGCGTATCGGCGGCTCAAGAACTCGACGAGAAGTCAGGCGATCTCTATGACGTGCGCCTCGAGATCGAGGACTACGCCCGCTCCATCGCCGGGGGTGTGCTGCTCGACTTCGACTGGGCGGACATCGTGAACGGACATGGCGACAACGGGAGCGCGGGAGGAACCGCGACCTGGAACTCCGCTTCGGGTGGCTTCTCCACCATCACGCTCTCCAACTCTGTGGCCGAGATGTGGCCCAGCGATGTGATGCGCGCCCTGGTCACCCATGAGGTGGGGCACGCGATCGCCGCGAAATGCTGGGAGAAGTTCGACTGGGAGGATCAGGCCGCGAACGAGGCCTGGGCGACGGCCTGGGCGCTGAGCATGGGTCACACCGCTGAAGGCAACGGCGCCTCACTCTACGGATACCCGGAGCAGAGCATGATCGACGCCGCCGCATCCTGCCGCTGACGCGCAGAATCAGCGCACTCCCACACACCGCTGAAACGAGAACTGCCCCTGGCAGAGCCAGGGGCAGTTCTCACGAGAGCGGTCGCTGCCGCGTCTTCTTCGCGTGGTCGTTCAGATCAGATCTGTCCGCGACGCTCACGCAGCTGCGTCAGCGCGTCTTCGAGCAGCTGTACAGCCTCATCGTCGGTGCGACGTTCCTTCACGTAGGCGAGGTGCGTCTTGTACGGCTCGGCCTTCGCGATCTCCGGCGGGTTCTCCTTGTCACGCCCTGCCGGCAGGCCGGTCTGGGGGTGATCGATGACCTCGGGGATCTCCTCCTCCGGGAGGCCCGCGGCGAAGTAGCGAACGGTCTCGTTGCCGAGGCCGTCCCAATACGACACCGCGATGCGGTCTGCGTGGTAGCCGTGATCCTGCTCGCCCATGGGACCAGAACCCACACGGGTACCGCGAATAGCGTTTCCTCCGGTAGCCATCAGATGACCTCGAACTTCGTGATCAGGCCCAGTGCGACGATGGCGATGAACCAGACGAGGGCGAGGATGATCGTGAAGCGGTTGAGGTTGCGCTCAGCGAGACCGGACGAGCCGGCTGCCGAGGACATGCCACCACCGAACATGTCGGAGAGACCGCCACCGCGACCCTTGTGAAGAAGGATCAAAAGGGTCAGCAGAACGCTGGTGATGCCCAGCAGCACCTGCAGGACAAACTGAAGAATCTGCACGAAATGGCCTTTCAGGCGGACGGGGCTGTCCGCATAACGGTCAAGTATACGTCGAGGGTGTCAGCGAACCCGCGTCACACACCGACGTGCTTCTGGAACCGAATGATCGAGCTGAACTCATCGGCCAGCAGGCTTGCGCCTCCGACGAGCGCACCGTCGACGTCGGGCTCCCGCATGAAGGACGCGATGTTCGAAGCCTTCACCGAGCCACCGTAGAGCACGCGGGTGCGTGCTGCGGCATCCGCATCGAGAACTGTGGAAAGAACGCTGCGCAGTGCAGCACACACTTCCTGTGCCTGCGCCGGCGTTGCCGCCTGGCCGGAGCCGATGGCCCAGACCGGCTCGTAGGCGACGACGATCTCCGCAGACGCCGGAACACCCTCGAGAGCGGCCTTGAGCTGACCGGCCGGAACCGCGCTCGCACCGAACTTCTCGAGATCCTCTGCCGTCTCGCCGACGCAGATCACCGGCACGAGTCCGTGCTTGAGCGCGGCCTTGACCTTCGCCGCAACGACATCGTCGCCCTCGGCGTGGTATTCGCGACGCTCGGAGTGGCCGATGATGACGTACTTTGCGTCGAGCTTGGCAAGGAACGCACCCGAGATCTCGCCCGTGTAGGCACCCGAGTCGTGAGCAGACAGGTCCTGCGCACCGAGTGCGAACGGGATCTTGTCGGCGTCGATGAGCGTCTGCACGCTGCGCAGGTCGGTGAACGGCGGGAAGACCGCAACCTCGACGGTGCCGTCTTCGTGCTTGGCATCCTTGAGCGTCCAGTGCAGCTTCTGCACGAACGCGACCGCCTGCAGGTGGTCCAGGTTCATCTTCCAGTTGCCCGCAATCAGCGGGGTACGAGCGGTTACGCCCATCCGAGCACCTCCAGGCCGGGGAGTTTCTTGCCCTCGAGGAACTCAAGGCTTGCGCCTCCGCCCGTCGAGATGTGACCGAACTGGTCATCGCTGAAACCGAGCTGACGCACGGCCGCAGCAGAGTCGCCACCGCCGACGACGCCGAGGCCGTCGACCTCGGTCAGCGCCTGTGCGACGGCTTTGGTTCCGGCGGCGAACGCCGGGAACTCGAACACGCCCATCGGGCCGTTCCAGAAGACGGTGCGCGATCCGCGGATCGCCTCCGCGAAGCGGGCAGCCGTCTCCGGGCCGATGTCGAGGCCGATACCGGATGCGCCGAATGCCGTGCTCTCGATCGCGTCAGCTGCGACGGTCTCGTGCGCAGCATCCGCAGCGAACGACGCCGCGACGACGACATCCGTCGGCAGGACGATCTCGACACCGCGCTCCGCCGCCTCAGCCAGGTAGCCGCGAACCGTGTCGAGCTGATCCTTTTCGAGCAGGCTCGATGCCACAGCGTGACCTTCGGCCGCGAGGAACGTGAACAGCATGCCGCCGCCCACGAGGATGCGGTCGACGCGCGGGAGCAGGTGCGAGATCACACCGAGCTTGTCGCTGACCTTGGAACCACCGAGGACGACCGTGTAGGGGCGTTCGGGGTTCTCGGTCAGACGATCCAGCACGTCGAGTTCGGTCGCGATCAGCAGTCCCGCAGCGGACGGCACCTGCTGCGCGAGCTCGTAGACACTGGCCTGCTTGCGGTGAACGACACCGAAGCCATCGGACACCAGCGCATCGCCGAGCGATGCGAGCTGCGTCGCGAACTCCGCACGAGCCTGCGCATCCTTCGAGGTCTCCCCCGCGTTGAACCGCAGGTTCTCGATCACGACGACATCGCCGTCTTCGAGCGAGGCCACGGCCTCCTGTGCGGACTCGCCCACCGTGTCGCGAGCGAACGCGACCGGCTTGCCGAGCAGCTCCGAGAGTCGCTGAGCGACCGGCTCGAGGCTGTACTGCGGGTCAGGCGCGCCATCCGGCCGTCCGAGGTGCGAGCAGATGATGACGCGGGCGCCCTGGTTGATCAGGGCGTTGAGGGTCGGCAGCGATGCGCGCACGCGGCCATCGTCCGTGATGACGCCGTCCCGCAGGGGAACGTTCAGGTCACAACGAACGATGACGCGCTTGCCATCGAGCGAACCCAGAGATTCGAGGGTGCGCAGACTCATATGCGGATCAGAGACGCTCTGCGACGTACTCGGTCAGGTCGACGAGACGGTTGGAGTAGCCCCACTCGTTGTCGTACCAGCTCGAGACCTTGACCAGGTTGCCGCTGACGTTGGTGAGCGTCGCGTCGAAGATCGAGGAGTGCGGGTTGTGCACGATGTCGCTCGAGACGATCTCGTCCTCGTTGTACTGCAGCACACCGTTCAGACGGCCCTCAGCAGCAGCCTTCTTGTAGGCGGCGTTGACCTCGTCGACCGTGAGGTCGTCACGGTCGGTGATGAGGGTGAGGTCGACGATCGAGCCGGTGGGAACCGGAACACGGTAGGACGAGCCCGAGAGCTTGCCGTTGAGTTCCGGCAGGACCAGGCCGATGGCCTTGGCAGCGCCGGTCGATGCCGGGGTGATGTTGATGGCGGCGGCGCGGGCGCGGCGAAGGTCACCGTGCGGGCCATCCTGCAGGTTCTGGTCTGCGGTGTAGGCGTGTGCCGTCATCATGAAGCCACGCTCGATGCCGAAGGCCTCGTTGAAGACCTGCGCGAGGGGCGCGAGGCAGTTCGTGGTGCACGAGGCGTTCGAGATGATGTGGTCAGTCTCGGGGTTGTAGGTCTCTTCGTTGACGCCCATGACGATGGTCGCGTCGTCGCCCGATGCGGGAGCCGAGATGAGAACCTTCTTCGCGCCGGCCTCGATGTGCTTCTTGGCCAGCTCTGCCTTGGTGAAGAAGCCGGTCGACTCGATGACGATGTCGACGCCCAGCTCACCCCACGGGAGGTTGGCGGGGTCACGCTCGGCGAAGGCCTTGATCTCCTTGCCGTTGACCGTGATGCTGTCGTCGTCGTAGCTGATGTCAGCGTTGAGAACGCCGCCCACCGAGTCGTACTTCAGCAGGTGTGCGAGGGTCTTGTTGTCGGTGAGGTCGTTGACCGCAACGATCTCGATGTCTGCACCCTGCTCGAGTGCCGCGCGGAAGTAGTTCCGGCCGATACGGCCGAAGCCGTTGATTCCGATCTTTACAGACACGGAGGTCTCCTGTTTCTCAAAGCGCATGACGCGCGATTGCGTGGAAGGCAGCAGGACAACGGCGTCCCGACGGGCGTGATTCCCATCGGGACGCCCGTTTGTTTACGACAGTACCAGCAGGCCCGAGGTCTTCTCGCGCGCCGTTACGAAGCGCTCGGCGACGTTCTCCCAGTTGGCGAGATTCCAAGCGGCCTTGACGTAGTCGGCCTTCACGTTGAGGTAGTCGAGGTAGAAGGCGTGCTCCCACATGTCGAGCTGGAACAGCGGCACCGTGCCCATCGCGGTGTTCGCGTGCTGGTCGAACATCTGCTGGATGATGAGGCGCTCACCGATGACGTCCCAGCTGAGCACCGCCCAGCCCGAGCCCTGGATGCCCATAGCCGCAGCTGTGAAGTGCGCCTGGAACTTCTCGAACGATCCGAAGAACTCGTCGATGGCTGCCTTCAGCTCACCCTCGGGCTCGCCGCCACCGTTCGGCGAGAGGTTGGTCCAGAAGATCGAGTGGTTCACGTGGCCGCCGAGGTTGAACGCGAGGTCCTTCTCGAGCTTGTTGACGTTCGCGAGGTTCCCCGTCTCACGTGCCTCGGCCAGCGACTCCAGCGCGGTGTTCGCGCCGGCGACATACGCGGCGTGGTGCTTCGAGTGGTGCAGCTCCATGATCTTGCCGCTGATGTGCGGCTCGAGGGCCGAGTAGTCGTAGGGAAGGTCGGGGAGCGTGTAAATCGCCATTTCGGTTCATCCAATCCGCGCCGCGCCGCGGCGCTTACAGGGTCCTCGCGCCGCCGAATGCGGCAGGAGGCCGGACATCGTTCATCCTACTGAGGGCAACGCCGTCGTGGCCGGGTTCCTTCCCGTTCCGTGGAGACGGTGAGCGACGCGCTCAGTTGTCGAGGCCTGCGGGCACCGCCGACTCGGTTCCCGGAATGCCATCGGCCTGCGCACGCTTGTCAGCCATCGCGAGGAGACGTCGGATGCGACCCGCCACGGCGTCCTTCGTCAGCGGCGGATCTGCATGGTGCCCCAGCTCGTCCAGGCTCGCGTCACGGTGCGAGAGGCGAAGCTCCCCCGCCATCCGCAGGTGATCGGGCACATCCTCACCGAGGATCTCGAGCGCGCGCTCGACGCGCGCGCAGGCGGCGACAGCGGCCTGCGCAGAACGACGCAGGTTCGCGTCGTCGAAGTTCACCAGACGGTTGACACCAGCGCGCACCTCACGGCGCTGACGCATCTCTTCCCAGGCTGCTGCGGTCTTCTCCGCGCCCATGAGGCTCAGCAGGGCGCGGATCGATTCGCCCTCGCGCACGACGACGCGGGGCATCCCCCGCACCTCGCGGGCCTTTGCCGAGATGCCGATGCGATGCGCCGCCCCGACGAGGGCCATCGCGGCCTCTGACGTCGGGCAGGCGACCTCGAGCATGGCCGAACGGCCGGGCTCGCTGAGCGAACCCGCGGCGAGGAAGGCACCGCGCCACAGACCGGCGAGCTCTTCGCGGGAGCCGGTCGTGAGACGGTTCGGAAGTCCACGGACCGGACGGCGACGCTGGTCGAGCAGCCCGGTCTGGCGAGCCAGGGTCTCGCCAGCCGCGATGACACGGACCGCGTAGCGGGCACTCTCGTGGCCGGACGCCCCCTGCACCTGGGCGATCTCGGGACGAACACCGAAGATCTCCGCGAGATCACGAGCGACGCGGCGAGCCAGCAGCTCCGCATCCACCTCAGCTTCGACAGCAACGCGGTTGGCAATCGAGTGCAGTCCGCCGGCGAACCGGAGGACCGCCGTCACCTCCGCGACGCGCACTGTCGGAGGCGCATTCCGGATGCTGACGAGTTCTGCCTTGACGTCGGTGGTGAGTGCCACGAGACTCCTTTTCGCTCCCTGTGCCGGATCGCGACACAAGGGACTAGCCTAGTCGGCTCTCAGACCTCATTCACGCCCGAGGTCGCGGTGCCGCACACTGATGGACACACCGGGGACGGCGGCCAGACGGCGGGAGAGCTCGATCGCCATCGCCACAGAGCGGTGCTTTCCGCCTGTGCAGCCGATCGCAACAGTCGAGTGACTCTTGTTCTCCCGCTGGTAGCCCTCGAGCACGGGCACGAGCGCCTTTTCGTACGCATCGAGGAACTCTTGCGCACCGTCGCGCGAGAGCACGTATTCGCTCACCTCACGGTCTTGACCGTCATGGTTGCGAAGCTCCTCGATCCAGAACGGATTCGGCAGGAAACGCATGTCCGCCACCAGATCGGCGTCGGAGGGCATTCCGTACTTGAATCCGAAACTCATGATGGTCAGGCGGTGACGTGCGGCACCCTCTTCGGCGAAGAGAGCGGACACGTCGGTCACGAGACGATGGATGTTGAAGGTGGAGGTATCGATGATGATGTCGGCGGCCTCGCGAATCGGCGCGACGCGTGTCCGTTCGAGGCGGATGCCGTCGAGCAGCGTCCCGTCGCCCTGAAGGGGGTGCGGCCTGCGGACCGACTCGAATCGGCGCACGAGCACATCGTCTGAGGCGTCCAGGAACAAGACACGGACCGAACCGTGGTCCCGCAGCGCGCGAGTCACCTCAGGGAAATCATCGAAGAGGTTGCGGCCGCGCACGTCGACGACCGCAGCGACCTTTGGAAGAGCAGCGCCACCGAGATTGGCCAGATCGAGCAGAGGCCGCAGCATCTGCGGCGGGAGGTTGTCGACGACATACCATCCCAGGTCTTCCAACGCGTTGGCCGCCGTCGAACGCCCCGCGCCCGACATGCCCGTGACGATCAGAAACTCGCCCTGGTCGTCGACACTCATGATCTCTCCCTCGCTTTCGTCCAGCGTACCGAGAATTCGAGGTTCACGGAGCGAGTACGCACACCCACACGGTCATCGCGCGAGATGCACGCGGATGCTCTCCGCGAGTGCCGGCCCGATACCCGGCACCTCGCGTATCTGCTCGCTCGTCGCTGCGCGCAATGCCGTCACAGACCCGAAGTGGCGAAGGAGCACCTTGATGCGCGTCGCTCCGAGCCCCGGAACTTCGGCGAGAACGGTCGTGATGTCACGTTTGCGCTTCTTGCGTTGATGCGTGATCGCGAATCTGTGGGCTTCATCACGAAGTCTTTGGACGAGATAGAGCGCCTCACTCGTGCGCGGCAGAATCACGGGGTACTCCTCCCCCGGCAACCAGATCTCCTCCAGCCGTTTGGCGATGCCGCAGAGTCCGATCTCCGGGTGTCCTGCGTCACGGAGCGCCCGCGCCGCCGCCTCCACCTGCGGCTTTCCGCCGTCGACGAGCAGCAGTTGCGGCGGATAGGCGAATCGAGGGCGCTTGCGGGAGGGCATCTGCTCAGATGCTTCCGCCGTCGATGAGTCCGGCACGACCGCCGCATCCGCACGCGCGTCTGAGCCGTTCGGATCATCGAGGTACGCGAGGCGCCGACGAAGCACCTGATACATCGAGTCGGTGTCGTCCGTCGTCTCTGCGATTCCGAACGATCGGTACTGGTCTTTACGTGGCAGGCCGTCTTCGAAGACGACCATCGATGCGACGACGTTCGTGCCGCCGAGGTGCGAGATGTCGAAGCACTCGATCCGAAGAGGTGCCTCATCGAGCCCCAGTGCCTCCTGCAGGTCGTTCAGTGCCTGCGTGCGGGCGGAGTAGTCGCTCGTCCGTCGCGTCTTGTGCCGGATCAGCGCCTGCTGGGCGTTGAGCGTCGCCGTGCGCATGAGCTCCGCGCGCTGCCCGCGCTGCGCGACCACGATCTCGACTTTGGCGCCACGGCGCTCTCGCAGCCACGCCTCCAGCTCGGCGTGGTCGTCGGGCAACGCCGGGACGACGACTCGGCGAGGCACATCTGGGCCCTTCGCATCGCCGTATGCGCGCTGCAGCATCTGATCGATGAGCTCGCCTCCGGTGATGTCGATCTCCTTGTCGATAGCTGTTGCGCGCACTCCGCGGACGCGGCCGCCGCGAATCACGAAATGCTGCACCGCGGCCGAGAGTTCATCCTCCGCGACGCCGAAGAGGTCGGCGTCCTCGTGATCGTCGAGGACGAGCGCGCTCTTGCCGAGCACCGCCTCGATCGCCGCCAGCTTGTCGCGATACCGCGCAGCGCTCTCGTAATCCATGGCGATGGAGGCTTCTTGCATCCGCCGTGTCAGCTCGCGGGTGAAGCGCTCGTCACCACCCTCCATGAAGGCGACGAAATCATCGACCATCGCCCGATGCTCGGCGATCGTGACCGTCATCGAGCACGGACCACCGCACTTGCCGATCTGCCCGGGAAAGCACGGTCGACCCGACTGCATCGCCCGCTTGTAGCTGGCGTCGCTGCATGTGCGGATCGGGAAGGCCTTGACCATCAGGTCGATGGTCTCGTGCACCGCCCAGACCTTCGGATAGGGACCGAAGTACTTCGCGCCGGGTATACGGCGATTGCGCGTCACGAGTACTCGCGGCGCCTCATCGGCGAGAGTGACCGCCATGAACGGGTAGGACTTGTCGTCTTTGTAGCGGACGTTGAACGGTGGATCGAACTCCTTGATCCACATGTACTCGAGCTGCAGAGAGTCGACGTCGGTCGGAACGACCGTCCACTCCACCGAACTCGCCGTCGTGACCATCCGCCGCGTGCGCTCGTGCAGCGTGTGCAGCGGAGCGAAGTAGTTCGACAGCCGCTGTCGCAGGTTCTTCGCCTTGCCGACGTAGAGCACACGCCCATGAGGATCGCGGAAACGATAGACCCCGGGGTCGGTCGGGATCTCTCCCTGCCGCGGCTTGTATGACAGCTGTTCGGCCATCAACTCGCCTTGCGCGCAGCGCGCCCCTCACCGAGGATCTCCGCCAGGAAGCGCCCCGTGTGGCTCTCTTCCACCTCGGCGATCTTCTCCGGCGTGCCGACAGCCAGGATCTCGCCGCCGCCCGATCCTCCCTCGGGGCCGAGGTCGATGACCCAGTCCGCGGACTTGATGACGTCGAGGTTGTGCTCGATCACGATGACAGTGTTTCCCTTGTCGACAAGGCTGTCGAGCACTTCGAGCAGCTTGCGCACGTCCTCGAAATGCAGACCCGTCGTGGGCTCATCCAGTACGTAGATGCTGCGTCCGTTGCTGCGACGCTGAAGCTCTGTCGCCAGCTTGACACGCTGCGCCTCACCGCCGGAGAGCGTTGTCGCCGACTGACCGAGACGAACGTAACCGAGACCGACATCGACGAGCGTCTTCATGTAGCGGTGGATCGCCTGAATCGGCTCGAAGAACTCGGCCGCCTCTTCGATCGGCATCTCAAGAACCTCGGCGATGTTCTTGCCCTTGTAGTGCACGGCCAGGGTGTCGCGGTTGTAGCGCTTGCCGTGGCACACCTCGCAGTCGACGTAGACATCCGGGAGGAAGTTCATCTCGATCTTGATCGTGCCGTCACCCGAGCAGGCATCGCATCGCCCGCCCTTGACGTTGAAGCTGAACCGGCCCGGCTGGTAACCGCGCACCTTCGCCTCGGGCGTCTCGCTGAACAGTGTGCGAATACGGTCGAAGACACCCGTGTAGGTCGCGGGATTCGAGCGGGGCGTGCGACCGATCGGCGCCTGATCGACGTGGATCACCTTGTCGAGGTTGTCCAGGCCGGTGACGCGCGTGTGCTTGCCCGGCACGGTGCGGGCGCCGTTGAGTCGCGCGGCGAGCACCTGATACAGGATGTCGTTGACCAGGGACGACTTGCCGGAGCCACTCACACCGGTCACCGCCGTCAGAACGCCCAGCGGGAAGTCGGCCGTCACATTCTTGAGGTTGTTCTCGCGTGCCCCGACAACCGACAGCATGCGCTTCTTGTCGAGCTTGCGACGCTTCTTCGGCGTGGGAATCGACCGGCGACCGGAGAGATAGTCTCCGGTCACAGAATCTTCATCGGCCAGGAGTGCCTCGTAGGGACCTGAGTGGACGACGACGCCGCCGCCCACGCCCGCGCCAGGGCCGATGTCGACGACCCAGTCCGCCGCCTCGATCGTCTCTTCGTCATGTTCGACGACGATGAGCGTGTTGCCGAGGTCGCGAAGCTTCAGGAGCGTGTCGATCAGACGTCGATTGTCCCGCTGGTGCAACCCGATCGATGGCTCGTCCAAGACGTAGAGAACGCCCGTGAGTCCCGAACCGATCTGGGTGGCCAGACGGATGCGCTGCGCCTCGCCGCCCGAGAGCGACCCTGCCGACCGGCTGAGGTTGAGGTATGCGAGACCGACTTGGAGAAGGAAGTCGAGGCGGAGGCGGATCTCGCGCAGCACCTGGGCGGCGATCTTCGCCTCGCGGTCAGTGAGGTGCAGCTTCTCCATGAACTCACGGGCATCCGCGAGACTCAGGTGCGAGACCTCCGCGATCGAGTGTCCGTGCACAAGCACGGCGAGGACATCCGGCTTGAGGCGGTCACCGTTGCACACTGGGCAGGGGACCTCACGCAGATACTCACCCCACCGTCCGCGCTGCGTGTCACTCTCGGCCTGGAGGTACTGACGCTCGATGTAAGGCACAACACCTTCGAACCCCGAGGCGTACCGCATCTCGCGACCGTAGCGGTTCTTCCACTTGACCGTGACCTTGTAGTTCTCGCCGCGCAGCACCGCCTCCTGGACATCTTCGGAGAGCTGGTTCCAGGGCGTGTCGAGCGAGAAGTCGAGGTCTCGAGAGAGCCCCTCCAAGAGACGCTCGTAGTACTGGAACAGCCCCTTGCCCTGCGTCGTCCACGGCAGGATGACGCCCTCACGGATCGAGAGCTCTTCGTCGCCGAGCATCAGGTCAACATCGACGGACATCCGCGTACCAAGCCCCGAGCACGCCGGGCAGGCCCCGAACGGTGCGTTGAAGGAGAACGTGCGCGGTTCGATTTCCGTCAGCGTGATCGCGTGTCCGTTCGGGCAGGCCAGCTTCTCGGAGAAAGACTGCCAGGCGTCATCCCCCTCTTCGTCCACGAAGTTCACCTGCATGATGCCGCCGGCCAGCCCGAGCGCCGTCTCAACCGAATCCGTCACACGGCCGAGGATGTCGCCTGCGGCGACCAGACGGTCGACAACGACGGCGATGTCGTGCTTGTAGCTCTTCTTGAGCGTCGGTGGCTCTGCGAGCTGCACCATTTCTCCGTCGACGATCGCGCGCGCGTATCCCTTCGCAGCGAGCTCACGGAAGAGGTCGACGAACTCGCCCTTCTTCTGCGAGACGACCGGCGCAACGATCTGGTAGCGCGTGCGCTCGGGCAGTTCCATGAGCTGATCAGCGATCTGCTGCACCGTCTGACGCTGGATCTTCTCACCGCACTCCGGGCAGTGCGGCACGCCGATGCGAGCCCAGAGCAGACGCATGTAGTCGTAGATCTCGGTGATCGTGCCGACCGTCGAGCGCGGGTTTCGGTTGGTCGACTTCTGGTCGATCGACACCGCAGGACTCAGGCCCTCGATGAAGTCGACGTCTGGCCGGTCAACCTGGCCCAGGAACTGCCGCGCATAGGCGCTCAACGACTCCACATAGCGTCGCTGCCCCTCGGCGAAGATCGTGTCGAACGCGAGACTCGACTTTCCAGAGCCCGAAAGCCCGGTGAACACGACAAGCGAATCGCGGGGGATGTCGAGATCGACGCTCTTGAGGTTGTGTACGCGGGCACCGCGAACGCTGAGTTTTCCGGGACTGACGACTGGTACGACTGGCACCCGACAAGTCTAAGAGGAGCCACAGACATTGCGGCTGGGAGCCCTCAACTCTCCGTTCTGCCCGGACGCTCCCCCGCGGGACGACGGCTCAGAACAGCGAACCCTGCGACGACGAGAAGCAGCAATGCAGCAGCCGCCGGCGCCGCCCACGCTGATCCATCCGGACTCTGCTCCGTCCAGCCCAGCAACAGCACGAGGGCAAGTGGCTGGGCGACAGCCTGAACAATCAAGAAGGACCTCAGGATCGGAACAAAGGCGCCGACCTGCACGCTCGCGGTGAGGGGCAACAGCTGCGTGAGCGTTCCCAGCTGATGTATCGCTGTGACGACGACGAGCGCCAGCGCCGTCCGCCAGGCCTCGGTAGCACCGAGCATCAGCCCCAATGCGGTGATCACGATCACGCCCCACGCCATGCACGTACGCGGGTCGAGCACGGCTGCGACGGCTGCGACGACGCCGATCCAGAACCAGATCGGTGGAGCGACCAGCACGACAAGACCTCCCACCATGACAGCGAGAAGAGCTGCGCGCACGACGATCATGGGGATCGCCGGACCGGGGTGCAGAGAGTGGGAGCGTCGCATCATCACATCCGCCCCAGTTGGGCGAACTGTGCCTGCAGGACGTTTGTC
Source organism: Microbacterium keratanolyticum (assembly GCF_016907255.1). Lineage (NCBI taxonomy): Bacteria > Bacillati > Actinomycetota > Actinomycetes > Micrococcales > Microbacteriaceae > Microbacterium > Microbacterium keratanolyticum. Next base: position 2,806,285 of record NZ_JAFBBQ010000001.1, on the reverse strand, counting down.
TCCACATCCCAGACCACCACATCGACACCGGTGTGCCGCAAATCGTGAAACACATCATCGCGTTCCGCCAGAACCGTGCGCATGCCCGCTCGCTGCTCTGGAGTAAGTCGTGCGTCGTCTCGCTGCGGCAGTGTGTCCACAGCGACGACACGGTGACCGCTCGCACGCCAGGTCAGCGCGATCTGGGCGGCGGCTCCTTCGAAGAACGTCGACATAACGTAGATGACCGAGCCAGGCGGCACCGGCGGAGTGCGCCGGAACGATGTGTCTTCACCGTGCACGCCGATCGCAGAGATCGTCGACACGAGACGGGCGAGGTGGCGCGTCCCGCCACCGCTGCGCACGGACCGCCCACCCATGACGAGCTCATGCAGCGCCACGCGGTCTCCGTTCTCGATCGCCGCCGTGGCGACCGATCGAGCAGCCTCACGGGCGAAATCGAGCGAGGTCACTCCGCTGCGCTCTGGCAGACCCTTGCCCCAGCTGGCGACGACACGACCGAGGTCATCGGCCGTGTCGATGATGATGACGATCGATGCGTCGCTCAGCGTGTTCGAACGCCGTACGAACATGTCACCCGGGCGACGTGCGAGACGGGCTGTGGCGCGCCAATCCACCCGACGCAGCTCGTCTCCGGGGGCGAACGGGTGGATGTCTCGGAAATCGCCACCTTGCCCGGGGCGACGACCCTCATGCGCGCCATGCATCCCTCTCAGATGCGGAGAGAGAGGCAGGACTCCCAGGCGACGCGTCGGCGGGGACGCATTCCAGGGCTCGCTGACCTCAGCGCTGGCACTGGTGACCCGTTGTCCACCATCAGTGACAGCGCGCGCCACGATCGCGTGCATCGTGTCCGGCCCCGAATGCAGCAGCCGCGCGCGTGTCCGTACAACGCCGCCGTCGCCGCGCACCAGGATCTGATGCGGCCGCCGCCCGGACTGCGCGATGGAGAGCTGGACAAGCTCTGCATCGCTCTCCACTCCGATCGTGCTTTCGACGCGCGATGCATGCGTCCCCGTGTCCGTCGCTTCGGCCTTCTGCGGGCCGGTGTCGACGGTCAGCGTGAGTGCGGCGTCCGTGACGGGTCGGGTGAACGCCCGAAGGCTCAACAGCGCAATCGGCATCGCGACGATCACGACTGCCGGCTGCCCCCACATCATGCCAAGTCCGGCGATCACCGCTGCGACACCGGCTCCGAGAGTCGCGGAAAGTGTGCGGTGCCACGTCAACCGCGCGTCATGGACGCTCATCTCTCGGCAGTGACGGCCACGGTCGGCGGCACCGGCACTTCGGCCACGACCCGGCGCACGACATCCGCTGGCGACGCACCCTGCGCCCAGGCCTGCGGTGTCAATGTGAGACGATGCGCGAGAACGGGGACCGCGACGCGCTTGATGTCATCGGGACGGACGTAGTCCCGGCCATCGAGCGCAGCCAGCGCGCGGCCGAGCAGCATGAGTGCGAGCGAGCCGCGCGGCGAGGCGCCCACCTCAACGTTCGGCGCACCACGGGTCGCGCGCACGAGCTCGACGCAGTAGCGCGCCAGATCCGCGTCCACGTGAATGCGCTCGACCGCGAGCTGCATCTCACGCACGGTCGCGGCGTCGATGACCGGTTCGACAGTCGCAATCTCCGCCTGCCGCTGCACCCGGCCGACCAGGATGTCGACCTCGCCCTGTTCGCTCGGGTATCCCGGGGAGAGACGCACCATGAAGCGATCGAGCTGAGCTTCGGGAAGCGCGTACGTGCCTTCGTACTCGATGGGGTTCGACGTCGCGATCACGTGGAACGGCACCGGCAGCGGGAAGCGCGTTCCCTCGACAGTCACCTGTCCCTCCGCCATCGCCTCGAGCATCGCGGACTGGGTCTTCGGTGTGGTGCGGTTGATCTCGTCGGCGAGCAGGAGGCCGGTGAAGATCGGCCCTTCCCGGAAGACAAAAGAACCGGAATCCGGTGCGTACACGAACGACCCCGTCACGTCGCCCGGAAGCATGTCCGGCGTGCACTGCAGGCGGCGGAAGTCGAGGCCGAGCGCTGCGGCCATGCTGCGCGCGGCGAGCGTCTTTCCGAGCCCCGGGACGTCTTCGAAGAGCACATGACCGCCCGCGAGAATCGCTCCGAGCGCGATCTCAAGGGTGTCGTCCATGCCCACCACGACCGTGCGCACGCGATCAAGGATCTGCTGTCCGGTCGCGGCGACCTGCGAGATGTCGGTGAATGTCATCGGTCTTCCTTCGCTGGGTGATCGGGTGTGGTGGACGCATCAGCATTCGGATGCGCGGGCAGCGATGGCTCCGCTGACTGTGTCGTCCGTGGCAGCCGCTCGATCGCATCGAGTGCTCGCTCGATGTCGGCGCGCATGATCTGGTGGTGGAACAGCCCCGCACGAACGCCGTCTCCGAGAATCGCGTCCGCCTGCGCGAACTGCGCGGGATCATCCACGTCGATCCCGCGGTGCGCGAGGCGACGACGCAGCAGATTTCGGACACGTCGGACGATTGTGGGGCCCGCGACACCGTTGCGACCGGCGAACGACCACGCGAGACGCGAGACTTCCGATCCGCGCACGACGACGACCTGCTTATGCGCTGGCGGCCAGCCGGGTTCGCTTGCGGGCGAAGATGCGCGGCGTGCGATGACGATGGTCGAGAGAAGCACCGCCCAGGCAAGAGCGAAGGGCAGCTCCACACCGGTGAGCACGAGTGCGATCGTGACGAAGATGGCGACGAACAGTGGAAGGCCGACGGACGCCCAGAATGCGCGAGGACCCGGAGCCATCACTTCCATCCTTCCTCGATGGCGTGCAGCGCGGCACGAGCAGCATGCCGGTCCGCTTCCGTGGCCACTCCGCCTCCGAAGCGGACCTTCTCATACGCACGAAGCAGTGCTTCGGCCGGCTCGCGAATAGCCTCGGTGCGGATGATGAGGCGCAACGTGAACTCCGCAGGCGTCTCGGACCTTCCCCGCACGATACCGGCATCGCGCGCTGTCTCTTCCAGACCCACCCACGCCGCGACGATCGCATCGCTCGCCACCGCCTCCTCGTTGAACGAGGCGAGGGCGCCACTGATGCCTCGCCTCATGACCGGCGCGTCTATCGCAGCCTCGGCGACCGGCTCGGCGACGACGTCCACACCGACGCCTGCGGCCCCCTGAAGCCGAAGGCGTCGCTCGTTCCAGGCATCACGGATCACACGCAAAAGCCAGCGGATCAGGAACGCGGTCGCGACGAGCACCGCCGCGATCGCCCCCGCCATGAGGATGTTGATCAGGACCGTGAGGAACGGCGCATCCTCTCGCCGTGGTGGCTCGACGACCTCTGCCGGCCCTTCGGTGGACTCCGGGAACGGGGAGACTCCCTCAGGGAGCACGAAGTCTGGTGGTGTGAAGACCGGAACGCCCTGCACACGTGTCAGCAGCGTGAGGATCGCGAAGAGCGCGACGATGACGACACCTGCGATGAGGGAAGTCGACCAGGCCACCGTTGATGGGCTCCGGCGACTCTGCATGATCGTCACCCTAACAAAAGCGGCTACCGCTCGGTGGTGCGCCCCACGAACTGTGAAATCCCGTCCCGCAACGCACCGATCTCTTCCAGATTCATCTGCACCGCAGCCATCACCTTGCCCGGCACATGTGTCGCCTGCGCCCGTAGTGCGCGGCCGTCTTCGGTGAGGGCGATGTCGAGCCGTCGCTCGTCTTCACCGCTGCGCTGACGCACCACGCGGCCGTCGGCCTCGAGACGTTTGACGAGGGGTGAGGCCGTCGCCGGATCGAGGGCCAGGTCGTTCGCCAGATCGGTCAACGAACGAGGCGAACGCTCCCAGAGCGCGAGCATCACGAGGTACTGCGGATGCGTGAGTCCCAGTGGCTCAAGGATCGGGCGGTAGATGGAGACCACATTCCGCGCGGCAGTGACAAGCGCGAAACACAGTTGGTTCTCCAGCTTGAGCAGGTCGTCTGTGGTCGCGTTCGTCATACGTCCATCATAGACGCACGCTAATGATTAGTGGACTAATGAAAATGAGCGTACACTTTCAACCATGAGCGATTCCTCGCACGTTCCTCTTCGTGACCGCATCCGTGAGGCCGGTGGACTGTACAACTGGCTCAATCGCACTCTCATCCGCTGGGCGGGCCCCGCCTCGGTCGGCCCGTACGAGGCCACGCCGCCTCCGTCGGCATCCGAGCGCGCACAGCGCGCCTGCCCGCTCTGCGGACATCCGATGACCGAGCACACGATCGACCGATCGGGGCCGAAGCCCCTCATGCACTGCCCCAGCTAACGATCTCTGCTCAGGCGTGCCCTGCCTTCTCCATGGCACGAAGCTCCTTCTTCAGATCCTGCACCTCGTCGCGCAGCCGGGCCGCCAGCTCGAACTTGAGCTCGCCCGCAGCCGAGAGCATCTGCTGAGAGAGATCCGCGATCGTGGCCTCCAGCTGCGCCGCACCCTCTGCGGCGATCCCGCTGCGACGAAGGTTCGGTGTGGGTGACTTGCCCTTGCCGCTGGCGCGCCCCTTCTTTGCGAGCATGTCGGCGGTATCCGCGCTCTCGCGCGCCAGAACTTCTGTGATGTCTGCGATTCGCTTGCGCAGGGGCTGCGGATCGATGCCGTGCTCGGTGTTGTACGCGATCTGCTTCTCGCGGCGACGCTCTGTCTCTTCGATCGCCTTCGCCATCGAGTCGGTCATCTTGTCTGCATACATGTGCACTTCGCCCGAGACGTTTCGCGCGGCACGCCCGATGGTCTGAATGAGCGACGTTCCTGAGCGCAGGAAACCCTCCTTGTCGGCGTCGAGAATCGCGACCAGGGAGACCTCGGGCAGGTCGAGTCCTTCACGAAGCAGGTTGATGCCGACGAGCACGTCGTAGACGCCGGCACGCAACTCGGTGAGCAGCTCGACCCGGCGCAGCGTGTCGACGTCGGAATGCAGATACCGCACGCGTACGCCGTGCTCACCGAGGAAGTCGGTGAGCTCTTCGGCCATCTTCTTCGTCAGGGTCGTCACGAGCACGCGCTCGTCGCGATCGACACGAAGACGGATCTGCTCCAGAAGATCGTCGATCTGCCCCTTGGAAGGCTTGACGATGATGTGCGGATCGACGAGCCCGGTGGGCCGGATGATCTGCTCGACAACGCCGTCAGCGATGCCCATCTCATACTTGCCGGGTGTCGCCGACAGGTAGACCGTCTGACCGATCTTGCTCTTGAACTCATCCCACCGCAGCGGACGGTTGTCCATGGCGCTCGGGAGGCGGAAGCCGTGGTCGACGAGGGTGCGCTTGCGCGAGGCATCCCCCTCGTACATCGCGCCGATCTGCGGCACGGTCACATGCGATTCGTCGATGACCAACAGGAAGTCGTCGGGGAAGAAGTCGAGCAGGGTGTGCGGCGGCTCTCCCGCTTCGCGTCCGTCCATATGCCGCGAATAGTTCTCGATGCCGGAGCAGAAGCCCAGCTGCTGCAGCATCTCCAAGTCGAACGTCGTTCGCATGCGCAGGCGCTGCGCCTCAAGGAGCTTCCCCTGACGTTCGAACTCGACCAGGCGCTCCTCCAGCTCTTGCTCGATCGTGCCGATTGAGCGCTGGATCACATCCGTGCCCGCGACATAGTGCGACGCAGGGAAGATCGGCACGGCATCAAGACGCTCGATGACGTCACCCGTGAGAGGGTGCAGCGAGTACAGCGCCTCGATCTCGTCTCCGAAGAGTTCGATCCGAATGGCGTGTTCTTCGTAGACCGGGATGATCTCGATCGTGTCGCCGCGCACACGGAAGTTGCCGCGCGAGAAGTCGACATCGTTGCGGTTGTACTGCATCGCGATGAACTGACGGATCAGCGCATCGCGGTCGTACCGCTCCCCCACTTGAAGCGCGACCATCGCGCGCAGGTACTCCTCGGGCGCGCCGAGTCCGTAGATGCACGAGACCGTGGACACGACAACCACATCGCGGCGACTCAGAAGCGAGTTCGTCGTGGAATGGCGAAGACGCTCGACCTCGGCGTTGATCGACGAGTCCTTCTCGATGAAGGTGTCGGTCTGAGGAACGTACGCCTCGGGCTGGTAGTAGTCGTAGTACGAGACGAAGTACTCGACGGCATTGTTGGGCATGAGTTCACGGAACTCGTTCGCCAGTTGAGCGGCGAGTGTCTTATTGTGGGCGAGCACGAGCGTGGGACGCTGCACCTGCTCGACAAGCCACGCTGTCGTCGCCGACTTTCCGGTACCCGTCGCACCGAGGAGCACGACATCGGTCTCACCCGCGTTGATGCGCGCCGCCAGCTCGGCGATCGCCTGGGGCTGGTCACCCGCCGGCTCGTACTCACTGATGACCTCGAACGGTCGAACACTGCGCGTGGGTTGCATGCATCCAGCCTACGAGGGGCCACAGACATCGGGGCGCCACGGGCGCATCCGTGCTCCGCGACTCAGCGAATCTAGCGGGCCGCCAGCGTCAGGCTGTTCACCGCCGCTTCGGCAGTCCACTCCGCGGCACTGCTCGGCGTGATGAACATGACCCCGCTCGACGTGAGCGTTGACCCGGCCGCCCCCGGAGGGAACGTGAACGAGAACGTCAGGTTGTGGCCCCAGCCACCGGTCGGCTGCGTGAACGTGAAGGACGTCGCCGTCGAGTTCAACTGCGGCCCACTCCATGTGGGGTTGTTCGTCACGATCGCGGACAAGGTCACGGGCTGGTTGAACACCACGGTGATCGAAATCGCTGCTCCCGAAACAGGAGAGTTCGGCACGATCTGCGCCGACCATGTGTCATTCGTGAGCGTTGACCAGTTCTCCTGCGACTCCCCCTGCCAGTGGTAATTGGCGTTGTTGCCGGGGATCGCGCTCGCCGCTGCCATCGGCACTGCCACGGCTGCCGCAATGACGGGCACCGACCAGGCCGCCCCCTTCACGATCGTACGGCGCGACAAACCGGCACTCTTAGTAACGTCCATCAAGCATCCATTCGGGTAGATACTGCATGAGTATGAGCCCGATGCGCGCGACAGCACGTTCCCCAATGAGACCGCGCCCGCGGCATGCGGGCGGGAAGTAAATGTGCGCCGACCCCTATTGTGGCGCTCCCCTATCTACCAGGATAGCAAATCGGCAGGGGTCAAAACAAATCGCGCCACACGGGTGTGGCGCGACCTCAGAGTTCTCCTGTTCTCCCGTGAATTCGTCCCCACAACGCATCCACCTGCTGCTCGGTCTGCGAAAGATCCCCCGAGGTGTCGATGACGACATCCGCAATCTCGCGCCGTTCGGCATCGGATACCTGCGCCGATATTCGCGCCTGCGCATCATCCGCCGTCATGCCGCGGAGATCGACCAGACGACGTGCGCGCAATGCCGCCGGCGCATCCGCGACGACGATCAGATCCCACGGATCCTCCGACCGCGCTTCCTTCAAGAGCGGCACGTCATACACGACGACCGCGAGGGGGTCCGCCGCAAAGGCAGCATCGAACTGACGTTGCGACTCCGCACGTACCGCGGGATGGACGATGTGGTTCAGACTCTGCAGCGCCTCCGCGTCACCGAACACGCGCGCGCCGAGGGCCACGCGGTCGAGGGAGCCATCCTCATGCAGGACCTCTTCCCCGAACGTCTCGGCGATCTGCGCCAGCACGGGTGATCCGGCCGACTGGACCTCCCGCACGATCCGATCCGCATCCACGATGACGGCACCGAGCTCGCCGAGGCGTCGCGCGATCGTCGATTTTCCGGATGCGATTCCGCCGGTGAGCGCGATGAGAGGCATACCTCAATCCTTTCAGACCGCACACGAAAGCGGGCCACCACCCGAAGGTGATGGCCCGCTCTTCTAAAACAGCTGCTTAGGCGTTGCCACCCGAGAGCTTCTCGCGCAGAGCCGCGAGAGCCTCGTCGTCTGCCAGCGTGCCGGCGCCAGCCGACTCGCTCGAGAAGGACTGACCACCGAAGTCGTCGCCCGCCTCTGCCTCAGCCTCAGCGGCCTTGGCGACAGCAGCCTTGTGAGCCTCCCAGCGAGCCTGGGCTGCAGCGTACTCCTGCTCCCATGCCTCGCGCTGAGCGTCGAAGCCTTCCTTCCACGCACCCGTCTCGGCGTCGAAGCCCTCGGGGTACTTGTACTCGCCGTTCTCGTCGTACTCGGCGAGCATGCCGTACAGGGCCGGGTCGAACTCGGTGCCGTTGGGGTCGACCGACTCGTTGGCCTGCTTGAGCGACAGCGAGATGCGACGACGCTCGAGGTCGATGTCGATGACCTTGACGAAGACCTCTTCGCCGACCGAGACAACCTGCTCTGCGAGCTCGACGTGCTTGGCCGAGAGCTCCGAGATGTGCACGAGGCCCTCGATGCCGTCTGCGACGCGGACGAACGCACCGAACGGAACGAGCTTGGTGACCTTACCGGGCGTGACCTGGCCGATGGCGTGGGTACGCGCGAAGACCTGCCACGGGTCCTCCTGGGTCGCCTTCAGCGACAGCGAGACGCGCTCGCGGTCGAGGTCGACCTCAAGGATCTCGACGGTGACCTCCTGGCCAACCTCGACGACCTCGGACGCGTGCTCGATGTGCTTCCACGACAGCTCGGAAACGTGAACGAGACCGTCCACGCCACCCAGGTCGACGAATGCACCGAAGTTGACGATCGACGACACGACACCCTTGCGAACCTGACCCTTGTGCAGGTTGTTGAGGAACGTGGTGCGCGACTCCGACTGCGTCTGCTCGAGCAGCGCGCGGCGGCTGAGAACGACGTTGTTGCGGTTCTTGTCGAGCTCGAGGATCTTCGCCTCGATCTCCTGGCCCAGGTAGGGCGTGAGGTCGCGGACACGGCGCAGCTCGATGAGCGATGCCGGGAGGAAGCCACGAAGACCGATGTCGACGATGAGACCACCCTTGACGACCTCGATCACCTGACCGGTGACGACTCCGTCGTTCTCCTTGATCTTCTCCACATCGCCCCACGCACGCTCGTACTGCGCACGCTTCTTGGACAGGATGAGGCGGCCTTCCTTGTCCTCCTTCTGGAGAACGAGGGCCTCGACCAGGTCACCGACAGCGACGACCTCGTTGGGGTCGACGTCGTGCTTGATGGAGAGCTCGCGCGAGGGGATGACACCCTCGGTCTTGAATCCGACGTCGAGCAGAACCTCGTCGCGGTCGATCTTGACGATCGTGCCCTCGATGATGTCGCCGTCGTTGAAAGACTTGATAGTCAGTTCGACCGCGGCCAGGAAGTCCTCAGCAGATCCGATGTCGTTGATGGCGACCTGCTTGGTGGCCGGGGCGGTCGTTGCGGTAGTCATGTAGTGGGTTGTCCTTGTTGATGGATAGTCGGGCCGCATCGCGGCGCCTGCGCGCCTGATCGCGATGAAGCGAGGTGATTGTGGATTGCGTGCCACGCATGCGGAAGCAGATCTTCCACGGGTGACAGTTCAGGTTATCAGATCGAGGCAACGCCATGCGTGCGGAATCGGATCCCGCCACTCATCCGGTCCCTGTCCTCCCCGGCTGCACGCTGGTAGCGTGGCCGCACACGCCAGCGCAAGGAGGCTCAATGACGAATCCCGGAGGTCTGAGAGGCGGGACATCGACCCCGCCCCGTGAGGCGTGGACCGGACAGGTCGGCTTCATCTTCGCGGCGATCGGCTCCGCGGTCGGCTTGGGCAACATCTGGCGTTTTCCCGGCGTCGCGTACGAGAACGGCGGCGGTGCGTTCCTCATCCCCTATCTCATCGCGCTCGTAACGGCAGGCATCCCGATCCTGTTCCTCGACTATGCGATCGGCCATCGGTTCCGCGGAGCTCCGCCGCAGGCGTTCCGGCGCATGGCGCGGCGTGGCAGATCGAGCATGGAGTCGCTCGGATGGTTCCAGGTTGCGATCGCCTTCGTGATCACGCTGTACTACACCGCCGTGATCGCGTGGGCGCTGAGCTACTTCGTCTTCTCGTTCGACCTGCGCTGGGGCGACGACCCCGCGGGCTTCTTTACGACGGACTACCTCCAGGTGAGCGACCCCGGGTTCAGCCTCGAGTTCGTCCCCGGAGTGCTCATCCCCCTGCTCCTGGTCTGGGTCGCGGCGATCACTGTGCTCGGCGCGGGTGTGGCAAAGGGCTTGGAGCGCGCGAACCTCGTCTTCCTCCCACTTCTCGTCGTCGCATTCCTGATCCTGGTCGTACGGGCGCTCTTCCTCGACGGCGCCGCGGAAGGCCTCAATGCCTTCTTCACGCCCGATTGGAACGCCCTGGCGGATCCTGCCGTGTGGATCGCGGCCTACAGCCAGATCTTCTTCTCACTGTCGATCGCCTTCGGCATCATGGTGACGTACTCTTCCTACCGGCGTCGTCGCGGGAACCTCACCGCTCCCGGCCTCGTCGTCGCGTTTGGCAACTCCTCCTTCGAACTCCTCGCCGGCATCGGCGTCTTCGCCACGCTCGGCTTCATGGCATTCCAACAGGGAACGGAGATCTCGGAGCTCGAAGGACTCACCGGTGTCGGCCTCTCGTTCATCACCTTCCCCGCGATCGTCTCGCAGATGCCGGGCGGCCCGATCTTCGGCGCACTGTTCTTCGGTTCCCTCACCCTCGCCGGCTTCACCTCGCTGATCTCCCTTCTGCAGGTCGTCTCGGCGGCGGTTCAGGAGAAGTTCGGCTTCTCGGTGCGCGGCACCGCGGTCGGCGTCGGAATCGTCTGCGCGATCCTGTCGACGCTGATCTTCTCGACCACGACCGGCCTCCTGGCGCTCGACGTCACCGACAACTGGGCGAACAACATCGGGATCGTCTCGTCGGCCGTGCTCATGACCGTTCTGGTGCTGTGGGTCCTGCGTCGGGGCGGCGAGCTTCGCGCGCACCTGAGTGCGGTCTCGACGTTCCGCGTGGGTGCGATCTGGCAGACCCTTGTGACGGTGCTTGCGCCGATCGTGCTCGGCTACATGCTCATCACTCAGATCGTGACGCTCGTGACGGACGGCTACGGCGGCATGCCTGCGTGGTATCTCCTGATCTTCGGATGGGGCACGATCGCCCTCATCATCGTCCTCGCGCTCGTCCTGACGCTCACTCCGTGGCGTCAATCACCGGATGATTTCCGCGCCTGGCCGCCCTACGAGCCATCTGAACGGTCCCGCCCTCGATCGGAGGTGAAGCGATGACACCGATCGCCATCGCCGTGCTCTGTGGATCCATCACCCTGCTGTGGGGTGGGCTGATCGCCAGCGCGGTGTTCCTGGCCCGTCGCCCGGAAGTCGACATCTATCCCTTCGGTGGCTATGACGACGGACGTGAGGACGAGCTCGTTCACCACGACACGTGACCTCTCGGGCGCTCACCGAATGTCGGCGGGGACTGAGAGACTGAGCACATGACCGAACGTGAACCGCGCCTGATGCTGCTCGACACGGCAAGCCTGTATTTCCGGGCGTTCTACGGGGTGCCTGACAAGGTCAAGGCGCCCGATGGCACGTCGGTCAACGCTGTTCGCGGCCTGCTCGACATGATCGCGAAACTCACGACGACATATGAGCCGACGCACCTCATCGCATGCTGGGATGACGACTGGCGCCCGCAATGGCGCGTCGACCTCATCCCGAGCTATAAGGCTCACCGCGTCGTCGAGGTCGTGACCACGGGCCCCGATGTCGAAGAGGTCCCCGACCCCCTGGAGGCGCAGATCCCGCTGATTCGCGAGGCGCTCGGAGCTCTCGGCATCCCGATCATCGGCGCCGCGGAGCACGAGGCCGACGATGTGATCGGCACTCTGACAGCGCAGTCCGCGATTCCCGTCGACGTCGTCACCGGAGATCGCGATCTGTTCCAGCTCGTCGACGATGCACGTGGCGTGCGCGTGATCTACACCGCGCGCGGCATGAGCAACCTCGAGATCGTGACAGAGCAGACCGTGGTCTCAAAGTACGGTGTGCTGCCGTCGCAGTACGCGGACTTCGCGACTTTGCGCGGAGATGCCTCCGACGGCCTTCCCGGCGTCGCCGGTGTCGGCGAGAAGACCGCAGCGACGCTGCTCGCCGCGCACGGCACACTCGACGGCATCCGCGCCGCAGCGGCGGCAGGCGAAGGGATGTCGGCTGGTCTTCAGGGAAAGATCCTCGCCGCATCCGCGTATCTCGATGTCGCGCCGGCCGTCGTCGAAGTGGCTCGCACTCTGCCCCTCACCGATCCGAAGCGTCTCCTTCGCCCCCTCGACCCCCAGGAAGCGGATGCGGCAGAGCATCTTGCCACCGCACAGAACCTCGGCGGTTCCATGACGCGGGCCATCGCAGCGCTCGCGCAGCTCGACAACCGATAGTCCCCGCGATCACCCGGCCCAGCGTCGCAGCCGTTCAAGGCCCCATGTCGTGACGATGCGCTCGGCAGGCACTCCGAGGCGTTCCGCACGCTCGGCGCCGTGATCGAGCAATGGCAGCTGGCCGGGGGCATGCGCATCGGAGTCGATGGAGAACAGGCATCCGATCTCCAGCGCCAGCACCACGAGCTCGTCCGGCGGATCGGTGCGCTCCGGACGAGAGTTGATCTCCACGGCGACACCGTGTTCCGCGCATGCTTCGAAGACCGCTCGCGCGTCGAACTCCGAACGCGGACGCGTGCCGCGCTCGCCCTGCACCAGCTGGCCGGTGACGTGTCCCAGAACATTGACGCGGGGGTTGGCGACCGCCGCGACGAATCGCTTCGTCATGGGTCCAGCCGGCATTCTCAGCTTCGAATGCGCCGATGCCACGACGATGTCGAGCTCACCGAGGAGTGAATCCTCCTGGTCGAGGGCGCCGTCGTCCAGGATGTCGACTTCGATCCCCGCGAGCATGTGCAGCCCATCCCCGCCCGCCGCGCGTACGATCGGCATCTGGGCGCGCAGCCGTTCTGCCGTGAGACCACGCGCGACTCGCAGCCGGGGTGAGTGATCCGTGATTGCGAGGTACTCGTGGCCGAGCGCCCGGGCAGCATCCGCCATCTCCTGGATCGACGTGGTGCCATCCGACCAGTCCGTATGCGCGTGCAGATCACCCCGCAGCTTCGCCGTGAGCGCGGACCGCTTCACCGGTGCCACCGTGCCTTCCAGATCACGGAGGTACGACGGCGTCTCACCGGCGAGCACATCGCGGATCACCGCAAGCGTCGAGGCGCCGATACCTGGCGCGGCGCCGATCCGGACGAGATCCCGCTGAGCGTCCGCGGGCAGCGCCTCATACGCGTCGGCGGCGGTGCGAAACGCTTTCGCCCGATAGCGTGATGCGCGCTCGCGCTCCAGCAGCCGAGCGATCTCACGCAGCGCGTCTGCAGGCTCCATAGACGAACACTACGCCTGAGCCAGCTCCTGCGAGATGGATATCCACTGGTCGAGCTTGGCGGATGCCCGACCGTCGTCGACCGCTGCGGCGGCTCGAGCGAGTGCGTCTGCGAGCCGTTCCACGATCGGACGCTGCGCCTGAGCGGCATCATGCGAAAGCTCGTACGCGACGATGCCCGCGGCGGCATTCAGCAGCACGATGTCGCGCACCGGACCGGATTCGCCCGCCAGTGTCCGGCGCAGGATCTTCGCGTTGTGCTCCGGCGAGCCGCCGATCAGGTCTGCGAGTTCGGCGAGCGGGATTCCGAGGTCTCGAGGGTCGAGGTCGTGCTCGTGCACGTCGCCACGCGTGACCTCCCAGATGCGGCTGTGCCCCGTCGTCGTCAGCTCATCGAGACCGTCGTCGCCCCGGAACACCAGTGCCGTCGCCCCGCGAGTGCGGAAGACGCCGGTGATCAGTGGCACGCGATCGAGCTGCGCCACACCGACGGCGTTAGCCTCCGCGCGCGCCGGGTTGCAGAGGGGACCGAGCATGTTGAAGACCGTGGGGACACCCATCTCTGCACGCACGGCGCCGGCGTGCTTGAATCCGGGGTGGAATGCCGCAGCCCACGCGAAGGTGATGCCTACACGCTCCAGCATCGTGGCGACGGATGCGGGATCGAGAGAAAGCTGCAGCCCCAACGCGCCCAGAACATCCGAGGATCCGGACGCGGAACTCGCCGCACGATTGCCGTGCTTGACGACCGGGATTCCCGTGGCGCCGATGATGATCGCAGCCGTTGTCGAAACGTTAACCGTGCCGATGCGGTCACCTCCGGTGCCGACGATGTCGAGCACATCCGAGGAGACGGGCAGCGGCACAGCTGCTTCGAGGATGGCGTCGCGGAAGCCGACGATCTCGTCGATCGTCTCGCCCTTCGCACGGAGGCCCATGAGGAACGCAGCCAACTGCGCCTGCGTCGCCTCCCCGCGCATCACCTGACGCATCGCCCAGGTCGACTCGTACACGCTGAGGTCGCGGCGGGCGAGCAGGGTGGAGAGCACATCAGGCCAGGTCACGGCGTCCATCATGGTGCGATCCTATCGGCGGCGGCGATCGCACCTGCGCGGAGAAGTCGAAGATGACGACCTGGCAAACAGCGAGATCACGGCGCACAGATAGAGAACATGCAGGCGATTCTCGGCCAGTTCTTAGGTTGCCCTAAGTCATGAAACAGCGAAACGGCCCCCCTAGGTGCAAGAATCCCGCTCGCGAATCGGCCATAATGGTGAGGTGACGACTTCAGCGACGTATGCCCCGGTGGCGAGTACCATCAAGCGGCCCAACCCGGTAGCTGTCGGCACCATTGTGTGGCTCGGCAGCGAAGTGATGTTCTTCGCAGGACTTTTTGCGATCTACTTCACGCTTCGTAGCACCTCCCCCGAGATGTGGGCCGAGAACACGGAGCTCCTCAACGTTCCCTTCGCGACCGTGAACACGATCATCCTCGTGCTCTCGTCGGTCACGTGCCAGATGGGTGTCTTCGCGGCCGAGCGCCTGCAGCCCTACACGCTGAAGAAGCGCGGCTGGCTCGGCTGGGGCATGGTCGAGTGGTTCTGGCTCACCTTCATCCTCGGCGCGATCTTCGTGAGCGGCCAGGTCTGGGAGTACGCACAGCTGGTTGCTGAAGGCCTGCCGATCTCGGCTAACTCCTACGCTTCGGCGTTCTACATCACGACGGGCTTCCACGCCCTGCACGTGACCGGTGGTCTGATCGCCTTCCTTCTGGTGATCGGCCGCGCCTACGCCGTGAAGAACTTCACGCACAAGGAGGCGACCTCCTCGATCGTTGTGTCCTACTACTGGCACTTCGTCGACGTCGTCTGGATCGTGCTGTTCCTCGTCATTTACTTCCTGAAATAAGAGTGGAGCTGATCCCCGAGATGGCACGAGAGAAGAAGCGCCGCTCCAACGGTCGCCGCAGCCCGCTGGCTGCAGCAGCCCTCATTGGAGCAGGCCTCCTGATCACCGGCGGTGTGTACGCCGGAGCATCCGCGGCGTTCGCAACGACCGAGCAGACCAGCGTCACCGCGCAGGTCTCGGCAGAAGAAGGCGAGAAGCTCTTCCAGGCCAACTGCGCCACCTGTCACGGACTCGACCTGCAGGGAACGCCCGATGGGCCGAGCCTGTACGGCGTTGGCGAGCTCGCCGTCGAGTTCCAGATGTCGACGGGCCGCATGCCCATGCAGATGAGTGGACCGCAGGCTCCTCAGAAGCAGCCGCAGTTCACCCAAGAGCAGATCGAGTCGATCGCGGCCTTCGTGCAGACGATCGCCCCGGGTCCCAGCTACCCGGAGGAGCGCATCCTCGACGGCGAAGGCGACATCGCACACGGTGCGGAGCTGTTCCGCATCAACTGCGCGATGTGCCACAACGTCGCCGCAGCCGGTGGCGCTCTGACCGAGGGCAAGTGGGCTCCATCGCTCGCCAACACCAGCGCACTGCACCTGTACGCCGCGATGGCGACCGGACCGCAGAACATGCCCGTCTTCAGCGACACCAACCTCTCGCCGGAAGACAAGCGCGACATCATCTCGGCACTCCTGTTCCAGCAGCAGGCTGTGCAGGTCGGTGGCTTCACGCTCGGATCACTCGGACCTGTGTCTGAGGGTCTGTTCATCTGGATCTTCGGTATCGGCGCGCTCATCGCCGTGACCGTATGGATCACCGCGAAGTCCAACTGACGAACTACATCGAAGAGGAACGTACGAGGAGCACCATGGCAAACGACGACGACTCGAAGGCTCTTGACAGGGCCTACCAGCCCTCCCCCGGGCTGGGCGTCGCAGTCAGCGATCCCGTGCAGAACCCGGGTCTCCCGCCGCATCGCGAGCGGATGACCGACAAGGACCCGAAGGCCATGAAGGCCGCGGTCCGCACGGTCTACACCCTGTTCTACCTGTCGGTCGCCGGCAGCATCTGGGCGGTTGCCGCCTACATGCTGTTCCCGATCGAGAGCGGCGCGCTGATCGATGTCCGACACAACAACATGTTCATCGGCATCGGAATCGCTTTCGCCCTTCTGGCGATCGGTATCGGCGCGATCCACTGGTCCAAGGCGATCATGTCGGACAAGGAGTACATCGAGGAGCGTCACCCGACTCGCGGTAAGGACGCCACTCGCGAAGCAGCGATCAAGGCGTTCGCTGACGCCAACGAGGAGTCCGGTTTCGGACGCCGCACGATGATCCGCAACTCCCTGATCGCCGCACTCGTGGCATCGGTTGTTCCCGGCATCACGCTGTTCCGCGGACTCGCTCCGTTCAACACGCCGGAGAACCCGATTGCGGGTGACCCCGTGGCACTGCTGAGCCACACGATGTGGCGAGAAGGCATGCGTCTTGCCCGGGACCCCGACGGCACTCCCATCCGTGCAGCGGATGTGCAGCTCGGCAACGCCGTGCACGTGATTCCCGAGCCGCTCTCCGAGCTCAGCCACCACGACGGCTACCTCGAAGAGAAGGCGAAGGCGATCGTTCTACTGATGCGTCTGCGCCCAGAGCAGCTCATCGAGAGCGAAGAGCGCAAGAGCTGGTCGTACGACGGCATCGTCGCGTACTCCAAGGTCTGCACGCACGTCGGCTGCCCTGTTGCCCTGTACGAGCAGCAGACCCACCACCTGCTGTGCCCGTGCCACCAGTCGCAGTTCGATGTGACGGAGCACGCCAAGGTCATCTTCGGCCCGGCAGCTCGTCCGCTGCCGCAGCTGCCGATTGCTGTCGATGACGAGGGCTACCTCGTCGCGCAGAGCGACTTCCACGAACCCGTCGGCCCTAGCTTCTGGGAGCGCCATTGAGTACCTCAACCGTCCGCGAAGAGACGAAGACTAAGCCGCTCGGCGGCCGCTTCGTCGGTGCCGCCTCGAACTACATCGACGAGCGCACCAGCATCTCCGGCTTCGTCAAGGAACTGGGTCGCAAGATCTTCCCTGACCACTGGTCGTTCATGCTCGGCGAGATCGCCCTGTGGAGCTTCGTCGTCGTGCTGCTGTCGGGTACCTTCCTGACCTTCTTCTTCCAGGCATCGATGGCTACCACCCACTACACGGGTGCGTTCCCTCCCATGCGCGGCATGGAGATGACGGCGGCCTTCGAGTCCGCTCTGCGTATCTCCTTCGACGTGCGCGGTGGGCTCCTGGTCCGTCAGATCCACCACTGGGCAGCTCTCGTGTTCATCGCCGGCATCGGCGTGCACATGCTGCGCGTCTTCTTCACCGGCGCGTTCCGCAAGCCGCGTGAGCTGAACTGGGTGATCGGCTTCGTGCTGTTCATCCTGGCTCTCGCCGAGGGATTCACGGGCTACTCGCTCCCCGACGACCTGCTCTCGGGCAACGGTCTCCGCATCATCGACGGAATGATCAAGGGTCTGCCGGTCATCGGCACCTGGACGTCCTTCCTGCTCTTCGGTGGCGAGTTCCCGGGTACCGACATCGTCGGGCGCCTGTACACACTGCACATCCTGATCCTGCCGCTGCTGGTGATCGCGTTCGTCGCGGTGCACCTCATGCTCATGATCATCAACAAGCACACGCAGTTCGCAGGCCCCGGCCGCACGAACGACAACGTCGTGGGCTACCCGATGATGCCCGTGTACATGTCGAAGATGGGTGGCTACCTGTTCATCGTCTTCGGTGTGATCGTGCTGATCGCGTCGTTCTTCCAGATCCTTCCGTTCTGGGATTACGGCCCCTACGACCCGTCCCCCATTTCGGCCGGTACTCAGCCTGACTGGTACATCGGCTTCGCGGATGGCGCGCTGCGTCTCGCTCCGTCGAACTGGGATGTCGTGTTCCTCAACCACACCTGGTCGTTCGGAATCATCGTTCCCGTGCTCGTCCTCGGTCTCTTCATCGTGGCCGTCGCGATCTACCCCTTCCTCGAGGCGTGGATCACGGGTGACAAGCGCGAGCACCACATCGCACAGCGTCCGCGCAACGCCGCGACGCGTACGGCGATCGGTGTGGCCGGAATGATCTTCTACGCAGTTCTCTGGGCCGCGGCATCCTCCGACCTGATGGCTACTCACTTCATGCTCACCATGGAGGGCGTGATCCTTGCTCTGCAGATCCTGCTCTTCGCGGGACCGGTGATCGGATACTTCGTCACGAAGCGCATCTGCATCGCGCTGCAGAAGAAGGATCGCGAGATCGTTCTGCACGGTTACGAGTCGGGCCGCATCGTCCGTCTCCCCGGTGGCGAGTTCATCGAGGTTCACCAGCCGGTCGACGTCTACGACCGCTGGAAGCTCATCGATATCGACACGTACGAGCCTCTGGTTGTGCGCCCGAACGCCAAGGGACGCATCCCGTGGACCGAGAACGTCCGTTCGGCGCTGTCGCGCTGGTTCTTCGAGGACCGCCTCTCCCCGCTCACGCAGGCTGAGGTCGACGCGGCTGACGCTCACGCTCACCACGCGGTAGAGCACACGGACGAGACGGCCGCTCAGGAGGTCCTCGAGGCCCACCAGCGCGCTGGTGTCTCCGAAGACCAGATCGCTGCAGCTGACGAGCACATCGGCGAGACGCCGAACACGCCCAGCTCGGTCATCGCGACCGAGCCCGTGAAGAAGCCTCGCAAGAAGAACACGGAGGGTGGCGAGTAACTCCGCTCCCCCGCAACGCTGAAGGCCCCGTCCGTTTTGGACGGGGCCTTCAGCGTTCGCCCGATAGGACGCTGGTCCATTCGCGAAGCTCGCACGTGTTCCCTGCTGCGACGACACAGTCAGGTGTGCACCGGCCGCCACTGCCGGTCACAGCCGGCGCCGGTCCTGCGTGATCACCGCTCCTACATCGCCTCCGCTCTTAGGTCGGCGATCGCTTCTAGGTACCGGCGGCAAGGCGGTGTGGCGGTCGCGCACGCCACACCGAGCGGGCACACGTCAGTCACATGAACTCAACGTCGTAACATGCTCACGCGCACGGCCTACGCTGATTGCATGATCGATCGCGCCTCATACTTCGCTGCCAAGCTCGCCTACGAGACGGACCCGGGGGACGTGTACCTGGCGCAACGTCGGGGCGAATCACCTGTCATCATCGACGTCCGGTCCTCCGAGGCCTGGGCGCAGGGACGCGTCGCCGGAGCAGTTCACATGCACTACAGCGAGATCCCTGCACGAGCTCCCTTAGAGATCCCCCGTGACGCCGAGGTGATCGTGTACTGCTGGAGTCCGGGCTGCAACGCCGGCGCCAAGGGCGCACTGGCATTCTCTGAGCTCGGCTACAGCGTGCGCGAGATGATCGGCGGCTACGAGTACTGGGTGCGTGAAGGCTATCCGATCGAGAACATCGAGGGCGTCTTCCGTTTCCCTGTCGATCCGACGACCGGAGTGCCGCGGATTCGCACCCACGCGTAGCCCGCACCGCCAGCGTTCCCCGCCCCCCGCGCTCGGGTTCCCGTACAACGAAGAAGGGCTCCTGGCCGAAGCCAGGAGCCCTTCTTGTGATGCTGTGATCAGCGTGCGAAGTGTCCGCGGTAGTACTCGTACACCCAGCCGACGATTGCGACGACGAAGAGTGCGAGACCCATCGGGAGCAGGAAGTGTCCGACAGCGAGACCGACAACGAAAACCGCTGCGGAACCGGCGAGAACGATCGGCCACCAGGACCACGGGCTGAACTCGCCGAGCTCAGGGTCTCCGTCGTCGATGTCCGCAGTGAGGATGTCTTCCGGAAGCTCGCCACCCTGCGCCTTATGCGTACGCGACAGGTAGAAGCCGATCATCGCTGACATCAGCGCCGAGAAGAGCAGGGCGATGGTGCCGACCCATTCCACGGCGTTGACGAACGGAAGATCCGTGTACGTCGCGAGGTTCCATCCCACGTACACCGCGGTGACGATCAGGAAGAAGATCGCGAGGAGCCACCAGAGAACAACGTTGGAGCGCATTAGTGGGCCTTTCCTTCACCAGCGGCCGCGACCGGGTGCTCTGCAGCCTCCGGGTGGTTCAAATCGAACGCGGGGCGCTCGCTGCGGATACGCGGGATCGACGTGAAGTTGTGACGCGGCGGCGGGCAGGAGGTCGCCCACTCAAGCGATGCGCCATAGCCCCACGGGTCGTTGACCGTGACCTTCGGAGCCTTGCGCGCCGTGATCCACACGTTGAGGAAGAACGGCAGCATCGAGGCGCCGAGGATGATCGCACCGATCGTCGAGACCTGGTTCTGCCACGTCCAGTTGTCGAACTCGGAGTAGTCCGCGTAACGGCGGGGCATGCCGTCGACACCCAGCCAGTGCTGAATGAGGAACGTCATGTGGAAGCCGATGAACAGCAGCCAGAAGTGCACGTAGGCGAGACGCTCATTGAGCATTCGACCGGTCCACTTCGGCCACCAGAAGTAGAAGCCTGCGAACATCGCGAACACCACGGTGCCGAAGACGACGTAGTGGAAGTGCGCGACCACGAAGTACGAGTCAGAGAGGAAGAAGTCCAGCGGCGGCGACGCCAGGATGACGCCGGTCAGACCACCGAAAACGAACGACACGAGGAAGCCCAGCGAGAAGACCATCGGCGACTCGAAGGTCACCGAACCTCGCCACATGGTGCCGATCCAGTTGAAGATCTTCACACCGGTCGGAACCGCGATGAGCATCGTCATGAGCGCGAAGAACGGAAGCAGAACCGATCCGGTGACGTACATGTGGTGAGCCCACACGGCAACGGACAGCGCAGCGATCGCGATGGTCGCGTAGACGAGAGTCTTGTATCCGAAGATCGGCTTACGGCTGAAGACCGGGAAGATCTCGGAGACGATGCCGAAGAACGGCAGCGCGATGATGTAGACCTCGGGGTGACCGAAGAACCAGAAGAGGTGCTGCCAGAGGAGCACACCGCCGTTGGCCGGGTCGAAGATGTGAGCGCCGAGCACACGGTCAGCTGCCGCCGAGAGGATCGCAGCGGCGAGCACGGGGAACGCCATCAGGATGAGGAGGCTGGTGACCAGCGTGTTCCAGGAGAAGATCGGCATGCGCCACATCGTCATACCCGGAGCGCGCATCGTGATCACGGTCGTGATGAAGTTCACCGCGCCGAGGATCGTTCCGAAACCGGAGATGCCCAGACCGAGCATCCAGAGGTTTCCACCGGCTCCTGGCGAGAACGAGGCGTTGGCCAGCGGCTGGTAGGCGAACCATCCGAAGGATGCCGCACCCTGGGGCGTCAGGAAGCCCGCGACCGCGATGATCGAGCCGAAGGAGAACAGCCAGAACGCGAAGGCGTTCAGACGGGGGAACGCCACATCGGGCGCACCGAGCTGCAGCGGCAGGATCGCATTCGCGAAACCAGCGAAGAGCGGCGTCGCGAACATGAGCAGCATGATCGTGCCGTGCATCGTGAACAGCTGGTTGTACTGCTCCTTCGTCGGCACGATCTGCATGCCGGGAGCGAACAGCTCAGCACGGATGACAAGCGCCATCACACCACCGAGCAGGAAGAAGATCACGGAGGCGATCAGATACATGTATCCGATCGTCTTGTGGTCTGTGGAGGTGATCCACTTGACGATCAGGTTGCCCTTCTCCTCCACACGAGTGGAAGAGAGGAGAGCGGCCTGTCGCGGCGGGAGCGTCGTGGGGCGCGGCTGCGCCTCAGTGGTGCCCGGAAGAGTTGTCGTCATGATCCTTACTCCCCTTCCTCGGAGCTGGTCCCGGTGCCGGGAAGGTTGGAGAGACGGTCATAGGCGTCGGTGATGTCACCGGTGTTGCCCGCCTCACGGAGCGATGCGAGGTAATCCTCGTACTCGGCTTCGCTGACAACCTCGACGTTGAAGAGCATCATCGAGTGGAATTCACCACAGAGCTCCGCACACTTGCCCTGGTACGTGCCCTCACGAGTGGGGATGAAGGACCAGGAGTTGTCCTTGCCGATGTACATGTCCTTCTTGTAAAGGAAGTCGATGATCCAGAACGAGTGGATCACGTCGCGCGACTGAAGCTCGATGCGAACTTCCTTGTCGACGGGCAGGACGAGCGTGGGAAGCGCCGCCTGGTCGATGTTGCCGTCCTTGTCGGGCTGAGCCTGAACGCCCATGCTCCAGACAGCGTCTGTGTTGTCCTTCTCTTCGCCGTTGTACTGGAAGTCCCATGCCCACTGCTTGGCGATGGCGACGACCTCGACGTCAGGGTCTTCGTACTGCGTCTCGATGATCGCCTGGTCACGAGCGGTGAAGGCAAAGAAGCCGAGGACGAGGATGAAGGGCACGACCGTGTAGAAGATCTCGATCGGCATGTTGTAGCGCATCTGCACCGGCAGGCCGATCTGGCCCTTGCGGCGGCGGTAGGCGATCGCGGCCCAGGCCATGAGGGCCCAGGTGATCACGCCGACGGCAAGGAGGACGATCCAGGAGTTCACCCAGAGCGCCGCGACACGGTCGGTCTGGTTCGTGGCCGGCGTTCCGTCCTCGACGAAGCCTGGAAGGAATCCGTGGAGTTCGGTGGGAGTACATCCCGCCAGGGCCACAGCTGCCGCTACTCCCAGCGGAATAGCGACCCAACGAAGGCGGCGTTTCGAGGGCACGATGCACCTTTCAGATTGCGGACAGGGCACCCCTAAGTCTAGGGCAACCTCACACCCGATTCATGCCAACCACGCAGGTTGGACACAGTTTGCGAGTGTGCTAAGGGATCAGTGGAAGCTGTCGCCACAGGCGCAGGAACCGCCCGCGTTCGGGTTGTCGATCGTGAAACCCTGCTCGGAGATCGTGTCCTTGAAATCGATCGACGCGCCGTCGAGGTACGGAACACTCATGTTGTCGATGATGACCTCCACGCCATCGAAGTCGACCGTCTCGTCGCCCTCGAGGTAGCGCTCGTCGAAGTACAGCTGGTAGATCAGACCCGAGCAGCCGCCGGGCTGGACGGCGACACGAAGACGCAGGTCATCGCGGCCCTCCTGCTCGAGAAGGCTCTTCACCTTCAGGGCTGCCGCGTCGCTCAGGGTGACGCCGTGGGCCGGTGCGATCGATGCAGTGGTGTCAGTCATGGTGCTCCTTGGAACGGCCGCGGCGCGCGCCACGGACTCAGTGCCTCGATTCTACCGTTCGATCCTCCGGAGCGGGCGGAGTCAGGAGGAGAGCTCGACCTCGTTCATCCGCGTCAGCAGAAGCGCCTCCGTGCCGACGGCATGCCGGAACGTATCGAGATGCAGCGACTCATTGGGGCTGTGCGCACGCGAGTGCGGATCTTCGACGCCGGTCACCAGGATCTGTGCGCCGGGGAACTTTTCGACGAGATCCGCGATGAACGGGATGGAGCCGCCGACTCCGAGATCGACGGGTGCGACACCGTAGGCGTCCTTCATCGCCGCACGGGTGGCGCCCACGGCCCATCCGGCGGTGTCGACGAGGAATCCGTTGCCGAGGTCGAGATCCGAGAAGGTGAGCTCGGCTCCGAACGGCGCGTTCGCCCGCAGGTGCGCCTCCATCGCGGCATACGCATCTTCCGCGCTCTGCCCGGGGGCGACGCGCGCGCTGACGACGACCGTCGTCGAGGGCGAGAGCGTGTTCGAGGCGGCGTCCACGCTCGTCGCGTCGATGCCGATGATCGTGATCGCCGGCTTGTTCCAGATCCGGCTGAGGATGCTGCCGTCTCCGATCGGCGACACCCCGTCGAGCAGCCCCGCTTCGGAGCGAAGCGTCTCTTCCGTGTACGCCGGTGTCTCAGCGTCTCGGACAGCCATGCCCTCGACAGCGACGGACCCGTTCTCATCCCACAGCGTGTCGAGCAGGCGGATCGTGGCCATCATCGAGTCGGGAACCGCGCCGCCGAACATCCCGGAGTGAGATGCGTGGTCGAGCGTGCGCACCGTCAGGGTGAAGCGCGCCGCTCCGCGCAGTGACACGGTGAGACCCGGAGTCTGCGAGTCCCAGTTGCCGGAGTCAGCAACGACGATGGCGTCCGCCCGCAACGCGTCGGTGTTGTCGTCGAGGAACTGTCCGAAGGAGCGCGAACCGTACTCCTCCTCCCCCTCGATGAACAGCGTGATGCCCAGATCGAGGTCGTCTGCCAGCGTCTCGCCCACGGCACGGATCGCTGCGATGTGCGCCATCACGCCGGCCTTGTCATCCGCGGCACCGCGCCCGTACATGCGTCCGTCGCGAACAGTCGGCTCGAACGGCGGGCTTTCCCAGAGGGCGTCGTCTCCGGGAGGCTGCACGTCATGGTGCGCATAGAGCAGAATGGTCGGCTTCCCGTTTCGGGCGGCGCGCGTGGCCAGAACAGCAGGCTGCCCCTTCTCGTCAGTTCCGGGGATCCCGGCCCGCAGGACGCATACCTCGTCGAACGCACCCGTCTCCTCGGCGAGGCGCGCCACGGCGGCGGCACTGCGCTCGAGCTGGGTCTGATCGAACGACGGCCACGCGATGCCCGGGATGCGCACGAGATCGCCGAGATCTGCCAGTGCGCGAGGGATCCCTGTCGCGACTGCCTCAGCCACAGCGCTCTCGCGGTCGTCAGAAGCGGTCACCGAAGCAGAAGGAGATGTCATGCGAGTAATCTTAAGGCGAACCCCGAAAAGCAACACGTCAGGAGCCTTCGTGGCCAACTCCCCCGTCTCACCGTCGACGAACGACGACTCCGCCGAGAACGCAGCGCACGGCAAGGGCCGTCCGACACCTTCGCGCGCCGAGCAGGAGGCCGCCCGCAAGCGCCCCCTCGTCGCCAACACGAAGGAGGAGCGCGCCCGCGCACGCGCAGAACTCCAGGCACGCCGCGAGAAGGCACGCGTCGGCATGGAGAAGGGCGACGACCGCTACCTTCCCGTCCGCGACAAGGGCCCGCAGCGCCGCTGGGTGCGTGACTACGTGGACGCCGGCTGGCACCTCAGTGAGTGGGTCATGCCGATGATGGTGCTCGTCATCATCGCCTCGCTCGTCCCGAACGTGACGGTCGCCTACTGGTCGTTCCTCGTGCTCTGGGTCTACATCATCTTCGCCGTCGGAAACATGATCTTCCTCGGTGTGCGTGTCAAGCGGAAGGCCGCCGAGAAGTTCGGGGCAGAGCGCCGAGAGAAGGGTCTCGGCTGGTACGCCGCGATGCGTTCGCTGCAGATGCGATTCATGCGTCTCCCGAAGCCGCAGGTCAAGCGCGGCCAGTACCCCGAGTAGTCTCGGGCGGATGCCACAAAGGCGGCGAGTGTCTCAGACACTCGCCGCCTTTGTCGTGCGTATCGGGGGCTCAGCGTGCGCGTGCAAGTCCGCGGTTGATCTGACGTGCCCAGAACGGGCCGCGGTAGAGGAATGCGGTGTAGCCCTGCACCAGCGTGGCCCCGGCGGCGAGGCGCTCGCGGACATCATCCGCGGTCTCGATGCCACCCACAGAGATGACGCAGAACTCGGCGGGCACCGCGGCGCGCACGATGCGGAGCACTTCTCTCGACCGCTCCCGCAGGGGCGCTCCCGAGAGTCCGCCCGCTCCGGCGGCGTCGATGACGGCGGGATCGGTACGGAGACCATCACGGGAGATCGTCGTGTTCGTCGCGATGATTCCGGCGAGCCCCTCCTTCACCGCCATCTCGGCGATCGCGGTGATCTCCTCGTCCGGCAGGTCAGGGGCGATCTTCACCAGGAGCGGTGTCGTCCCGGCAGCAGTCTTGACCGCCTGCAGGAGCGGCGCGAGGGTCTCCACAGCCTGAAGGCCGCGGAGTCCCGGGGTGTTCGGAGAGGACACGTTGACCGCCAGGTAGTCCGCCAGCGGCGCAAGCCTCTGCGCGGAAGAGACGTAGTCGGCTGTCGCCTGCTCGACCTCGACGACGCGGCTCTTTCCGATGTTCACGCCGATCACCGCGCGCGGACGTCGACGGCGCAGCTTCTGGAGTCGACGCTCGGCGGCCTCCGCACCCGCGTTGTTGAAGCCCATCCGGTTCACGACCGCACGATCAGGGACCAGGCGGAACAGACGCGGTTTCGGGTTTCCCTCCTGCGGGATCGCCGTCACGGTCCCCACTTCGATGTGACCGAAGCCGAGCGCGGAAAGCCCCCGCACCCCCACGGCGTTCTTGTCGAAGCCTGCGGCCACGCCGAACGGCGACGGGAAGGTCAGGCCCAGCGCACGGACCTCCTGCCCCGTCGCGGGTCGCGTCAGTGCGCTCGTGATCCAGGAGAACGGCGGTACGCCGAGAGTGCGGATGACCGCCATGCCCGCGTGGTGCGCGAATTCCGGATCGAGGCGGGACAGAACGGTGCGAAAGAGCAGTGGATACATCGCCTCTCAGGCTACCCTTCGTCGGATGCGGCCGCGGACTTCGCACGGTCCGCACGAAGGTCGCGGATCGAGCACTCGAAGTCCTCCAGCGAGTCGAACGCCTGATAGACGCTCGCAAATCGCAGGTACGCCACCTCATCGAGTTCGCGCAGCGGTCCGAGGATCGCCAAGCCGATCTCATTCGCGTCGAGCTGCGAGACACCCGTCTGGCGCACCGCCTCTTCCACGCGCTGCGCGAGGACAGCGAGATCCCCCTCGGTCACCGGTCGCCCTTGGCAGGCCTTGCGCACGCCGCTGATGACCTTCTCCCGGCTGAACGGCTCCATCACGCCGGATCGCTTGATGACGTTGAGGCTTGCGGTCTCCGTCGTCGTGAAACGGCCGCCGCACTCCGGACACTGCCTCCGACGGCGGATGGAGAGCCCATCGTCACTCGTACGCGAGTCGATCACGCGCGAGTCGGAATGACGGCAGAACGGGCAGTGCATGCGGTGACCTACGCCTTCGTCGGATCGGAGTGAGTAAAGCGCGCCTCGATGGCTTCGCCATGCGCGGGAAGCACCTCGGTGTTCGCAAGCGCCACAATGCCCTCCCGGACGGTGGACAGCGCGTCGCGGTCGTAGGTGATCACTTGCTGCGGACGCAGGAACGTGTAGGCGCCGAGTCCAGGCGCATACCGTGCCTGTCCGCCAGTAGGCAGAACGTGGTTGCTGCCCGCGAGGTAGTCCCCCAAGCTGACCGGAGTGTGGTCACCCACGAAAACCGCACCGGCGCTCGTGAAGTCTGCGGCGGCAGCGGCAGCATCCGCGAGGTGCAGTTCCAGGTGCTCCGGCGCATAGGCGTTGCTGAATGCGGCAGCGGCAGCGCGGTCATCGACGAGGACGACCGCCGACTGCGGCCCGTCGAGTGCGGCGGTGACGCGCTCGCTGTGCCGCGTCCGCAATGCGAGCTCCGCGACCCGGATGAGCACGGCGTCCGCGAGGTCTGCGGAATCCGTGACCAGCACGGCGGAGGCCTGCTCGTCGTGCTCCGCCTGGCTCACGAGGTCCGCGGCGACGTAGAGCGGGTTCGCCGTGGCATCCGCGACGATCAGGATCTCTGTCGCGCCTGCCTCGGAATCGGTTCCGACCACGCCCGCGACCGCGCGCTTCGCGGAGGCGACAAAGTTGTTTCCCGGGCCGGAGACGACGTCAACCGGGTCGAGATCGAGTTCAGGCACGCCCCAGGCGAATGCGCCGATTGCGCCGGCTCCGCCCATCGCGTAGATCTCGGTGACCCCGAGAAGACCGGCCGCGGCGAGGATCGTGGGGTGGATGCGTCCGCCCTGATCCGACTGCGGCGGTGAGGCGAGGGCGATCTGCGTGACTCCGGCGACCTGCGCGGGGACGACGTTCATGATGACGCTCGACGGGTACACCGCCTTCCCGCCCGGGATGTACACGCCGACGCGCGACACCGGCTGCCAGCGCTGCACGATCTGAGCACCCGGCGCGATCGTCGTCGCGACCGACGCGGGCACTTGCGCCTGCGAAGCGAGGCGCACCCGATTGATGGACTCTTCGAGCGCTGCGCGAATCCGCGGCTCCAGAGCAGCAACGGCTTCGGCGACATGCTCTGCGGGGATCCGGATCGCGTGATCAGTCACCCGGTCGAACCGCTCCGCCTGTTCGCGCAGCGACTTCTCACCGTGCTCGCGCACGTCAGCGACGATCTGTGCCGCGGTTGCCAGCGCCTCTGCGCGCGCAGCCTCAGCGCGCGGCACGGCGGCCAGCATCTCGGCGGTGGACAGCGAACGGCCTCGAAGGTCGATCTTCTGCATTGTGCTCCTCAGCCTCTGGTCATGTCTGTCGTGTCGTGGAGATAGCCCACCCGGCCGTCGTCATGTCGGACGACGTAGGCGCCGCCACGATCTTCGATGACGAGAATCCACGCCTCCGGGCCGATCTCGAAGAGCACATCGCCCTGTTCGTCATGTACCGGGCGTGTCTCCGGCGCCAACGCCCAGAACGGCTGGCCAGCCTCAACGGGCGCGACATCCGTCTGTGTCCCCTCGACGCTCTCCGTGTCGTCGGTGAGCTCAATCTCAGACACATCATGAGCCGTGGCATCACCGAGCGGCACGATCACGTCCGTGTAGGCCTCATCGGATGCCACGGCAGACTCGTGCGCGTCCGCATCAGCGTCAGCCGTGACGCCATCGCCTTCGCCTGCGCCGCCATCACCTTCGACGACCGCGGAGCCGGCGGGCGCGACCTGCGCCGAGGACGCTGTCGGGTACGCGATCACCGGTCGAATCGGGTTGGCGTTACGGTGGGCGAGCGTCTCCATCCGGCCTTCGAAGTCCTCGCGCAGTCCGGGAATCAACGGAGCCACGACCGTGAGCACGACGAGGGCGAGCATGCACGTGAGTTCCACCCACATGACCCATCCCAGAACGCGACCGTCCAACCGGAGCGCGAACGACACCGAGTCCCAGACATGCTGCACCCAGAGCATCGCCGAGACCGAGAACGCGACGGACGCGAACTGGTCGATACCGAGCGAGCCGACCCTGCGGATCCCCTCCGGAGAGAAGCGTCGCAACACGATGAGGAAAAGGGCGACTGTGGGCACCCCGATGGTGAGCACCCAGTGCAGTCCGGTCGTCCACACGGACGCACCACCCGCCCCCAGCGGGAAGAAGGAGACGACGAAGGCGACCGCCCACACACCGACCATCAGCAGTTCACGTACCGTGATGCCCCAGTAGCCGTACTGCGGTGCGACGTCGACGTCGACGTCGAAAAGATCGTCGCTGGAGTCCTCGGGAAGGGACGCCTCGTCGAACGGCGCTGCATCGTTGTTCGTCATGAGGATCCCTTTCGTCGTGAGGACGATCTGCGCAGGTGACTCCCCGGCGCGACCCGATCTTACCGGGCGCAACCCGAGCGGTGCTGGGGGCGTGTCACGCTCGTGCGCCGCGGAATCGCTGCTACCCGAGGCACTGAGGGCCGAGAAGTGACTTCAACTCGCCGAAGAGATCCGCGGTGACAGTGACGGGCATCGGCACCTCGAAGACCTTGGCGGTGCCACCGCGGTGCATCTTGAGCGTGACCTCGGTCTCACCGTGGTGGCGGCGCAGCACATCCGCGAGGTCACCGATCAGGCGTTCCGTCGCCCGCTGCTCCGCAACCAGCAGAGCAAGGGGACCCGCGGCGTCGAAGGAGCCGACATCGGGGGTGAATGCGGACTGCGCGTGAATGTTCATGCCGTCATCACGACGCGAGATGCGACCCCGCACCGCCAGGATCGCGTCGGCCTGCAGCGTGCTCTGGAACTCAAGGTACGTCTTTCCCATGAACATGACGGTGATCTCACCGTTGAAGTCCTCGACGGTGATCATGCCGTAAGGGTTGCCACTGGCCTTCGCGACTCGGTGCTGCACGCTCGTGACCAGCCCAGCGATCGTCACCTGGTCGCCATCCTGCAGATCTTCTGATTCGAGCAGGTTGTTGATCGAGATCGAGGCGTGCTTTGCGAGCGGCACCTCAAGACCTGCGAGCGGATGATCGGAGACGTAGAGCCCGAGCATCTCCCGTTCGAACGCCAGCTTGTCTTTCTTCGTCCACTCAGGGCGTTCAGGAACCTTTGCGGGCGCCACCTCTTCGGTGTCGTCGTAGAGCGCGTCGAAGTCGAAGCCGATCGCTCCCTGGGCTTCGTTGCGCTTGCGATCGACAGCCGCTTCCGTTGCGGATTCGTGGATCTCCAACAGCGCGCGGCGGGTGTCGCCCATGGAGTCGAAGGCTCCGGCCTTGATGAGCGACTCGAGCGTGCGCTTGTTCGCCACGTGCAGCGGCACGCGGTTCAGGAAGTCATGGAAGGACGTGAACGGCCCCTCGCTGCGCGACGCGATGATGCCGTCGACGACGTTTGCGCCGACGTTGCGGACGGCGCCGAGGCCGAAGCGGATGTCTTCACCGACTGCGGCGAAGAAGTTGATCGACTGTGAGACATCCGGAGGCAGCACCTTGATGCCCATGCGCCGGCACTCGTTGAGGTACAGCGCCATCTTGTCTTTCGAGTCGCCGACACTCGTGAGCAGAGCAGCCATGTACTCGGCCGGATAGTGCGCCTTGAGGTAGGCCGTCCAGTAGGAGACGAGCCCGTACGCCGCAGAGTGCGCTTTGTTGAAGGCGTAGTCGGAGAAGGGCAGCAGGATCTCCCAGAGCGCGTTGATTGCGCCATCCGAGTATCCATTCGCATGCATACCTGCTTGGAAGCCTTCGAACTGCTTGTCGAGCTCGGACTTCTTCTTCTTGCCCATGGCGCGACGCAGAATGTCGGCCTGACCCAGCGAGAAGCCCGCGACCTTCTGCGCGATCGCCATGACCTGCTCTTGGTAGATGATCAGACCGTAGGACTCGTTGAGGATGTCGGCGAGCGACTCCCGGAACTCCTCGTGAATCGGCGTGATCGCCTGCTGCCCGTTCTTGCGCAGAGCGTAGTTGGTGTGTGAGTTCGCTCCCATGGGGCCAGGACGATAGAGAGCGATGAGAGCCGAGATGTCTTCGAAGTTGTCGGGCTTCATCAGGCGCATGAGTGCGCGCATCGGTCCGCCGTCGAGCTGGAAGACACCGAGCGAGTCACCGCGCGCAAGCAGGTCGTACGCACCACGATCGTCGAGCGCGAGGTGTTCGAGATCGACCTCCTCTCCGCGGTTCATCCGGATGTTGTCGAGCGCGTCGGAGATGATCGTGAGGTTTCGCAGCCCCAGGAAGTCCATCTTGATGAGCCCGAGCGCCTCGCACGACGGATAGTCGAACTGCGTGACGATCTGGCCGTCCTGTTCGCGGCGCATGATCGGGATGATGTCGAGGAGCGGTTCGGAAGACATGATGACGCCGGCCGCGTGCACGCCCCACTGGCGCTTCAGCCCCTCGAGGCCCAGCGCGCGGTCGAAGACCGTCTTCGCTTCCGGATCGGACTCGATGAGCGCTCGGAACTCGCTCGCCTCTTTGAAACGCGGGTGCTCCTTGTTGAACATGCCGTCAAGCGGCATGTCCTTGCCCATGACGGGCGGCGGCATCGCCTTCGTGAGGCGCTCCCCCATGCTGAACGGGAAACCAAGCACGCGTCCGGCATCTTTCAGCGCCTGCTTCGATTTGATCGTGCCGTAGGTGACGATCTGTGCGACGCGCTCGGATCCGTACTTCTCTGTCACGTACTCGATGACTTCGCCGCGGCGACGGTCGTCGAAGTCGACGTCGAAGTCGGGCATCGAGACGCGGTCGGGGTTGAGGAAGCGCTCGAAGATGAGGCCGTGCTCAAGCGGGTCGAGGTCGGTGATCTTCATGGCGTACGCGACCATGGATCCTGCACCCGAGCCACGCCCCGGGCCGACGCGGATGCCGTTGTTCTTCGCCCAGTTGATGAAGTCGGCGACGACGAGGAAGTAGCCGGGGAAGCCCATCTGAAGGATGATGCCGGTCTCATACTCGGCCTGCTTGCGCACCTTGTCGGGGATGCCGCCGGGATAGCGATAGTGCAGCCCCGCTTCGACCTCTTTGATCAGCCAGCTGTCTTCAGTCTCGCCGTCCGGCACCGGGAAGCGCGGCATGTAGTTCGCCGAGGTGTTGAACTCGACCTCGCAGCGCTCGGCGATCAGCAGCGTGTTGTCGCATGCCTCAGGGTGATCGCGGAACATCTGCCGCATCTCGGCCGCGGTCTTGACGTAGTAGCCATCGCCGTCGAACTGGAAGCGGTTGGGGTCATCGAGCGTCGAGCCCGACTGTACGCAGAGAAGCGCCGCGTGTGCGTCGGCCTCGTGCTGATGCGTGTAGTGCGAGTCGTTGGTCGCGACGAGCGGAATGCCCAGGTCTTTCGACAGGCGGAGCAGGTCGGACATGACACGACGTTCGATCGAGAGCCCGTGATCCATGATCTCGGCGAAGTAGTTCTCTTTGCCGAAGATGTCTTGGAACTCGGCCGCCGCATTGCGGGCGGCGTCGTACTGCCCCAGCCGCAAGCGGGTCTGGATCTCGCCGGACGGGCAGCCCGTCGTGGCGATGATGCCCTTGCTGTAGGTCTGCAGCAGCTCGCGGTCCATGCGAGGCTTGAAGTAGTAGCCCTCCATGCTGGAGCGCGAGCTCAGACGGAAGAGGTTGTGCATTCCCTCGGTCGTCTCACTCCACATCGTCGTGTGGGTGTACGCGCCGGAACCGGAGACGTCATCGCTCTTCTGATCGGGCGATCCCCACTGCACGCGCGTCTTGTCGCTGCGGTGCGTACCGGGGGTCACATACGCTTCGAGCCCGATGATCGGCTTGACGCCCGCGGCCTTCGCCGCGTTGTAGAACTCGAAGGCCGCGAAGGTGTTGCCGTGGTCGGTCACAGCGATCGCCGGCATGCCGTACTCGGCTGCGGCCTGAGTCATCGCCGTGAGCTTCGCGGCACCGTCGAGCATCGAGTATTCGCTGTGAACGTGCAGGTGTACGAAGGAGTCGGATGCCACGTCTCGAGTCTACGTCGGGGCACCGACACCGAGACTCTGATAGAGAGCCCCGGTGCCGGTGCGGCGCTCACTCTAGGGCGCGGAATCCACGACGGAGAGCGAGTAGACGTGGTGCTCGTCCGGAAGATCGTCAGACATAAACTCAGGATTCGAGAATCGTCGGATCGAGTACTCCAGGACGTAGCCCGTGGCCCGATCGATCGTGACGGTGTCCCATTGAGAGGGGTCGGCGTGGTCTGCTCCGTACTTGGAGGTGCTGACGATCGTTGCCCTGTGATCGTCGTACGCCACCAGCTGCGACTCTGGCAAGGTGCTGAGGGCCAGATAGAGTCCCGCTCGCTGCGCGGGAGAGCCCACGTTCTCGGCCAGGAGCTTCGTCAACAGCCACGCCCGCTTGTGCGGATCGACACCAATTTCCATGAGCCAGTCCATGATCTCGTTCGGGTCTGTTGGCATGGTCTGGAACAACCGGCCTCGTGAACCGTCTCCGCCATCGGTCGGCCAGCTCCCGATCAGGATGAACCCACCGCCGGCCCAGTACGACACCGCTCCAGGAGAATAGCTGCCCGATGCCTCATCCCAGAACTCCTCTGCCCGCACCTGGGCATCAGCACCGAAGTAGACGTCGAGGAGCGCCCCGCCGCCCTGTACGTACGCCCATTCACTCATGAGATCCGCTGGCACATATCGCTCAGATTGCGAGACATACGCCCACGCCGACTCCGCGTTCATCCGGCTCGATCCAAGATCGCTTACGCCGTACTCGTCCGAGTAGAAGACCATGCTTGTGCGCTCGTCCACGATCTTCAAGTACTGCCCGGGTTGCCGTTCGGGCACGTTCAGCGATGCCTGGGCAGCTCCCGCGAGAATCGAGCTCGTCGATTGCGCCGGCTCTGCCGTCGGTGTCGGTGTCGGTGTCGGAACCGGCTTCGGAGTCACCACCGGCGTCGGTGACGCGATCGCCTCGGGCAGCGTCGGCACGCTCTGATTCTGGGCGATCAGGAGAACTCCCACTGTCACGGCGGCAGCTCCGGCAAGCGTCCCCGCTCCGATCCAGACCGGACGCCTCGGCGATCGCGCCCGCGATGGCGCAGCCGCCCCCTGCGTCTGTGCGACGAGCTTCCCCCGGGCCTTCGCGATGTCATCCTCGGGGACCTCTGTGCCCCGTCCGAACTCACGCGTGCGCTGCCACAGTTCCATTTTCGTCACCCTCCTGATTCTCGATCGATCGACGCCTGCGTGACGGATCCAGCCTTCGGCGTACACGATTCAGACGTGAGCGCACAGTTCCTACGGGAACCCCCAGAGCGTCGGCGATCTCTTCGTAGGTGAGCTCACCCCAGGCATAGAGCAGGAGTGTTTCCCTGTCTCTTGCCGTCAGTGCCGCGATCCGCCGCGCCAGCACGGGCATCGCAGCCTGCGCATCGAGACGATCATGAAGATCGTCGAGGCCGGCATCCGCCGCGTGAACCCCACGCGCGGCGGATGCCTCAAACGCCCGCCATTGACGGGCTTCTGCCACGCGGTGCCGGCGGGCCACCATCGAGGTGATCCCCAGCAGCCAGGGCAGCGCCGATTCGCGTTGCAGATCAAAAGATCCACGCCGCTGGAAGGCGACGAGGAAGGACTCGCTCAGGACGTCCTCCCCCGCCGCGTCTCCCACCCTCCGATAGGCAAACGCCCCCACCGCCCGCGCATGTCGATCGAAGAGACCGGAGAAGGCCTCCGGCTCTCCGATCGACCGTCGGATGATCTCGCTGTCTGTGCTCACACTATGTATTCGCTGAATCGCGTCTGTGAGTTCACGGTTTCTTGAAGATTCCGTGAGCAGATGCCGTCACCAGACACCGTCGACGATCTCCACGTTGCAGGTCCGCCAGATATCCGGGACGTCGGAGGGCACGGGGTCTTCGTCCGCGCGATCGCCTCGGTCGTACCTCACCGCACTCTCCCTCACCCAACCGGTCGCGAGGTCGACTGTCACCGATTCCGATCGCGGCCAGTATCCCTGTGCAAAGGAGAACTGGAATGTGATCGCCCCTGCTTCTACCACCTGTGATGCTGCTGGCGTGACCATCATCAGCGCCTCCAGCACGCCCGCACGAAGATCTGCCGGCGCACTGTTGCCATTCAGGACAGACACGAGGCTCATCTGAACCTGCTCATTGATCTCCTCCGGTGTCAGCGTGGGCTCAGGGCCGAATCGGCCGTAGAACTCGATGAGTCCAGCCGGGTCTCTCGGCACGTTCGACCACAGGGGCCCATCCTCGGAACGCGGCGCAGGCCAGCTTTCCTCGAATACCTCTGGGTCGAATGGGGCGAGGTTGTCCCAGGCCACGACATCGCCGAGCGGCTGCCCGGATGCAGGGTCCCAGGGCCCGTACGCGCTCAGCCGCTCATTGTGGGGGCCCCAGCGCATGATTCGGTCCTGCGTCGGATCTGCAGGAAGGAACTCGACCAGGTTGGACGCCATCAGTGCCGCAGAGATCGGCGCGTACTCCCCCAGCTCGGGCCAGGTGAAGACCCTGATGTATGCATCCCGGTAGTTCAAAGTCTCAGTTCGGCAGGTGTTGCGCAGGTACTGCCCGGGCGCGGGCGTCGTTCCCGGAAACGGCTCCTGCACAGCAGTCGCACCGGACGTGCTCGACGGCGTGGGCGTCGGCGCGATCGGCGTCGGTGACGGCGTGACCACCGGCAACGCCTCAATCTCGGGCGCGGGATCGTCGTGTTGTGCGACGACGATAGCGGTCGCCGTCACAGCAGCGGCGGTGACCAGCGCACCCGCGACCAGCCATACCGGACGCTGCAGCTTTCGCGCCCTCGGGGACGATGCGGGCGCGTCCAGTCGCGCGAGCACCCGGGCTCTCGCCGCCGCCAGGCGATCATCCGCCAGCTGCTCCCCCGCATTGATTTCACGCACGTGCTGCCACTTGTCCATCGATCTCTCCTCCCTCGTCCTGTCGTGCTCGCTGCGATCGCGCGACGCGATCGGGATCCAGCAACCTCCGCGCTCGATTCATCCGTGACCGCACTGTGCCCACGGGCACGCCCAGCGCCTGCGCGACCTCCTCGTAGGAGAGATCTCCCCAGGCGTACAAGAGGAGAGTGTCGCGGTCGCGGGCCGCCAGCCGTGCGATTCGAGGCGCGAGGATCCTTGCACCGGATTGCGCATCCAAGCGTTCACCTGCGGTATCGAGCCCACCGTCGGAGACATGTTCTTCGCGAGTCTTCGCATGACCCGCCGCGCGGAGAAGCTGCGCTTCCCGTGCACGATGCTTCCGGATCAAGCGAGACGCGATGCCGTACAACCACGGCAGGGCGGTCTCCCATTCGGCGTCGAACGCACGACGGCGCGAGAAGGCGACGAGAAAGGTCTCGCTGAGGACATCCTCGCCCGCGTCCTGCCCCACCCGGCGGGCCGCGTATCCACCGATCGTCGCGGCGTGTCTATCAAAAAGTTCAGCGAATGCCTGAGGCTGGTCGAGCGAGCGCTGAATGATCTCCCTGTCTGTGCTCACACTGTTATTGCTCATCGCGGCGAATCCGGTTCACAGATTCTTTCGTGTTCGTGACAGCGGCGCACCTAGCCACCGTGACCATCGAGCGCATACAGCTCTTGCCAGCTCTGCGGGCGCGGGACATCAAACGCATACAGGTACCGCAGCAGCTGGCCGTGATGCATCGCCTCGTGCTCAAGCAGCGCCAAAGCGTAGCGCAGGGAGTCTTCATCGGAGACGTCAAGGCCACTCACCCAGGAATCCACGTCGAATGCACTGCGTGAGAGAGTGTCACGCACCGCAGCGGCATCCGAGAGGTGCTCGTGCTGCAGAGAACAGTCGAATCCCTGCCACGCTCCTGCGCGCGCGGCCGCAGCAAAGCTCTCCCGTGCGCCGATCACGCACCAGAGTTGCTGTCCGATGGTGTTCGATGGGAGGTCTCGCAGACGGGATGCCAGCAACTGCGGCGTCATCTCGGAGAGGAAGTCGTCGTACAGGCGCTGCGCCTGGGAAAGGCGCGCACGAAGAAGCGAGATCATGTGCTCAGCGTACGGGGCACGTCCGACGTCTCCGCCAGGGCATCACTCGCCGCGCAGGATCTCCAGGGCGTGTGCGAAATCGTCCGGATACGGCGACTCGAAATGCACCCACTCACCCGTCGTGGGGTGTGAGAAGGCGAGCTGGTGCGCATGCAGCCACTGACGCGTGAGTCCGAGACGGGCAGACATCGTCGGGTCGGCTCCGTAGAGCGGGTCGCCGACGCACGGGTGGCGGTGTGCTGCCATATGCACGCGGATCTGATGCGTGCGCCCGGTCTCAAGATGAATCTCGAGCAATGACGCACCAGGGAATGCCTCAAGCGTCTCGTAGTGAGTGATCGAGTGCTTTCCCTCCGGGACGACCGCGAACTTCCAGGAGTGGTTCGGGTGGCGTCCGATAGGTGCATCGATCGTGCCGACGAGGGGATCCGGATGCCCCTGCACGACGGCATGGTAGATCTTCTCCACCGTTCGCTCCTTGAACGCACGCTTGAGCACCGTGTACGCATGTTCGGTCTTCGCGACGACCATCAGACCGCTGGTACCGACATCGAGTCGGTGCACGATGCCCTGCCGCTCGGCCGCTCCGCTCGTGGAGACCCGGAAACCGGCGGCGACGAGCGCGCCGACGACGGTCGGGCCCTCCCAGCCGACGGAGGGATGCGCCGCCACACCGGTGGGCTTGTCGACCACGATGATGTCGTCATCGTCGTAGACGATCCCGAGCTCGGGCACCTCGATCGGCACGACGGCCGGCCCCAGTCTGGGGGCCCATTCCACCTCTAGCCAGCCTCCGCCACGAAGGCGATCAGACTTGTCGAGGACCACGCCGTCGAGCTTCACGCCGCCAGCGGCCGCCACCTCGGCGGCGAAGGTGCGCGAGAAGCCGAGCATCTTCGCCAGCGCGGCATCGACCCGCGCACCATCGAGTCCGTCCGGGACGGGGAGGGTCCGGTACTCCACGATCAGGTTCCGGAGGTGTCGCGAGGAGCGTCGGATGCCTGAGCATCCGCCGGCGCGTCGGTGGCTGCCGTGCTCTCCGCGTTCTTGCGCGACTCGCTCGTCTCACGCGATCCGTCGAGGTTGAGACCCACCACGATCAGGAGCGCAACCGCGATCATCCCGCAGACGATGAAGATGTCGGCGACGTTGAAGATCGCCGGCATCATCCAGGGAAGGGACAGCATGTCGACCACGTGACCGACAGGGAATCCCGGCTCGCGGAAGATCCGATCCGTGAGATTGCCCAGCACGCCGCCGAGCAGAGCACCGAGAACGACCGCCCACAGACGCGAACGCACGGCGAAGCTCTTCCAGACGATGGCTGCCGCCACAACGGCCAGCGCGATCGTGAAGATCCAGGTGACGCCGGAACCCAGCGAGAACGCGGCCCCGGGGTTGCGGACGTAGTAGAGCTGGAAGAAGTCTCCGAGCACCGGGACGACCTCCTGAAGCGGCAGGTGCTCGATGGTGAGGTACTTCACAAACTGGTCGGCGGCCAGAACCACCGTCGCGAGAATCGCGACGATGAGTCCGGCCGCCGACCGAGAAAGGGGGCGACTGCTCGTCAAAGGATCGCCTTACAGGCCGATCGCAGAGACGGGAGCCTCCGATGCTGCCGAACTCGACTGCGCGTCGAGGTCACGGAGCTGGCCCTCGATGTAACCACGCAGCTGCGCACGGTAGCCACGCTCGAACTCACGCAGCTCGGAGATGCGGCCTTCGAGCGTGTTGCGCTCGCGCTCGAGACGAGCCGTCTCTTCGCGCTGCTTCGCCTCTGCGTCCGCGATGATCTTCGCGGCCTGCGACTTGGCTTCGGAGATCAGCTGGTCGCGCTGCGCCTCGCCCTCCGCGACGTGCTCATCGTGCAGGCGCTGCGCCAGCTCGATGATTCCGGCGGTCGCGTTGGCCGGTGCCTCAGCTGCGGGAGCCGCAACCGGAGCAGGTGCCGCAACGGGCTCCGCGACGGCGGGCGCCGGAGCGGACGATCCCGCGGCCTCGAGGGCGGCGATCTTCGCCTTCAGCTCAACGTTCTCTTCGAGAGCCTTGCGCCACTCGACGACGATCTCGTCGAGGAAGTCATCAACCTCGTCGGGGTCGAAGCCGTCCTTGAAGCGGACGTGCTGAAACTGCTTGGTGACGACGTCATCCGGGGTCAGTGCCATTGGTGGCTCCTCTTTCGATGAGTTCTCGGTCGGTGGCCAGGATAAGGAAAATGGCGCGTACCCGGGGCGCGCACCTCGTGAGCAAGCATAGCCCTCAGTGCCGCCGGATGCGACGCCTGGAATGACCAGACTGCCACGAAACGCTGATCATTCCATGTTTACGCGAAAGCGCGGGTGATCGACATCAGGATCAGGACCAGCATCATCGTCAGGGTGAATCCGAAGTCCAGAGCCATCCCGCCGATCCTCAGCGGAGGAATGAGGCGACGGAACATCTTGATGGGCGGATCAGTGATCGTGTACACCACCTCCGCGGCTACGAGCCCCGCGCCGCGAGGACGCCACTGTCGATTGAACAGCGGGATGTACTCGAGGACCAGGCGCGCAAGCAGCACGAGGAAGTAGATCAGCAGCGCGAAATTGAGAAGCGCTGCGATCAGCGAGACGAACTCCACGGTCAGGACTGAGCGAATGCAGCATCCGGGTCGGCGCTGGTGATGCCCGCCTGACCGGAGACTGCGATGCTCTCAGGAGAGAGCAGGAAGACCTTGCTGGTGACGCGCTCGATGCGGCCGTACAGCCCCATGGACAGTCCGCTCGCGAAGTCGATCAGTCGGCGCGCATCGGCGTCGCTCATCTGCGAGAGGTTGATGATGACCGGAACGCCGTCCCGGAAGCTCTCGGCGATCACCTGCGCGTCGCGGTACTGCTTCGGGTGCACGGTGAGGATCTCGTTGACCACACCGGCGGCAGGCTGCTGCACGACCGTGGGGCGCCGCAGGGGCGTCACGGGAGCCGCAGGCTTCGCCTCCTCACGGGGCGCGGTCGAACGAGCGGGCGTCTGCGCCGCCGGCTCTTCGACGAAGGTCTCTTCCTCGTCGGCGAGACCCAGGTAGACCATGGTCTTCTTCAGCGGGTTGCCCATAATTTCCTCCGGGAGATCTGGTGGTGTTCTGAGGTTAACCCTGCGCAGGCCGCGGCCCGGTGATTGCCGAGCCGATCCGCAGGTGTGTCGCGCCGGCGTTGATCGCCTCGGCGAAGTCGCCGGTCATTCCGGCAGAGATCCAGCTCGCCTCGGGGGCGAGCCCTTGCAGGCGCTCGGCATATCCACGCAGACGTGAGAACGCACGTGCGGGTTCTTCATCGAGCGGCGCGACCGCCATGATCCCCTTGAGGGCAAGGGTCGGCAGGTCAAGAATGTACTCGGCGAACGTCTCCAGCTCGGCGGAGACGATCCCTCCGCGTCCCGGGTCGTCTGTCAGGTTCACCTGAATGAGGACGTCGAGGATCGAGTCGTCGAACGCCGCGCGATCCAGAGAATCAGCGAGCTTCTTCCGATCCACGGAATGGACCACTCGCGCGGCACGGCGCACCGCGCCCGCCTTGTTCGTCTGCGCCTGACCGATGAAGTGCCAGTGCAGGTCGGTGAGGTCCGCGAGCTCTGCCGACTTCGCCGAGAGCTCCTGCTGCCGGTTCTCCCCCACCTCACGCACGCCGAGTGCGTGAAGTTCACGCACCAGAGATGCGGGATGGAACTTCGTCACAACGATGCGCGTGATCTCAGATGGGTCACGCCCGGCGTCGCGAGCGGCGTCGGCGATCGATCGATCGATCGCCGACAGCCGTTCAGCAAGGGTCATCGGCACAGCATCCACTCAGGGAATCCGATCAGCGCAGGAACTCGGGGATGTCGATGTCATCCTCCGCGTACGCGGGCTCAAGGCTCGTCGGCGCGACCACAGGAGCGATCGGAGCAGGCTTCGTCGCGGAAGCCTCATCCGTGCTCTCCTGCTCTGCGTCGTCGTCGCTGGTGCGCACCTCGACGGGAGCGGGAGTCGCGGCGGGACGCGACACGACCATCGGATCCAGGCGCAGCGAAGGCTCACCGCCGTCGAATCCGGCCGCGATCACGGTGACGCGCACCTCGTCTCCGAGCGAGTCGTCGATGACGGTACCGAAGATGATGTTCGCTTCCGGGTGCGCCGCTTCCTTGACGAGATCTGCGGCATCGTGGATCTCGAAGATGCCGAGGTTCGATCCACCCTGAATCGAGAGCAGCACGCCGTGCGCACCCTCGATGCTCGCCTCGAGCAGCGGGGACTCGACCGCGAGCTCCGCGGCCTTGATGGCCCGGTCGGCACCACGCGCAGAGCCGATTCCCATGAGCGCAGATCCCGCACCCTGCATGACCGACTTGACGTCAGCGAAGTCGAGGTTGATGAGTCCGGGGGTGGTGATGAGGTCCGTGATGCCCTGCACACCGGCGAGAAGCACCTGGTCGGCGGTCGCGAACGCCTCGATCATCGAGATGCCCCGGTCGCTGATCTCCAGCAGGCGGTCGTTCGGCACGACGATGAGGGTGTCGACCTCTTCCTTGAGCTTGGCAACGCCTGCCTCTGCCTGGCTCTGACGGCGGCGTCCTTCGAAGGAGAAGGGCTTGGTGACCACACCGATGGTCAGCGCGCCGATCGACTTCGCGATGCGGGCGACGACGGGGGCGCCACCGGTGCCGGTGCCGCCACCTTCACCTGCGGTGACGAAGACCATGTCGGCGCCGGTCAGTGCCTGCTCGATCTCTTCCGCGTGGTCCTCTGCCGCACGACGTCCGACCTCGGGGTCAGCGCCGGCGCCGAGCCCGCGGGTGAGCTCGCGACCGACGTCGAGCTTGACGTCGGCGTCGCTCATGAGCAGCGCCTGTGCGTCTGTGTTGACCGCGATGAATTCGACCCCACGGAGGCCGAGCTCGATCATGCGGTTGACGGCGTTGACGCCGCCACCGCCGACGCCGACGACCTTGATCACGGCGAGGTAGTTCTGGTTGTGGCTCATGCCGACCTCCGATTAGTCGAGCGAAAAGTCCGGAACCTTAAACCTCAGGTAGAGGTATAAAGTATTTCCCGGTATTGCGTTCTCTGAATTGAAGGTAGATCGGCACATCGGCGTGCCGCCGCAATGACACGCGCGTGTCGCCCATTCCCCCGGCAAAGTCCGCGCGCCGTGGCGTCGGAGCCTCGCGAGCAGGCTCAGCCGACGACCACAGCCTCGGGTGA
Source organism: Microbacterium keratanolyticum (assembly GCF_016907255.1). Lineage (NCBI taxonomy): Bacteria > Bacillati > Actinomycetota > Actinomycetes > Micrococcales > Microbacteriaceae > Microbacterium > Microbacterium keratanolyticum. The sequence continues at coordinate 2,764,015 of NZ_JAFBBQ010000001.1, read as the reverse complement.
CGACACGTCATAGAGCGCAAAGCCGGGCGACGTCGCCATCGTGAGTTCCAGCACATGCGCCTTGAGTGCCGAGTCCTCTCCGCTGCCCCACGCGATCTCTGCCCCAGAGAACAGCCTCAGCCGAACATCGTTCGGTGTCGAGGCGGTCACGACCTCGACCTGCGCACGCAGAGCGGCAGGGAGGGTCCGCATGACCTTGCCGGCCGCGGCGAAAGCGGGCGACTCGACCCCACCCTCGATCTCGAGCATCGCGAATCCGTCGGGGCGCTGGGCGCTCGTGAGCAACGCGACACCGGCTGCATCCACGACGGTGTAGCCCGCACCGTTGTCGAGCATGCCCACCGGCGTGCGCTCGACGACACGGACAGTCAGATCATTCGGCGGATGCGCTTCCAGCGTGTACGTCTCGATCATCGGGAAGGCGCTGAGACTCTCCTTCACCGCCTCGCTGCTCACGAGCGCGAGGGGCGTCCCCAGCTGATCGGCGAGAGCGAGCTCAACCACACTGGCATCCAGCGACTGAACGCCGGCGACGGTGATCTTCTGCACCGCGAAAAGCGGACTGTAGGCGGCGCCGACGCTTCCCACGATCACCAGAAGGACCGCCGCAGTGATCGCGATTCCGGTCAGTCGTCGGCGGCGCGAGCGCTGTGTGAAGCGGCGGATCTCGGCGCGCAGCGTCTTACGACGCGCCCGCGTCGCCTTCCACAGATCGCGAGGGCTCAGAGGTTCTCTGCGGGAAGGCGTTTCCGAGGGCTCAGGCACGGGCCGCGCGGGCGTCGCATCCGCTGCGAGCGGTACGGCGGAATCAGCACGACCCCAAGTCCCCAGATATGGCGCAATCGGGAGCGTCTCGGAATCGTCGGAGACCACGTCCTCCGTCGTCAACGGATCGGGAGTCCCCGGAATCAGGCGCTCGCGCAGCGAGCGACGCTGCGCGAACTCATCCGCGACGGAGAGCTCTTGTTCCTCCGCGGGTGTCGACGACCGCGGAATCGGCGATGGCCGACGCACGGCTCACGCTCCGGGTGGGCGCCGAAGCGCGTCGAGCACCTGGGGAATGATCTGGTAGACATTGCCGCAGCCGAGCGTGATGACGTAGTCGCCGTCGCGCGCGATCACCGAGGTGTAGTCGGCGGCCTGCTGCCAATCGGCCACGTAGTGCACGCGGTCCTGGTCGGAGAACGCGTTGCTGACGAGCTCTCCCGTGACACCGGGCACCGGATCTTCGCGAGCACCGTACACGTCGAGCATGACCGTGTGATCTGCGAGTTCTTCCAGGACGTCCGCGAACTCCTGGAACATCAGCTGTGTACGCGAGTACGTGTGCGGCTGCTGGATCGCGATGATCCGCCCCTCGCCGACGACCGTGCGCGCAGCTTCGAGCGCAGCACGCACCTCGCTCGGGTGGTGGGCGTAGTCGTCGAAGACGCTCACACCGCGCTCGACACCGTGCAGCTCGAAGCGGCGAACCGTGCCCGCGAACCCCTCCACGGCGCGGCCCGCGTCAGCCAAGCTGTATCCGAGCGTACGCAGCACGGCGATCGCTCCGGCGGCGTTGATCATGTTGTGGGCACCCGGAACGCGCAACTGCACGCGGACACTGTCATCACCGTGCGAGATCGTCGCAGACACCGGGCCATCGGTATCGATGTCGGTGATGCGCACGTCGGCGTTCTCGGCCTGCCCGAAGGAGACGACGCGTGGATGCGCCATCGCCGCGCGCACACGCAGGGCACCCGGGTCATCGCTGGAGATGACGACAGCCTCCGTCGCCGCATCCGCGAAGCGCGCGAAAGCCTCATGGAAGGCCTCGTCGGATCCGTAGTGGTCCAGGTGGTCGGGATCGACATTCGTGATCAGTGCGATCGCCGTGTTGTACAGCAGGAACGTCCCGTCGGACTCATCCGCCTCGATGACGAAGAGCTCGTCACTGCCCGTGCCGCTGGAGGTGCCCAGCTGCTCGATCACTCCACCGTTGACGAAGTGCGGATCGGCGTCGAGAGCGCGCAGAGCCGTCACGATCATTCCGGTCGACGTCGTCTTGCCGTGAGCGCCCGCGACCGACACCAGCCGACGGGTGCCGATCAGCCAGTGCAGTGCCTGCGAACGGTGGATGACGTGCAGCCCACGCTCTTTCGCGAGGAGGAATTCGGGGTTCTCGGGCCAGATGGCCCCCGTGTGGATCACCGTGTCGACGTCACCGAGATTCGCCGCATCGTGGCCCACGTAGACCGTCGCGCCGGCCTCGGCCAGGGCGCGCAGGTTGTCGCTGTCGGCCCGATCGCTGCCGGACACGCGGATGCCGGCGTCGAGGAACATGCGCGCGAGTCCGCTCATGCCCGAACCGCCGATGCCGATGAAATGCGCAGCGGTGATGGACTCGGGAATCGGGAGGGAGAGATCGGGCCTAATCATGTCGGCTCCATCCTAGTTCGCCGTCCGGACACTGGCACGGGGCGCGCCGCCGCGCCCGGCAGCAACAGTCTCACGCCTGAGGCGCGAATGCCCGATCGATCAGTGCGATGAGATTCTCCGTGCCCGTCCGCGTTCCCACGCGTGCGGCGGCCTGAGCCATCTGCGAACGGCGCCCCGCATCGTGCAGGAGCGGAATGATCTCGTCGCGAACACGATCAGGCGTCAGCGTCGCATCCTCGATCAGCAGCGCAGCGCCCGCCTCGATCGCCGAGGCCGCATTGAGCCGCTGCTCGCCGTTGCCCACTGCGTAGGGCACGTAGACCGCGGGGATTCCCAGAGCGCTGATCTCACTGACGGTCGCAGAGCCGGCCCTCGAGACGATGAGGTCGGCGATCGCGAAGGCGAGATCCATCCGGTCGATGTAGCGGCGCAGTGTGTATCCGTCGACAGCGGGATCGGGAAGGTCGGAGCGCTCTCCCGTCACGTGCAGCAGCTGCCATCCGGCATCGAGCACGTCACGCCAGGAACCGGCGAACGCGTTGTTCAGCTGCTGCGCTCCCAGAGAGCCGCCGAACACCAGGAGCACAGGACGCGCGGGGGCGAGATCGAACTCCGCGGCCGCCTCACGTCGGAGTGCCTCACGGTCGAGCTCGACGATCTCACGGCGCAACGGCATTCCGACGACGGTGCCACCACGCAGCGGTGTTCCCTCGAACGCCACACCCACGGCCGCTGCGCTCCGCGCCCCGAGCACATTCGCCAATCCCGGCCGCGCATTCGCCTCGTGGACGACGAACGGCACATTCTCGCGACGCGCAGCGATGTACGCCGGCGCCGAGGCATAGCCTCCGAATCCCACGACGACATCCACGTCATGTGCACGGATGTGGGCGCGCACCTGCGCGATCGCGCGGCGGAAGCGAAGCGGGAACTTCAGTGCCGCACCATTCGGACGACGAGGAAACGGCACCTTGTCCACGATGAGCAGCTCGTAGCCGCGCTGGGGAACCAGCCGCGCCTCCAGCCCCTCGCGAGTGCCGAGAACGAGGACGGACGCGTCCGTGTCGCGCAGGCGCAGAGCATCGGCGACGGCAAGCAGAGGATTGACGTGGCCGGCGGTCCCGCCGCCGGCCAAGAGGTACGTGGTCACCTGGTGACCCTACCCCGTGGGGCTGAGGGGCGCGTCGGAGCGGCCGTGGTCTGCGGAAGCGTCCGCGCGAAGGAGAGCAGCACGCCGACGGCCAGGAGGACGGAGAACAGCGACGTTCCACCCTGCGACATGAAGGGCAGAGGAACGCCGAGCACCGGGAAGATGCGCAGCACGACGCCGATGTTGATCAAGGCCTGTCCCAGCACCCAGACGGTGATCGCCCCGGAGACGATACGGACGAAAGGATCGTTCGTCTTGCGGATGATGTGGAAAGCACCGACCGCGAACACCGCGTACAGCGCGAGCACGAGGATGCCGCCGATGAGTCCCAGCTCTTCGCCGACGATCGCGAAGATGTAGTCGTTGGACGCCGCCGGCAGCCAGCCGTACTTCTCCTGCGAGTTGCCGAGCCCAAGCCCGAAGAAGCCGCCGCTGGCCATGCCCCAGACTGCGTGCAGCTGCTGGTAGCAGTCGTCGTAGTAGCAGTCGATCGAGTCCGGATTCATCAGACTCTGGATCTGCCCCATCCGGCGAGGACTGGTCAGGACGAGCGTGATCACGGCGACGGTCGCGAGGATCAGGGGAAGGAGGAACAGACGCAGCCGCACACCGGAGAAGAACAGGGCGCCCAGTATGACGAGGAAGAGGATCATCGCCGTTCCGAGGTCTTTACCCGCGAGAACCGTACCCACGACAAGACCGGACACGGGCACGAGGGGAATGAACACATGCTTCCACTGCGTCAGCAGCGTCTGCTTCCGATACAGCACATAGCCGATCCACAGCGCCAGCGCGAGCTTGAGGAACTCGGACGGCTGCAGGTTCTGGCCTGCGATGTGGATCCAGTTCCGGTTGCCGTCGTTCTCCACGCCGATACCCGGCACGAAGACGAGAAGCTGCAGCATCGTCGCCAGGATGAGCGCCGGCCACGCGATGCGCTTCCAGAACAGCACAGGAAGGCGGCTCAGCAGGAACATCACCGGAATGCCGATGACCGCGAACACGCCCTGCCTCATCACGACACCGTAGGGTCCGTCACTCCCCTCAGTGGCGCTGGTCGCGGACAGCACCATCACGAGTCCGAAGATCGTCAGCAGCAGCGTCGTCGAGGCGATCAGCACGAACTCCGTGGAGACGGGCGCGAAGACGCGTCCCAACGTCACTCGTGCGGCAAGACCTCGCGACGGACTGTCAGCGCTCGCTTCGGGGCGTGTCACCTGCGTCATGCGCGCTCCCCCGGCCGATCCAGTCCCGCACCGCTTCGGCGAAGCGGTGGCCACGGTCCTCGTAACTTGCGAACTGATCGAAGGATGCTGCGGCCGGTGCCAGCAACACAGTGTCGCCGTCCCGCGCAATCCCCGCCGCCAGTTCAACGACTCGGGTCATGACCTCTTCAGTTTCGCCGGGGACGACCTCGAAGACGGGCACCATCGGCGCGTGTCGCTCGAACGCCGCGACAACCTCGCTGCGCGCGACGCCGATGACGACGGCAGCGCGCAGGGCCGCCGCAGCCTCCGCGATGAGACCGCTGAGATCGACGCCCTTGAGGTCACCGCCGACGACCCACACAGCACCCGGGAAGGCCTGCAGCGACGAGCGCGCAGCGTGCGGGTTGGTCGCCTTCGAGTCGTCCACCCAGGTCACGCCTGCCGAGCGGGCGACGACCTCAATGCGGTGCGGATCCAGACGGAACCCCTCCAGCGCCTCACGGATCGCTGACGGTTCCACCCCGAGCGAGCGGGCAAGAGCCGCAGCCGCCAGGATGTTCTGCACCATGTGCGGTGCGGCGAGGCCGCGTTCTGCGAGCTCGGCGACGGTGGTCAGCTCCTGCGCGGAGGTAGCCCGGTTCGCGGCGAAGGCGCGATCCACGACGATCCCCTCCACGACACCGAAGTCACTCGGCCCCGGAATTCCGAGGTCGAAGCCGATCGCTCGTGCGCCCTCGATCACGTCGGCCTCTTCGACCATCTCACGTGTCGCGAGATCCGCCTTGTTGTAGATGCACGCGACCTTGGTGTTGCGGTAGACGAGCGCCTTCGCCGCGCGGTAGGCCTCCGCGCTGCCATGCCACACCAGGTGATCGTCCGCGAGGTTCAGGCATACGGAGGCATGAGGGATCATCTGCGCCGCGGGGGCGCTGTTGCCGAGGTACCAGAGCTGGTGGCTGGAGAGTTCCACCACGAGCACGTCGAATCCGGCCGGATCGCGCACAGCATCCAGCACGGGCACGCCGATGTTCCCGCAGGGCGCGGCACGCAGACCGCCGGCGACGAGCATCGTGGCCGTCATCCGGGTCGTCGTCGTCTTGCCGTTGGTGCCCGTGATGAGCACCCACTCCGCGGGAGTGCCGTCTTCGCGTACGACTTTGTCTCGCACGCGCCAGGCGAGCTCGATGTCACCCCAGAGTGCGATCGACTGCTGCTGCGTCCAGACGATCAGCGGATGCGTCGGCGCGAAGCCCGGCGAGGCGATCACGACATCCGGCGCGAACTCCACGAGTTCGGCGGGTACGGAATCCAGCGCGCCGAGGTGCAGCCTGGCGCCGATCACAGGCACCAGACGGGAGTACTCCTCGCTGGCGCTCTCGGAGAACACAAGAACCTCAGCGCCCAGTTCGGTGAGCGTGTCGGCGACCGAGAAGCCGGTCATCGACAGGCCGAGGACTGCAACCCGCAGCCCGGCCCAGTCCGCATGCCAGCTGGTCAGCCCGTCCAGATCGCGGGTGCTCATGCGCGGCTCAGCCACTCGACATAGAAGAGACCGACACCAGACGCGGCGAGAAGGCCCGCGATAATCCACAGGCGCACCACGATCGTGACCTCCTGCCAGCCGCGCATCTCCAGATGGTGGTGGAACGGGCTCATCAGGAACAGGCGCTTGCCGCGGGTCAGCTTGAAGTAGAGGCGCTGCAGGATGACCGAGCCCGACGAGAGCACGAAGACACCAGCAACCAGCACGAGCAGGAGCTCAGTGCGCGTCAGAATCGCCATCGCGGCGATCACACCACCGATCGCCATGGAGCCGACGTCACCCATGAAGACCTGCGCCTTGGGCGCGTTCCACCAGAGGAAACCGATGAGCGCGCCGGCGAAGGCCGCTGAGACGACGGCGAGGTCGAAGGGGTTGGCCACGTCGTAGCATCCGTCCTGCACCGAGGGCTCAAGCCCCGAGGCGATGCACGACTGCTTGAACTGCCAGAACGCGATCAGGCTGTACGCGCTCACGGCGAACACGCCGGCGCCGGCAGCAAGGCCGTCCAGACCGTCGGTGAGGTTGACGCTGTTCGACGTCGCGATGCCGATGATCGAGATCCAGATCAGGTAGATGATCCAGCCGACGATCGGGCCGAAAGCGAACAGCCACAGCACCGGGATGTCGCGGAAGAGGGAGACGAACTCACTCGCAGGAAGCTGACCCCACACATTCGGGACGGTGAGAGCGACGATCCCGAACGGGACCATCACGAGGATCTGGCCGATCACCTTGCGCCAGCCGGAAAGCCCCAGGCTGCGCTGGCTCCGCACCTTCATGAAGTCGTCGATGAAGCCCACGATCCCGAAGCCGACCATCAGCCAGAGCACCAGGAGGCCGGACACCGTCGGGTAGCTGCCGCCGGCGTAGGTGCCCACGCCGTAGCCGACGATGGTGCCGACGATGAAGATCGTGCCGCCCATCGTCGGAGTGCCGCGCTTTTCGTAGTGGCTCGGGTTCTCGATCGCTTCGGGGGTGCGAATCACCTGTCCCCAGCCCCATTTCCGGAACAGCCGGAGGAAGACCGGGGTCAGAAACAGGGTGAAGGCGAACGATATCGCCGCCGCGGCTAGCAGTGACCTCACGAGAACGATTCTCCCAGACGATCGCCCAGATGCCGCAAACCGGCGGAGTTCGACGACTTCACCAGCACACGGTCTCCTTCTCGCAGTTCCGTCTGCAGATAGGCGAAGGCTTCATCGGATGTCGGGAAGAAGACGGCTTCGCCATCCCAGGACCCCTCCCCGATCGCAGCGAGGAAGAGACGTCGGGCATCGGCGCCGACGACGACGATCCGCTGAATGTTCAAGCGGACGGCGAGCAGACCGATCCGGTCGTGCTCTTCTCCGGCATTCTCGCCGAGCTCGCTCATCGCGCCGAGAACGGCGACGGTGCGCTGTCCCGGCTCGACGATCTGCGCAAGAGTGCGCAGCGCCGCAGCCATCGAGTCTGGGCTGGCGTTGTAGGCATCGTTGATGATGCGCACGCGGTCGCCGCCCATCGGCTGCATGCGCCAGCGCTCGGCGATCTCCACAGTCTCCAGGCGCGAGATCGCGTCCTGGGTGGATACACCGAGTACCGAGACAGCTGCGATCGCCGCAAGCGCGTTGTTGATGTGGTGCGCTCCCAGGACCTGGAGGCGAAGCGGAAGACGCTGCCCGTCCGCATCCACGATGAGACACGACGTGCCCGTGGCGCTGACGGCGATGTCTTCGGCGCGCACATCGGCGGCCGCACCCTGTCCGAATCCGCGCACCTGAAGTCCGCGCTCTTCCGCAAGGGCGCGCATCGCGAACACGCGAGGATCATCCAGGTTGAGCACGACCGTCCCGCCGTCGCGGGTGGCCGTCACGAGCTCCGCCTTCGCGCGGGCGGTCTCCTCGATCCCGCCGAAGCCGCCCGCATGTGCGAGGCCCACCATGAGCACGATCGACACGTCCGGGTGCACCAAACCCGCCAGGCGCGCGATCTCGCCTGGCGCGCTGGCGCCGAACTCGCACACCAGGTATCGGGTCTGCTCCGTCACGCGGAGCATCGTCAACGGAGCGCCCACCTCGTTGTTGAACGAGGCGATCGGCGCCACCGTCTCGCCCTCATCGCTCAGGATGCGGAGGAGGAAGTTCTTCGTCGTCGTCTTGCCATTGGACCCTGTGACCCCGACGATCCGCAGGTTGCCGGCGGCGCGCACCCGCGCGACGACAGCCTCGGCGAGCACAGCGAGTGCATCGACGACATCGGCGACGACGATCTGAGACACGGGCTCATCGACGACGTGCTCCACGAGCGCGAGGGCTGCGCCGTTCGCGACGGCTGCGCCGACGAAGCGGTGGCCGTCGGTCTCCTCACCGGGCTTGGCGACGAAGATGCCGCCCGGTGCGATGAGACGCGAATCGGTATCGACGGTGCCGTCGACGAGGGTGTCAGCGGTGTCGTCGCCGACGAGATGCAGGGTGCCTCCGAGGAGGCCTGCAATCTCCGCAAGGGACAGGGCGATCATGCGACAGATTCCTTCGGGCGCGAAGCGCCGATCATCAGTATTTCGGGAGAAGCTCGTCCATCGGAACGGAGGACGGCAGCACGCGGTAGGTCTTCAGAACCTGAGTCATCGCCTTCTGGAAGGCGGACGCTGTGGCCGCAGACGAGGTTACCCTAGTGGGCTCGTCCAGCGTCACGATCACGACGTACTCGGGGTCGTCGGCGGGCGCGTATCCGACCATGCTGGTGAAGTAGATTCCCGGCTTGTAGCCGCCGTTGCCGTCGGGAACCTCCGCCGTTCCGGTCTTCGCCGCGATGCGGTATCCCGGGACGACGATGTCTTCCGCGAGCCCACCCTGCACGGCCACGTTCTCGATCATGCGAGACAGCTCGGAGGCGGTGCTCTCAGCGATGATCCGCTCGGGCTTGCCCGCATCGATCTTCGCGACCTCGCCGTCCGCCGTCGTGCACGACTCCACGAGCGAGAGCGGAATCTTCACGCCACCGTTCGCGATCGCCTGGTACGCGCTCGCGACCTGGGGCGCGGTCACGGTGTAGAACTGGCCGAAGGTCGTCGTGTAGTGCGACTGGTTGTCCCAGTCTTCGACCGGGTGCAGCATGCCCGGCTCTTCGCCCTGGAAGTCGATGGCCGTCTTCTCGCCGACGCCGAACTTCTTCAGGTAGTCGTAGCGCACCTGCGGCGAGACCATGTCACCGAACTTCGACAGAGCGACGTTCGAGGAGTCGATGAGCGCTCCCGCGAGGGTGTAGTCGTACGTCGGGTGCGGGAAGGCGTCGTTGACGACGGCGCCGTTGGGGAACTCCTCGCGGCTGGACGCGGTGACCCGCGTGCCCGCGTTGGCCCCTGCACCCTCCATCACCGCAGCAGCGGTCACCACCTTGAACGTCGAGCCCGGCTCGAAGGTGCGACGGAAGATCCGCGCGCCGCGGTCGCCCTCATCCGAGGCCGACACATCGTTGGGATCGACCGTCGGGTACTCGGCCGCCGCGCGGATCTTTCCGGTCTTGACCTCCACGACCAGCACGGAGCCGTTGAGCGCGCCCTGACGGGCGGTCTCCTCCGCGATCATCTGCTGCAGATACCACTGCAGCTCACTGTTGATGGTGAGGGTCAGAGAACCACCGTTGACAGCGGGCTTCTCCTTGTGGCTGCCCGGGATCACGACACCGTCGGCACCCGTCAGGAAGGACTCGACGCCGGCGGTCGGACGCAGGCACTGGTCCTGCATGAGCTCCATGCCCTCCAGGGGAACTCCGTCCGGTCGCTCCTCGTCGGCGTCACCCATGAAACCCAGGATGTTTCCCGCGACCGCACCGTTCGGATACGTCCGCACGTCACGCGCGGGCATGGACAGATAGGGCAGCCGCAGTTCGCGAAGTGCAAGGAACTGCTCGGTGTTGAGTCCCTTCTTCAGCTGCGTCCAGCGCGACTCGTCGTTCTCCGCCAGCGCATCGTCGACAAGTGCGCGCACCTGATCACCGGTCATGCCCAGGACAGCACCGATCTTGTCGGATGCCTCGTTCCATGGCGTCTTCGGCGGATTCTCCTCGTCCTCTTCGAGAACCCGAATCGTCAGCGGGTCAAGTGCGGCATCGTAGACGAGCGTGCTCTGGGCCAGGACGGTCCCGTTCGCGTCGAGAATGGGTCCCCGGGTTCCGGCGATCGGACGCGAGTCCCCGAGTTGGCCGGTGTCCATCGACTCCTCGACATGGGATGCCGCATTGACCACCTGAATGTCGACGAGACGGACGACGAAGGCGCCGATGATGATCAGGATGACCGCGAGAGCGACGACCGTCCGTCGCCGTGGACTGCGAGTGGCCCGGGTGGTCATCTGCTCTCCGTCATCGGTCTCAATGGGGTCGTGCGGTCATCGTCTGCGGATCTCAGCGCGTCGTCGGGCTTGGAAGTCCTTGCGCGACGGGAGGCAGTGCGGGTTCCTCCACTACCGGTTGTACGTCACCGGTGGGCGCTGTGGCCTCTGCCACCGGCGGCGTGTCGGAGACCAGTGCGTTGGGCACGGCGCTCCAGCCGTTCGGGTTCACCGTGGAGTTCCATCCGGCGGCCGTCCCCATGCCGATCAGCGCACCGTCGCTCAGACGCAGGTAGCTGGGCGATCCGCCGACGACCATTCCGAGGCTGTCGGCGTTGCTTGCGAGGACCTGCGGCGAGCTCGCACCGGCGATCGACTCTTCGATCGCCTGCGCCTGCCAGGTGAGTTCGCGCTGCTGCTGGGTGAGCTCGGCGACGACGAAGGAGTCCTGCGTGGTCGCGATCGACAGCGCCATCTGCGCGATGCCGATGAGGGCGGCGCCGGCGAGAGCGATGATCGCGAAGGCGAGCTTCGGGCGACGGCGGGGCTGCGGCCGCTCGAGCGGGCGCAGCGCTCGTTCCCGGACGGGGGCGGGCGTCGGAGTGACGGGAAGCCGCAGCTGCGGGGTGGCGATGCTCACGGACGGTCCTTCCTCTGTTCGTCACGAGGTGTCTCGCGGAGCTTCTCTGCGGCGCGCAGGCGCACCGGGATCGCTCGGGGGTTGGTGGCGCGTTCTTCCTCTGTGGCGAGTTCCGCACCCTTGGTGATGGTGCGGAATCGAGGCGCGTGCTCGGGCAGTTCGACGGGAAGTCCCGCAGGGGCGGTGGAGGCAGACGCCGCGGTGAACGCCTGCTTGACGAGGCGATCCTCCAGCGACTGGTACGACATGACGACGATGCGTCCGCCCACGGCGAGGGCATCCATCGCTGCGGGGATCGCGTCGGCGAGGACGCTCAGTTCGGCGTTGACCTCGATGCGCAAGGCCTGGAACACGCGCTTGGCGGGGTGACCGGCGCGCTGCACTGCGGCGGGGGTCGCCTCGATGAGCAGGTCGACGAGTTCACCGGAGCGCGTGAGCGGCGTGCTCTGGCGCGCCTGCACGATGAAGCGGGCGTAGCGGGCGGAGAGCTTCTCCTCGCCGTAGCGCTCGAAGATGCGGCGCAGCTGGCCCTCGCTGTAGGTCGCGAGGACCTCCTCCGCGGTGATCCCGCTGGTCTGGTCCATCCGCATGTCCAGCGGCGCATCTTTGGAGTACGCGAAGCCGCGTTCTGCTTCGTCGAGCTGGAGCGACGAGACCCCGAGGTCGAACAGGATTCCGGAGGCACCGCGCGCGTGCTCGCCGATGGCGTCGTAGACCGTGTGCACGAGCGTGACGCGATCACCGAAGCGGGCCAGCCGCTCCCCCGCGATGCGCAAGGCGTCGGTGTCGCGGTCGAGACCGACGAGGCGGATGTTGGGGAAGCGGGTCAGCAGCGCTTCGGAGTGGCCCCCCATGCCGAGCGTGGCGTCGACGAGCACCGCGCCGTCGTGCTGCAGCGCGGGAGCGAGAAGCTCGACACAGCGGTCGAGCATCACGGGAATGTGGATGTCGTTCGGGTTCATGATCTCTCGGTGTGTTGACGAGGACTCTGATCCCCATCCGCTCGACCCGGCACCGGGGAAGTGTGTCGGGGCAGGAGCGGCTGGGCATGACAGCCCTCGTCAGAACAGTCCCGGAATCACCTCCTCCTCGAGTTCGGCGTACGCGTCTTCGTGGCCCTCGGCGTAGGCGTTCCACGCCGCGGCGTCCCAGATCTCGGCGTGTGCGCCGACACCCGTGAGGATGAGTTCCTTGCCGAGACCCGCGTACGTGCGCAGGTGAGCGGGGATGGTGATGCGGTTCTGGCTGTCGGGCATCTCGGCGCTGGCGCCGGAGAGGAACATACGCAGAAACGCCCGTGCCTCTTTGTTGCTCAGCGGTGCCTGCCGGATGCGCTCGTGCACGCTCTCGAACTCGGTCGTGCTGAACACGTAGAGACAGCGGTCCTGGCCGCGGGTGACGACGACGCCACCCGCGAGGTCTTCGCGGAACTTCGCGGGGAGGATGACGCGACCTTTGTCATCGAGCTTGGGGGAATGGGTGCCCAGAAGCATCGGTCCGATCACCCCCTTCTCGTTCGGCCTCCGCGAAGTACCTCCACTTTACTCCACTTTCCCCCACATTCCTATGATCTTTTGCGCGAATCCACCTGAGGGCCCCTCGGACTTGTCCTCAGAACCCCCGAGAAATCAAGGAAAGAAGCGGAGTGGAGCGTGGTGGAGGGAAGATGCGTCCTCAGCCCACTGAAGGGGCACAGAAGGGCAACAAAAAAAGACCCGGATGCCGAAGCATCCGGGTCTTTCAGAGAGATGAGAAGGTCAGTGACCTTCGTGACGACGATCCCACCGGTCGTTCATTCGATCCATGAACGACTCCGACGGCGCCGCTGCACGGGGGCCGCGCGGCGATCGCGACGAGGGTCGCTCACCGGTGCGTCGGACGGGCGTCGCAGCGAAGATGACACCCGCGACCATCGCCGCGAATCCGAGGACTCCGATGATGATGCCGGGCACATCGCCGACGGCCACGCCAGCGATCAGTCCACCGATACCGGCGAGAAGAAGAACCGCCCCGTAGATGAGATTGCGGTAGCTGAGAGCACGGTCGCCCGTAGGCGCCGTGACGACGTCTGCGTCGTTGTGAAGGAGATGGCGTTCCATCTCGTCCAGAAGACGCTGTTCTTGTTCAGAGAGTGGCATGTGTCCCCCTCGGGTGGTGGTGCTTCCAGTCTACGCGTGTCCGGGCCAGCGCGGCTAGATGTTCGCTGTGTGCTCAGTAGGCTGTGAGGGTGTCCACACCCTCTGTCGTTCGCGAGGCGGTCGCGCGCCGTCTTGAGGCCTTCGTCGCCCATATCCGCACCGAGGCCGCAGGCTATGGCCCGGATGCCGGCGCCTTCCTGACGTCGGCCTCCGCAACGCTCGACGGCGGCAAACGACTGCGCGCACGGTTCTGCCATGCCGGATGGAGCACAGTCGCCGGAGCCGATGCCACCGCCGACGACACCGTCTGGGATGTGAGCGCGGCTCTGGAGATCTTCCAGTCCGCCGCCCTGGTCCACGATGACATCATCGACAACTCGGATACGCGACGCGGACGCCCCTCTGCGCACCGCGCCTTCGAGCACGATCACCGCACCGCGGGCTGGAGCGGAGACGCGACGGGTTTCGGCCGGTCTGCCGCGGTGCTCCTGGGCGATCTCCTCGTCGCGTGGAGCGACGATCTGCTGGAACAGGCGCTGCGCGCGCATCCGCACGCCGACGCGGTCCGCGCCGAGTACGCACGAATGCGCCGGGACGTGACGATCGGGCAGTTCCTCGACATCGCGGAGGAGTCGGCGTGGAGCGTCAACGATGACAGCGAGCACGCCGAACGTGCGCTGCGCATCGTCTCGCTGAAGTCCGCGCGATACAGCGTCGAGCAGCCTCTGCTGATCGGCGCAGCGCTGGCCGGAGCGGATGCCTCGCAGCAGTCCGCGCTGCGCGGATTCGGCCACCCGCTAGGCCTCGCGTTCCAGCTGCGGGATGACGTCCTCGGCGTCTTCGGCGACGAGAGCGTCACCGGCAAGCCATCCGGCGATGATCTTCGTGAGGGAAAGCGCACCCTGCTCATCGCCTGGACACGGGAGGAACTGGCGCCCGCTGCCCGACGAAGCATCGACGAGCTCGTCGGCGACGCGAATCTCACGAACGATCAGATCGGCTCACTGCAGGCGATCATCGTCGAGTCCGGCGCGCTTGAGCGGGTGGAAGACCTCATCGCGCAGTACGCGGCCGAGGCCGACCATGCACTTGAGGGAGCGAAGCTCGACGCAGGCGCTCTGGAAGAGCTTCGCGCTCTCGCACAGGCGGCCACGACCCGAACGTCCTGAACGGACGTCGGGGCTTCAGGCGAGCGAGCGAGCGACGCGTCGCACTTCGCTCTTGTGGCCTGCGAGCAGCGCTTCGATCGGCGCGCGACCCATCGACTCCTCGTAGCCGAGCAGCCAATCGATCGCCTCGTCGTCCGAGAATCCGGCGTCTTTGAGTGCGAACACCGTGCCTCGCAGAGAGCTCAGCGGAGCGCCATCGACGAGGAAGACCGCGGGGACGGCAAAGACCCCGGTCCGACGGGATCCGATCAGGTAGTGCTCATCGAGCAGTCTGCGCACGCGTCCGAGCGATTCGCCGAGGACCTCGACGAGGTCTGGCAGAGCGAGCCATTCGGTGGGGACAGGGGTTGTTTCAGATGCGGACACACCCCCACTATCTCACCTCGGGAGGCATGTACTCCTCCCCTATCGTCTGCGAATTCACACCAATCACACGCGTCACTCTGAAAACTCCTGTTGACGTGTGGTGCCTTCCGTGACAGCGTCGAAAGGGCATCTTCTGCGCCGAACAAGGGGGTCACCGTGGCCGGCACCATCGCGACACGTCGTCAGAATCTGCCGTGGGCACTGCCCGCGGTCGTCCTCACCACCGTCGCGGCGACGCTCAGCGCTCCCCCGGCGATGGCAGAGGAAAGAGGCCACACGCGCGACATCCGCCCACTGCTCCGCGGAACCTCCGGGCCATCGAGCGCCCTTTCCGCCCCATCAGGAGCGGGGTCTTCGGCAACGCCCGCGAGCTACACGGTCGTCGCTGGCGACACGCCCTACGACATCGCCCAGCGTTTCGGTCTTTATGTCGACGCGCTGCTCAGCATGAACGGGCTGTCCTGGTCATCGGTGATCTACCCGGGTGATGTCCTCGCCCTCACCGCGGTTCCCACTCCCGCTCCTGCGCCCTCCGAGGTAGCCGCCCCCACGGCCGCGAACTACGAGGTCGTCATCGGCGACACGCTGTATGCGATCGCCAGCGCACACGGCATCACTCTGGATCAGCTCTTCGCAGCGAACGGACTCGGGCCCGACTCGATCATCTACCCCGGGCAGACCCTCGCACTCTCGCAGCCCGCCCCCGCACCCGCTCCCGCTGCGGCACCCGCGCCCGCCGCAGTGCCGCCTGAGCTCACGGAGCAGTGGGCCACACTGGATGCCGAGCAGATCGCGAATGCGCAGTTGATCATCACCATCGGTCGCGAACTCGGTGTCTCTGACCGCGGCGTGGCCATCGCTCTCGCGACCGCGATGGTGGAGTCGTGGCTGCGCAACCTCGACTGGGGCGACCGCGACTCGCTCGGTCTGTTTCAACAGCGCCCCAGCACAGGGTGGGGCACGCCGGAGCAGATCATGGATCCCACGCGCAGCATCCGCGTCTTCTACGGCGGCGCGTCCGACCCCAACGGCGCGGCCACGACAGGCCTTCTCGATCTCGAAGGCTGGGAATCTATGGCATTCACCGACGCGGCTCAGGCCGTGCAGATCTCGGCGTTCCCGGCCCGCTACGGGACCTGGGAGGCTCAGGCGCACCAGTGGCTCGCCGAGCTCGGCTGAGCCGGCCATGCGTTCCCGACTCGCACCGCGGATGTGCGAGCCGTTGCCAAGGCTTTCAGCTGGACTTCTCTAGACTCTGAGGGTGACGATCAATCAACAGGCCGACCCCCTCATCGGGCGGCTTGTTGACGGCCGCTACCGGGTTCGAGCTCGCATCGCCCGTGGCGGTATGGCGACGGTCTATGTCGCCACCGACCTTCGTCTTGAGCGTCGCATCGCGCTGAAGGTCATGCACGGCCACCTCAGCGACGACTCGGTCTTCCAGAGCCGGTTCATCCAGGAGGCACGCGCCGCGGCCCGGCTGGCCGACCCCAACGTCGTCAACGTCTTCGACCAGGGCCAGGACGGCGACCTCGCCTACCTCGTCATGGAGTACCTGCCCGGCATCACGCTGCGCGAGCTCATGCGCGAGCAGCGTCGCCTGTCGATCCCGCAGACGATCACGATCATGGACGCGATCCTCTCGGGGCTCGCCGCCGCGCACTCCGCAGACATCGTGCACCGCGATGTGAAGCCCGAGAACGTCCTGCTCGCGGAAGACGGTCGGATCAAGATCGGCGACTTCGGACTCGCCCGTGCGACGACGGCGAACACCGCGACCGGGCAGCAGCTGCTCGGAACCATCGCGTACCTCGCGCCCGAACTGGTGACCCGTGGCACCGCCGACGCGCGCAGCGACATCTACGCCCTCGGCATCATGCTCTACGAGATGCTCGTGGGCGAGCAGCCCTACAAGGGCGAGCAGCCGATGCAGATCGCCTTCCAGCACGCCACGGAGTCGGTGCCCCGTCCGAGTGTCCGCAATCCTGGCGTTCCGGAGCAGCTGGATGAGCTCGTTCTCTGGGCGACCGAGAAGTCCCCGGATGAGCGTCCGAACAACGCACAGGAGATGCTTGACCGGCTGCGCGTGATCGAACGCGAGCTGGGCATCACGCCGACGGTGACAACACAGACCGCGCGCTCCGCCACCTCACTCGTCGATTCCGGCGACCTCACGCTGGTGATGCCCGGCACCTCGACCGGTGCCCCCACCACGGCGATCGATGCCGGCGCCGCGCCACTCGACAACGCCACTCTCCTGCGTCGTCGCAGTGCCAAGCGTCGCGCCCGCGGCGGGTTCCTCATCGCCCTCGTTCTGCTGCTGGCCGCAGCGGCGGCCGGTGCCGGATGGTGGTTCGGATCGGGCCCCGGCTCGCTCGTCGCCATCGCGGATGTCGCGGGCTCGAACTATCCGGATGCAGCCGCTGTCCTCACGGAGCAGGGCTTCGTGCCCACGGAGGCGAGCGAGAACTCTCTCGACGTTCCGGTCGGCGTCGTGATTCGCACCGACCCGGAGAACGGAACACGCAGCGACCGGGGCACCGCCGTGACGGTGTTCGTCTCGACGGGCCCTGCCGAGCAGACGGTGCCACCCCTCAACGGCAAGTCAGAGGCAGACGCCAAGGCGTACCTCGAAGGAATCGGCGCGAATGTCGGCGAGAGCGTCGCCCTCTTCTCCGGCGCCGCAGAAGGCCTCGTCATCAACGCCGACGTCGCGCCACGCGCAGGCGGCGATCAGTACCCCTGTGGCGAGGGATGCACACTGTTCGAAGGAGACACGGTCGTGTTGCTGGTCTCGCTCGGCGCCCTTCCGGATGTCACGGGCATGACGATCGATCAGGCGGCGAAGGCCCTGGGCGACAAGCAGCTCGAGGTCAGCGACGAGACCGTCACCGAGTACAGCGATGAGATCAAGAAGGACCGCGTCATCCGCATCGCGGACCGCAGCGACGGAGGAAACTGGCGCCCGGGCGACGCGGTCACCCTCGTCGTCTCGCAGGGCCCCCAGCCCATCGAGGTGCCTGACGTCGAAGGCATGAACCTCGCCGACGCCATGGCGCTTCTCCAGGAGCAGGGCTTCGAGCCGAACACGAGCGTGCCGCAGTTCATCTGGGGCCTCTTCACAGCCACGCGCACCGACCCCGAAGACGGCACGATGCTCGACCGCGGTGCGAAGGTGCGCGTCTTCGCCTCCGAATAGCGCGAACCGTCCGCTCGCGCCTCGCGCATCCCCACGAACGACGAATGCCCTCCCCGATCGGGGAGGGCATTCACGTTGTCAGGCCATGTGACTCAGCGCTTCTCGAGCTCTTCCGCGACGAGGAAGGCGAGCTCCAGGCTCTGCATGTGGTTCAGGCGCGGATCGCAGAGCGACTCGTAGCGGGTCGCGAGGGCTGCCTCGTCGATCTGCTCGGAACCGCCCAGGCACTCGGTGACGTCATCGCCGGTGAGCTCGACGTGGATGCCGCCCGGGAACGTGCCGACCGCACGGTGCGCCTCGAAGAAGCCGCGCACCTCGTGCACGACATCGTCGAAGCGTCGCGTCTTGTAGCCCGTCGGCGTGGTGATGCCGTTGCCGTGCATCGGGTCGGTGACCCACAGCGGCGTCGCACCCGAGTCCTTTACGGCCTCGAGCAGCGGCGGCAGTGCGTCGCGGATCTTGTCGGCCCCCATCCGCGTGATGAACGTCAGGCGTCCGGGCTCGCGGTTCGGGTCGAGCTTGTCGATGAGCGCCAGTGCCGTCTCGGGCGTTGTGGTCGGTCCGAGCTTCACGCCGATCGGGTTGCGGATCTTCGAGAAGTAGTCGACGTGTGCGCCATCGAGCTCACGCGTGCGCTCCCCGATCCACAGGAAGTGGGCCGAGGTGTTGTACGGGGTGTCCGTGCGCGAGTCGATGCGCGTCATCGGGCGCTCGTAGTCCATCAGCAGGCCCTCGTGGCCCGTGAAGAACTCGACGCGCTTGAGCTCGTCGAAGTCCGCGCCGGCGGCCTCCATGAACTTGATCGCACGATCGATCTCCGCGGCCATGCGCTCGTAGCGCTGATTCGCCGGGTTCTGCGCGAAGCCCTTGTTCCAGGAGTGCACCTCGCGCAGGTCGGCGAAGCCACCCTGCGTGAAGGCCCGGATCAGGTTCAGCGTCGAGGATGCGGTGTGGTAGCCCTGGAGCAGACGGCCCGGGTCTGCCGTGCGCGAAGCCTCAGTGAAGTCGTAGCCGTTGACGATGTCGCCGCGGTAGGCGGGAAGAGTGACCTCGCCGCGCGTCTCGGTGTCGCTGGAGCGCGGCTTGGCGAACTGGCCCGCCATGCGTCCCATCTTCACGACCGGCATCGACGCGCCATAGGTGAGCACGACAGCCATCTGCAGCACCGTCTTGATGCGGTTGCGGATCTGGTCGGCGGTCGCACCGGCGAACGTCTCCGCGCAGTCGCCGCCCTGAAGCAGGAAGGCCTGCCCCGAAGCGGCGCGTGCGAGACGCTCACGCAGGTTGTCGACCTCGCCCGCGAAAACGAGCGGAGGCATCACCGAGAGCTGTGCGGAGACGGCCGCGACTCGCTCGGCGTCGGGCCACTGGGGCTGCTGCTTGATGGGAAGCGAGCGCCACGCATCAAGGTCGGAAAGGGAAGGCATGCGGTAATCCTAGCCCGCCGGGAGAGGCCTCGGATGCGTCAGCGGGCCTCTGTGACGGCGCCGGGACGGCGGTCTTTGACCGTCGAGGCGTAGACGTCTTCGTAGGTCTGCTCCCCGAGTCGCTGGAGGGCGACCATGATCTCGTCCGTGACCGAGCGCAGGATGTAGCGATCGTTCTCCATCCCGTCGTATCGCGAGAAGTCGAGCGGCTCGCCGATGACCATTCCGACACGCACGATGCGCGGGACCTTGCGTCCGATCGGCATTGCGCGGTCCGTGTCGACCATCACCACCGGAATCACCGGGACCTTGGCCTCCAGAGCCATGCGGGCGATGCCCGTGCGTCCGCGATACAGCTTGCCGTCAGGGCTGCGGGTGCCCTCGGGATAGATGCCGAGAAGCTCGCCACGGCCCAAGACCTGGAGCCCGGTGTTCAGCGACGCCTCGGAGGCCTTGCCGCCGGAGCGGTCGATCGGAAGCTGACCGGTGCCCTTCATGAACACCTTGGTCGCCCACCCCTTGATGCCGCGACCTGTGAAGTAGTCACTCTTGGCGAGGAAGGCCATCGGCCGATCGAGCATGAGCGGCAGGAAGATGGAGTCGGCGAAGGAGAGGTGATTGCTCGCGAGAATGGCCGCCCCGGTGGTCGGAACGTTGGCACGCCCGACGATCCATGGACGGAAGATCCCCTTCACCCAGGGGCCGATCGCCACATTCTTCATCAGCCAGTAGAACATCGAGTGCAGTCTATCGCCGGGGTGCACGCACGACGAGACCGTCAACCACGACATGCCGGGCCGTGCGACTCAGTGTCAAGAATATTGCAACTGAATCCCATCAAAATCCCCCCGACAGCGGGGTGCGTTGCCCTAGACTCGGGAAAAGCCCGTACCCCGTCCGGTACCGAAGGAGTTGCCGTGATCCAGTTCGAAGTCCCTGCGATCGTCCCTGCTGATCCCGAAGCGAACATCACGGATCTGCTGGTCCAACGTGTTCAGAAGACGCCGAATCTGGCGCTCTTCTCTGTCCCCGAGGGCGAGGGCTGGCGCGACATCACCGCGGCCGAGTTCCAGGCTGCTGTCGTCGCACTCGCCAAGGGCTTCGTCGCCGCAGGAGTCCAGCCGGGCGAGAAGGTCGGCTTCATCGCGCGCACGACATACGAGTGGACCCTCATCGACTTCGCGCTGTTCTATGCCGGCGCCGTGATGGTGCCGATCTACGAGACCAGCTCTCCGTCGCAGATCCAGTGGATCATGGAGGACTCCGGTGCGACCGGACTCATCCTCGAGTCGCCCGAGCATTTCGCCCGCGTCGATGAGGTGCGCAGCGAACTCCCGCTCGTCCGCGACATCTGGCAGATGCACCTCGGCATGATCGACACCCTCACTGCACAGGGCGCCGACGTCGAGGACGCCGAGATCGAACGGCGTCGCAACATCGCTCGTGGCGACGATCTCGCCACCCTGATCTACACGTCCGGCTCCACCGGGCGCCCCAAGGGCTGCGTCCTCACGCACTCGAACTTCGTCGAGCTGTCGCGCAACTCCGCGAAGTCGCTCGATGCCGTCGTCTCGATGCCTGGGGCCTCCACGTTGCTGTTCATCACAACCGCGCACGTGTTCGCTCGCTTCATCTCGATCCTCGCGGTGCACTCGGGCGTGCGCACCGGCCACCAGCCCGACACGAAGCAGCTGCTGCCCGCGCTCGGGTCGTTCAAGCCGACCTTCCTCCTCGCCGTCCCGCGTGTCTTCGAGAAGGTCTACAACTCGGCCGAGCAGAAGGCAGAGGCCGGCGGCAAGGGCAAGATCTTCCGCGCTGCCGCAGCGGCCGCGGTCGAGCACTCGCGCCTCCTCGAAGAGGGCAAGAAGATTCCTCTGGGCCTGAAGATCAAGTTCGCGCTCTTCGACAAGCTCGTCTACAGCAAGCTGCGCACCGCGATGGGCGGCAACGTCGTGTACGCCGTCTCCGGTTCCGCTCCCCTGGGCTCGCGACTGGGGCACTTCTTCCACAGCCTCGGCGTCGTGATCCTGGAGGGCTACGGACTCACCGAGACGACCGCTCCCGCCACGGTGAACCTCGCCGACAAGTCGAAGATCGGCACGGTCGGTCCTGCGCTTCCCGGTGTCGGCGTCCGCCTGGGCGACGACGGCGAGATCGAGGTGCGCGGCATCAACGTCTTCAAGGAGTACTGGAACAACCCTGAGGCGACCGCAGAGGCGTTCAGCGAGGGCGGCTGGTTCCGGACGGGCGACATCGGATCGTTCGATGCAGAAGGCTTCCTGACGATCACGGGCCGCAAGAAGGAGATCCTCGTCACAGCCGGCGGAAAGAATGTCGCCCCCGCCGCGCTCGAAGACCCCATCCGCTCGAACCCGATCGTCGGTCAGGTCGTGGTCGTCGGCGACCAGCGCCCCTTCATCTCCGCGCTCGTCACGCTCGACAGCGAGATGCTGCCGACCTGGCTCGCCAACAACGGGCTCCCCGCCGACATGTCGCTCGCCGATGCCGCGAAGAACGACGCCGTGCGCGCGGAGGTCCAGCGCGCCGTCGATGCGGCCAACAGCCACGTCTCGCGCGCCGAGTCGATCCGCAAGTTCACGATCCTTCCCCTGGAATGGACCGAGGCCAGCGGACACCTCACGCCGAAGATGTCGATCAAGCGAAATGTCATCATGGCCGACTTCGATGACGAGATCCAGAAGATCTACAGCGAGCCGACCTCCACCACCACGGTGCCGCTCGGCTGAGCAGCGACGAAGAAAGGGCCCCCGCAGGAGCGGGGGCCCTTTCCTTGTTCAGATGCGTCATCCGACTCGGTGCGTGGCGTCAGAACCAATCGCTCTCGCGCACCTGTCGCATCGCGACGCGTCGCGTCTCGGGAGCGAGCCGCGAGAGATAGACCTTGCCGTCGAGGTGATCGGTCTCATGCTGCAGAGCCTGCGCCATGAGCCCTTCGCCCTCGATCACCACCGGATTTCCGTCGAGGTCGATGCCTTCGACGCGTGCCCACGGGTGACGAAGCGCGTCGTGCCACAGCCCGGGCACCGAGAGGCAGCCCTCCCCCGTCGGCACAGGGTCACCGCGAACCTCGGTGAGGACCGGATTGAGCACGTATCCGATGTCGCCATCGATGTTGTAGCTGAATGCGCGCAGCGCGACGCCGATCTGAGGGGCGGCGACTCCCGCCCGTCCCGGCACCTTTACGGAGTCGATGAGGTCGTCCACGAGCGCGCGCACGCCGTCATCGATCGTCTCGATGGGCGCGCACACCGTGCGCAGAACGGGATCGCCGAAGACACGGATCTCGCGAACGGTCATCAGGCCGCCCGCGAGCGAAGGTTCTCGACGACGAGCGCGGCCAGCTGGCGAGCCGCGACGCGGGTCTCCGGCTGCAGGTTCGCGAACGTGATGGCGCTGCCCGACGCAATCTGCGCGTCATAGGGCATCCGCAGCACGTGTCGGACGCGGGTGCCGAAGTGCGCTTCCAGCTCATCCAGACGCACGAGCGGCGCTCCCGGCGTCGACTGGTTGAGCACCACGATCGCTTCGCGTGCCTTCTCGGCGTAGCCGTTGCTCTCGAGCCAGGTCAACGTCTCGGATGCCAGACGCGCCTCATCGATGCTGAGACCTGCCACGATCACGAGGTGGTCGGCGTGGTCGAGCGTGGCTCCCATGACCGAGTGGACGATTCCGGTCCCGGTGTCGGTGAGCACGAGCGAGTAGTAGTGCGCGGCGACCGAAGCGACGTTCTCATAGTCCTCGTCGTTGAACGCCTCGGAGACGCGCGGGTCTGTGTCGGAGGCCAGCACGTCGAGACGGGTGGCATCGCGCGACACGATCGCGGAGATGTCGTGGTAGCCCTTGACGTCGTCATGAATGCGCACGAGGTCACGCACGGTCTTGCCGTTCGGACGAGCGATGCGCTCCGCCAGAGTGCCGCGGTCGGGATTCGCGTCGACCGCGATGACGCGGTCGTCGCGCGCGTCCGCCAGCGCCATCCCCAGCAGTGCAGTGATCGTCGTCTTGCCGACACCGCCCTTGCGTGAGAGCACCGGCACGAAGCGGGCGCCGCCTGCGAGGGGTGCGGCGATCCGCGCCGTGAGTTCCTTCTGCGCGCGGGCGCGCTTGCCATCGCCGAGGTTGATGCGGCGGCCCGAGACCGTGTAGACGAAGTGGCTCCAGGCACCCTGCGGCTCCGGCTTGGTGACCCGATGCGGGTCGAGCAGACGGTCTGCGGTCAGCAGATCCGCGCTCTCACGGTTCTGCTCGCCGAGGTCGTCGAGGCGCTTCGCCGCGGGTGGGACGTCCGCCGCGCGGACGGAGTCGGCAGCGGCGCGGGGGGTCTCGCTCGGCACGGGTACCACCTTCAGTGTCGATGGCGCCGCCGGACGACGGGGAGCCTTGGCGATCGCCGATGCGTCAGGGGTCGGGTCGGGAGCAGTCGCCTCATCCACGGCCTCTTCGACCGGATCGCCGACAGCGGCCGCTTCTGCGGGAGCATCCTCGAGATCGTCGGACTGCTCGGCGTCGATGGCATCGGCTTCCGCAGCGGCCGCCGTCTCGCCTGCGTCGTCGGCCTCGCCTTCCGTGTGCTCGTCGAGCACCACAGCGTCTTCGATGGTCTCGGCCTCGCCGGCGTCTGCGTCTGCGTCTGCGTCTGACTCGTCGTGCGCTTCTTCGATGACGCCCTCGACCACGGGCTCGGGCTCGGCCGGCAGCTCCGCGTCCGCGGGGATCTCGATCACGATGTCGGCGACCTCGGATGCCTCGTGGATGCGACCGACAGCATCATCGCCGAGATTCACGAGGTCTGCGGGGTCTTGTTCGAGGATGAGCTCGTCGTATGCGTCGTCAGCGACGACGTCGTCGTCGGCGAGGTCGTCTTCGTCTTCCACGGGGAGCGCCACGCTCACCTGAGCAGTGGCGCCCCCGAGGATTCCGATCGCCGTCGTGTCGACGTTCCCGGCGTCTTCAAGGACGCCGAGCGACTCTTCCTCGTCGTCGTTTCGCGAGTTCTTGCGATCTACGGTCATGGTGTCACTCCCAGCTTGGGCGAGCTACTCGCCCAAGCAAGGTTAGTGCGCCGGGCGGATGACGAGCAAAAGATCGCCCGCCTCGACCTGCTGCGTCTCACCGATCGCGAGTCGCTCGATGACGCCGTCGACGGGTGCGGTGATCGCCGCCTCCATCTTCATCGCCTCGATCGACGCGATGGGCTCGCTCGCGCGCACGGTGTCGCCCACGGCGGCCTTCAGCGTCACGACTCCCGAGAACGGCGCGGCGACCTGTCCCGGCTTCGTCGTATCCGCCTTCTCGACCTCGTGCACATTCACGCTGATCGAACGGTCACGCACGAAGACGGGGCGCAACTGCCCATTGAGCGTGGTCATGACGGTGCGCATGCCCTTGTCATCTGCGTCGCCGATCGCCTCGAGTCCGACGTAGAGTCGCACACCGCGGTCGATCTCGATGAGGTGCTCCTGTCCGGCCATGAGGCCGTACAGGTAGTCGGAGGTGTCGAGGACGGAGAGGTCGCCATACTGCGCGCGCACGCGGCGGAACTCATCGGTCGGCGCAGGGAACAGCAGTGTGTTGAGTGCCTGACGGCGTGTCGCGCTGTCGCCGGCGAGGGCGTCCTCCTCGGCGGCCGAGAGGGGCGTGACACCGGCCGGCTTCGCGCGGCCCGCGAGCACCTTGCTGCGGAAGGGCTCCGGCCACCCGCCGGGCAGCTCTCCGAGTTCACCGGCCATGAATCCGACGACTGAGTCGGGCACGTCGTACTTCTCAGGGTTGGCTTCGAAGTCCGTGGGATCCGCGCGCACCGCAGCAAGGTGCAGCGCGAGATCGCCGACGACCTTCGACGACGGGGTCACCTTCGGAACGCGTCCCAGGATACGGTCGGCCGCGGCGTACATGTCCTCGATGAGCTCGAAGTCGCTCTCCAGGCCGAGCGCCTTGGCCTGCTGACGCAGATTCGACAGTTGACCACCCGGGATCTCGTGGTGGTAGACACGCCCTGTGGGGCCGGGAAGGCCCGACTCGAACGGGGCGTACTGGCGACGCACGGCCTCCCAGTAGGGTTCGAGGTCCGACACGGCATCGAGGCTGATCCCGGTGTCGCGGTCAGTGTGCGCGAGGGCGGCGACCAGCGACGACAGCGACGGCTGGCTGGTCGTTCCGGACAGCGGCGCGGATGCGGCATCCACCGCATCGACACCGGCAGCGGTCGCCGCCAGCAGCGTGCTGAGCTGTCCGCCCGGAGTGTCATGCGTGTGCAGGTGCACGGGCAGGTCGAAGCGCTCGCGAAGCGCGGTGACGAGTCGTGCGGCCGCCGCAGGGCGCAGGAGACCGGCCATGTCCTTGATCGCGAGGATGTGCGCACCCGAGTCGACGATCTGCTCTGCGAGGCGCAGGTAGTAGTCGAGGGTGTACAGATCCTCGGCGGGGTTCAACAGATCGCCCGTGTAGCAGAGGGCGACCTCAGCGACCGCGATTCCGGTCTCACGGACCGCGTCGATGGCCGGGCGCATCTGCGAGATGTCGTTGAGCGCGTCGAAGATGCGGAAGATGTCGACGCCGCTCGTCGCGGCCTCGCGCACGAAGGCCTCCGTCACGGCGGTCGGGTACGGGGTGTAGCCGACTGTGTTGCGCCCGCGCAGCAGCATCTGGATCGCGACGTTCGGAAGGGCCTCGCGCAGCTTGTCGAGCCGCTCCCACGGGTCTTCGCCGAGGAAGCGCAGAGCGACGTCGTAGGTCGCTCCGCCCCACGCCTCGACCGACAACAGCTGCGGGGTGAGACGCGCCAGGTGCGGGGCGACCGCAGTGAGGTCGCGTGTGCGCACGCGGGTCGCCAGCAGCGACTGGTGCGCGTCGCGGAACGTCGTGTCGGTGACGGCGACGGCCGACTGCGCACGCAGCGCACGGGCGAAGCCCTCCGGTCCGAGCTCGAGCAGACGCTGACGAGAACCGGGCTCGGGGGCCACCGTGAGATCCACGGCCGGGAGCTTGGTGCTCGGGTCCGCGTGACCGGGATGCGCACCGTTCGGCTTGTTGACCGTGACGTCGACCAGCCAGTTGAGGATCTTCGTCCCGCGGTCCTTCGAGACCCGTCCGACCAGCAGGTCGGGTCGCTCGTCGATGAACGACGTGCTGATGTCGCCGTTCACGAAGGCCTCATCGTCGAGCAGCGCCTGCAGGAAGGGAATGTTCGTGGAGACCCCGCGGATGCGGAACTCCGCCAGTGCGCGACGCGCGCGGGCCACGGCCGCAGGGAAATCACGCGCACGGCAGGTCAGCTTCGACAGCATCGAGTCGAAGTGCGGGCTGATCTGCGCGCCCTGGTGCACCGTGCCGCCGTCGAGGCGGATGCCGGCGCCACCAGGCGAGCGGTACGTCGTGATCTTCCCCGTGTCGGGGCGGAAACCCTGCGTGGGGTCCTCTGTGGTGATGCGGCACTGCAAAGCCGCTCCGCGCACCTGCAGGTTCTCCTGCTGCAGTCCGAGCTCGGCGAGCGTCTGGCCAGCCGCGATGCGCAGCTGCGTCTGGACGAGGTCGACGTCGGTGATCTCTTCCGTGACGGTGTGCTCGACCTGGATGCGCGGGTTCATCTCGATGAAGACGATCTCGCCGGTCCGCTCCCCCGCCGTCTCCAGCAGGAACTCGACCGTTCCGGCGTTCTCGTATCCGATGGAACGCGCGAAGGCGATCGCGTGGGTGTGCAGAGCCTGGCGAATGCTGTCGTCGAGGTTGGGGGCCGGAGCGATCTCGACGACCTTCTGATGACGACGCTGCACGGAGCAGTCGCGCTCGAACAGGTGGACGGTCTCACCGGTCTTGTCGGCGAGGATCTGCACCTCGATGTGGCGCGGTCGCATGACGGCCTGTTCCAGGAACATCCGCGGGTCGCCGAATGCGCTCTGCGCCTCGCGCATCGCCTCCGCAAGTGCGGGTGCCAGCTCTCCGGCGCTCTCGACGCGACGCATCCCTCGCCCGCCGCCACCGGCGACCGCCTTCGCGAAGAGCGGGAAGCCGATCTCCGCGGACTGCGCGACGAGCGCTTCGACGTCGTCGGATGCCTCTGTCGACCGGAGCACGGGGACCCCCGCCTCGATCGCATGGCGCTTGGCCTCGACCTTGTTGCCCGCCATCTCCAGCACTGATGCCGGCGGCCCGACGAAAACGATGCCTGCGGCCGCGGCCTTCGCGGCCAGTTCCGGGTTCTCAGAGAGGAATCCGTACCCGGGGTAGATCGCGTCGGCGCCGCTCTCGAGCGCGACGCGGATGATTTCGTCGACGTCGAGGTAGGCGCGGACCGGATGCCCGCGCTCACCGATCTCATACGCCTCATCGGCCTTCAGCCGATGGACTGATCCGCGATCTTCATGAGGGAAGACCGCGACAGTGCGCGCCCCCACCTCGAATGCGGCTCGAAAGGCGCGAATCGCGATCTCACCGCGGTTGGCCACAAGAATCTTCTGGAACATACGCACCTCGTAGTGCTCACTTCAGGCGCGAAAAAAATCGCGCACAAGGGTGGGGCTGAGTGTTTCCCCAGCATAGGGGACGGTAACGTGGTGTTCGTGCACGTACTCAGCGTCAGTTCCCTCAAGGGGGGCGTCGGAAAGACCACGGTGACACTGGGCCTAGCGTCGGCGGCTTTCGCCCGTGGGGTCCGGACCCTCGTGGTCGACCTCGACCCCCAGTCCGATGTGTCCACCGGCATGGATATCCAGGTCGCCGGTCGACTGAACATTGCCGATGTTCTCGCGAACCCGAAAGAGAAGGTCGTCCGTCAGGCGATCACCTCCAGCGGGTGGGCGAAGGTGCACCCTGGCACGATCGATGTCCTCATCGGCAGCCCGTCCGCCATCAACTTCGACGGACCGCACCCCACGGTGCGCGATGTCTGGAAGCTCGAAGAGGCCCTCGCGTCTGTCGAGGCCGACTACGACCTCGTGCTGATCGACTGTGCGCCCTCGCTGAACGCTCTCACGCGCACCGCCTGGGCCGCGAGCGACCGTGTCATGGTCGTCACCGAGCCCGGCCTGTTCTCGGTGGCCGCCGCCGACCGCGCCCTGCGCGCGATCGAAGAGATCCGCCGCGGTCTCTCGCCGCGCCTGCAGCCGCTCGGCATCGTGGTGAACCGCGTGCGTCCGCAGTCGATCGAGCACCAGTTCCGCATCAAAGAGCTGCGCGACATGTTCGGCCCGCTCGTCCTCTCGCCGCAGCTGCCCGAGCGCACATCGCTGCAGCAGGCTCAGGGCGCCGCGAAACCGCTGCACATCTGGCCCGGAGACTCGGCACAGGAACTCGCCGCCGATTTCGATGCACTGCTCGACCGCATCATGCGCACCGGCCGCATCTCCACGCCCGAGACACCGCACGCCTGATCCCTGTCATCAGAAAACGCCTTCGGCGCGAGTTCTCTCGCATCGAAGGCGTTTTTCGTGGAAGCAGTGCTCCCGGCTGTCGGGTGTCTCTTCGAAAGTCAGGCCGTGCGGCGCGCGCGGCGCACGGAGAGCTCGTCGACCGGATCGATCGCCGCAGGCTCGAACTCGATGAGGGTGGATTCAACCTCGCGCAGCACCTTGCCGACCGCAATGCCGAACACGCCCTGCCCACGGCTGACAAGGTCGATGACCTCATCGTTGGACGTGCAGAGGTAGACCGATGCACCATCACTCATGAGCGTGGTCCCCGACAGGTTGCGGATGCCGGCGGAACGAAGCTGCTCGACGGCCGTGCGGATCTGCTGCAGCGAGATGCCTGTGTCGAGCAGGCTCTTCACGAGCTTGAGGACCAGGATGTCGCGGAAGCCGTAGAGACGCTGTGATCCCGAGCCACTGGCGCCGCGAACCGTGGGCTCCACGAGTTCGGTGCGTGCCCAGTAATCGAGCTGACGGTAGGTGATGCCAGCCGCGCGCGCGGCGACGGCACCGCGGTAGCCGACCTCGTCTTCCATGTCGGGCAGGCCGTCCGTGAAGAGGAGTCCGTCGCCGAATGACGGCTGGTCACGCAGATCTTCGGCGCTCATGCCGTACCTCCTCGAAGTCGATATCTCCACGCTAGAGCAGGCCCCCTGCCCCGGCAATCACATCCGCATGTGTGCGGAGGTGTGTCGCAATCAGTTCGTTACGACAGCAGGCGCGCGAGCGCCTCTTTCGCGAACATTCCCCGCACCTCGTCGAGGCGCGCCGCAAGCTCGGGAGCCATTTCTGCCGCTTTCGCCCGCGAAGCGGTGTCGGTGCGACGCAGAAGCGCGGAGAGGGCAGATTCGACCAGCGCGACATCGCGTTCCGCGCTCTGGCGCAGCTGACGCAGGTGACGCGGTTCGATGCCGTGGCGGTCGAGGGCGACAAGGCCGCGCAGCAGTGCGACCGTCGACTCTGTGTACGTGTCGGCGGGCAGGATCACGCCCGTGCTGATCGCGTCGTTCAGAAGCTGCGGCGCGGCTCCTGCGGCCGACAACAGCTCTTCACGGCGGAACCGTCGCGGAGTCGCCACGATCGAGACAGGAAGATCTGCCGAAGGATCGACGCCCTCTTCGTCGCGGCGATCGAGGTGCTCGCGAATGACGCTGAGCGGCATGTAGCGATCACGCTGGAGCGTGAGCGCAAGTCGCAGACGGTCTACGTCCTTCGGCGCGAACTTGCGGTACCCGGACTCGGTGCGAGACGGCGTGACGATGCCGCGCTCTTCCAGGAAGCGCAGCTTGCTCGAGGAGAGCTGCGGAAACTCCGGGGTGAGACGGGACAGGACCTGACCGATGCTGAGGAGCGCCGCGGGCGCAGAGCGCTCGCGGGCGGAGGCAGCGGCCATCAGCCGTTGGCCGTGGCGTCAGCGGGTGAGGCGAAGAAGTTGAGGCGGAACTTGCCGATACGCAGTTCGTAGCCATTGCCGAGCTCGCTGCGGTCGACACGCTCTCCGTTGACGTAGGTGCCGTTCAGCGAACGCTGATCGATGACCTCGAAGGCGGTTCCGGCGCGAAGGATCTCGGCGTGCCGACGGGAGACCGTGA